>JADGQC010000094.1 GCA_017882125.1 Anaerolineales bacterium
CCGCCGATGACTTCCTTGCCCTCCACGTTCCCATAGAAGTTCAGGCGGGAGGCTTTCAACAAAGGATATGTATGCTTGACTAGGTCATTGCCCTTTCCGGCTTCCTCGCCGTTGGAGAGCAACCCGACCTTAGGATTCTTTACGCCACGGACTTTTTCCGCGTAAACTGCGCCCATGATGCCGAATTGGAGCAGATTTTCGGGTTTGCAATCCGGATTGGCGCCCACGTCAATGACGACGCAGGAACCGGTTGCGGTTGGGAAGACCGGAGCCAGGCCTGGTCGATCCACACCTGGTTACGGGAAATCAACCCCTAACCGTGCATGTTATAGACTCCATAGAAGCAGTTTCTCCCCCAACTGGTGGAGACCAAGACCCCCTAGACGATGGATACGATTGGATAGGATTTGCTGTAGGATAATAGCAAGGATATTTATTCAGGGCGGTATTCTCGTTATTACCGCGCTGACTGAAATTGCTTTGTGCTCCCCGTCAAAGCCGACTCGTGAGCTGCCAAACGGCAGCTGAGCATTTAATCAAGCGGAAATCAGAGAAGAAGCGTGAAAAGAGAATAAACAGGTCAGTATGCGGATCGCCATATTCAAGGTTAGCAAACGATGGGAAGCTCACGGATGAGGAATTCCTTTGAGCCATTCCCAGTCACAAGGAGGTTACATAATTAGTCGCAAAATCATCTCTCCTGTCCAAATGGTTTTCGCGTTAAGTTTCAGCCTTGCAAACATATGGCTCGGGTCCCATGTCAGCACCAGTCGTCTTTCCGAGACCACGCGTCAGTCGTCGGCGCGCGGCGGTCCTGCTTATGCTGGTCAGTTTTCCGATTCGTACGGGTCAGATTATGATCACGATCAAGTAAGTTGGTATGCATGAGCACAGCGGAACTTCACGGAAACGTTTCAGAGGACAGGCCGGCGACAGAGCAGAGCGAATTGCTATCGCGGAAGATTAGTGAGTTATCCCTTGTGATTCCGGGGACACGACTTGAGGCGTTGATCCTTCAACTCTACCAGGAGTTGGAGAGCGCCGATATCTCCTTCAGACCCAAGACATACCTTTCGGATGAGTGGGGATGTCCTCAAGGTGTGCCGGTGATTGGCATTCCCTTCTACCTGGCAGATCCGAAATTGGCCGGGCTTGAAGGCCAGTTGACGGACATAGAGGCTGAAAATGAAGCCGAAGTGATGATGTATCTCCGCCATGAGGCGGGACACGCATTCAACTATGCCTATCGCCTCTATACAAAGCCAGGCTGGCGGCGGCTCTTCGGGCGATTCTCGAGACCCTACAAAGAGAAATACCAACCTCATCCCTTCAGTGTCCGATTTGTCCACAACATACCTGGCTGGTACGCGCAGAAGCATCCCGATGAGGATTTTGCAGAAACATTTGCTGTCTGGTTGGCGCCTGACTCTGGATGGCGGGAGCGCTATGCGGATACCCCCGCACTGGCCAAGCTGCTATATGTTGATCGAGTTGCGCGCCAATACGGCCGGCAGCCACCCATCGTAACTGCTGATACGCTGGACACACCTGTGGAAGAGCTGACCATGACTCTGGATGAGTGGTACGACGCAGGTGACGACAGCACTGGCAGCAAGCTCGCCCTGCACCACGTTATCGATGAACACCTGAAAACGTTATTCCCAGGAGCAGAAGGGCAACCGGCAGTGGAAGTCCTCGAGGCGAATCGCAGAGGACTGATTCGCGACGTGAACCACTGGACCGGCATGGACCGACATGTCTTGAGCTCCCTTTACAAAGAGCTGCGGGAGAGAGTTAAGTTTCTTGACCTCAAAACAGATCCCGACCAAACGACCACGCGGATGGTGAGCGTGGCAGTATTTTTAACAACCTTGGCGATGAACTATCAGCGCACGGGTCGGTTCATGGACTTATGACATTGCCCTGATAGAAAGGAAGAGAATAAAATGGATGAACTCAAAGTGTCCGTACTGTTTTGGGAAGACCGCGACCAGGCCGGTGCAGAACACGACGAAGTCGTGGACCAGGTTGCGGGAGCACTGTCCGAGGGCGGCCACAAGGTTTCTCTTATCGGCATATCCGATGATTTGCGGGAACTCCTTGACAAACTCGATGAGCAGCGACCTCAACTTGTATTCAATCTCTGCGAGAGGTTTTGCGACAACGACTTGTTCGACATGCACGTGATAGCCGTTCTTGACATGTTGGGCCAACCGTTTACAGGAACCGGCCCATTGGGGTCGGCTCTAAGGCAGGACAAAGCTATCACGAAGAAACTATTAAAGTTCCACGATGTCCCTTATCCAAACTCCATCACCTTTGATAAGAATGACATCGAATTCGCAGGCCGGATGCGTTTTCCCTTGTTCGTCAAGCCTCTGACTGGTGACGCTTCAATGGGCATCGATGACTCCTCCCTGGTAACAGAATATTCCAAACTGGTGGAGCGTATCAGCTTTATCCAGACGCAATTGAATCTGCCTGCCCTGGTGGAAGAATACATCGAAGGACGCGAGTTTTACGTCAGCATTTTGGGCAATTGCCCGAGCGAGATACTGCCGGTGATGGAGCTCGATTTCACCAAGCTTCCTGGGGGATTTCCAAAGATCTATGGCTCGGATGCCAAGTCGGATGAAACCAGCGTGCAGTACAACTCTGTCAACGCGATCGTCGCCACCGAGCTCAGTCCGGAGATACGGGCACGGATAGCCAACGTTGGCCGAGAGGCAGCCTATGCATTGAAGGTACGCGATTACGGCCGGGTGGACATTAGACTTACCGACGATGGCAGGCCAGTTGTCCTGGAGGTCAATGCCAATCCCTACCTGGAACGTACCAGTGCTTTTGCCCTGGCAGCGCTACAAGCTGGCATGGGATACACGATGCTGATCAATCGAATTGCTGAGATTGCGGGGAAACGCTGTGAGCCGACCCCCTTCCTAACGGAATTGCAGAAGAATAGGGCAGGCAGAACGAAAATACGGAGGAAAGCTGCCAAGTTGGTGGAATCCATCGGGAGCGAGTCCGACACGGGTGGGCACGGCTCAGAGAAGGCGTCAAAGGTTGCAAAGAACGAAGATTCGCAGTCCAAACCTGCTGAGTAGTATCCGTAAAGCATCACTATTTAGGACCTCGGAAATTAGGGGTTGGAACCCGGATATAATGTCCACCGCTGGAGATACCGTGATGGTTCGATCCCCTCTTGCAACACAAATAAAACCCCCTCTTGTACACACTGCCCAACTTCGGGGACTGGTTGTGGCTCGGGACTATCCTGGAAAAGGTCAACACTTTGAAAGCTTTTTGCAGAGGGTTGGCCGAGCTGGGGCAGAAGGCGGGGAAGTCAACTAAATGAGATTTCCCATGAGGCGTGTCAAGCTTCTTGCTTTTTATGTCCCCCTGATGCTTTTAATCCTTTCAGCTTGTGTCCGGTCTTATCTCTCCGGCCCGGCCACCCAAACGAACCCGGACTCCAACTTCCTCGGGACCATCGTGGCCCAGACTCTGACGGCCTATCCATCAGCCCATCCACAGACGGCCACTTCGACGGCCCAGGCACCACAGGATTTCATTTCTTATTATTTCAATAATATCAATTCCAGAAATTACACTTTTACCTGGACGCTGCTTAGTGATCGATTCCAGAACAATCTTAATGGATCTTCGCAAGACGGTTACCAGGTATATATAGACTTTTGGAATTCTGTCAACCGGGCGACCGTGTTGGACGTCACTCAAACGTGCCAGGGTGATCAGTGCGCTGTTAATGTCACCTTGCAACTGGATTACTTCAATGGGCAGTCCGACACGTCCATCATTCCTTACACTCTGACGTATGACCATGCCCGCAACACCTGGCTGTTCGATCTTCTCCCGAACCCTACTGCCACCCCGGCCAGGATGATTACTACCACCCCAGCCAGTATGGTTACTGTCACTCCCCAGTCTTTGGTGAAAAGACCGGTATACACCCCCGGCCAACTGGTGGATTATGTGGTCCAGACTGGCGATACGCTCCCTGCGCTGGCAGCACATTTCAACGCCACAATAGCCGGGATCCGGGCGAATAACCCGCAAATCCCCACGGATGCCTCCACCCTGCTGCCCGGAATGCCGCTGAAGATCCCGATCACCTATTCACCTGTCTGGGGAACCCGGCTCCAGATTATGCCCGACAGCCTGTTCATCGATGGACCTTCTGTCAACGGATTCAATACGGCGGCATTCGTTTCCAGCCAACCCGGCTGGCTGAAGGATTACCGCGAAGACATCGGGGATGCCAACCACTCGTCGGCTGAAATCATCGATATCGTGGCCACCAATTTCAGCATCAGCCCACGCGCCCTGCTGATCCTTCTCGAATATCAGACCGGGGCGCTTTCCCAACCCGGTCCACCCCCGGCTGGCTATCTGCTCGGCTATGTCGATGAAAATGCGCAGGGTCTTTATCGTCAGCTCGTCTATGCGGCAAACATCCTGAATGCAGGTTACTACGGCTGGCGAACCGGCGGCCTTACCCAGCTTGTATTTCCCGATTACACCATCGAACGCCCGGATCCCTGGCAGACCGCCGCCACGGTGGCATTCCAGTATTATTATTCCCTGGTCTCCCAGGCCTCGTATGCGCGTGCCACCGGGCCGGATGGCCTAAGGCGTGTGACCCTCGACCTGTTTGGCGATCCATGGGCAGCGAACCTGGATCAGCCGTATATCCCCGCCAACCTGCAGCAGCCGCCGCTATTCCTGCCTTTCTCGCCGGGTTATGCCTGGGCCTTCACCGGTGGTCCTCATTCTGCCTGGGGGGCGGCGGCACTCCGGCCCTGGGCGGCGATCGATTTTGCCCCGCAGGTGCACGGCTGTGATCCCTCGGATGTCCCGGTGGTGGCCATGGCAGATGGGGTTGTAGCCCGTTCGGAAGCAGGTGTGGTGATCGAGGATCTGGATGGGGACGGAAATGAACGGACCGGCTGGAATATTCTCTATTTGCATATTGCCGCAGTTGGAGAAGCCCGGCTTGGCCAGCGGCTAAAAAGGGGCGATCCGCTTGGTTTCCCTTCATGCGAGGGCGGCACAGCCACAGGTACCAACGTTCATATTGCCCGTAAATACAATGGTGAATGGATACCCATCGATAGCGCCATCCCATTCAACCTTGATGGCTGGATCGCTCATACCGGCGACGCCTTCTATCAAGGCACCCTCACTCGAGGCAGCCAGACTGTTACAGCCTCTTTAAATTCGAATATTGCCCGTCTGATCCAAGCCGGGCCATAAAAAAACAAGAAACGTATGGCAACACTACATCTAATGGTCGGGCTACCCCTGGCGGGAAAAACGACTCTAGCAAAAATACTTGAAAAGGAATTACCTGCACTCCGGCTGACCCCCGACGAATGGAATACACGTCTATTCGGCCAAGACGTGGAGGAAAAGGAGCACGACGAGAGGCACTTCCTCATCGAAGCAATGCTGTGGGAGATCGCCGCACGGGCTCTCGAGCTGGGGGTGAATGTCATCCTGGATTATGGATTTTGGGCGAAAGTAGAAAGAGAAGATTACCGGGGTCGCGCCAGGCAAATAGGCGCCGGCAGCGAAATCCACTTTGTGGACGCACCGGAAGCGGTCCTATTTGAACGGCTCGCAGCCAGGAATATTCAACTCCCTCCGGGGGCAGCGTATATCCCCGAGGCCAAACTTAATGAGTGGATACCGATCTTTCAGCCGCCATCACCTGATGAACTAGAAGCGAGGGTATAGGTCAACTCGGGGGATTTATGCCCGTTTTATACAACATTCAATTGCATATTCATTTTCTTCATTATTAATACGATTAATTAACAATCAAGACTTAAAATCCCCATTACGATATAAAAGGAAAATACCAAGGTATGAACCAGATGAACCAAGACTTTGAAAGCCCCGCAACCGAAATGACGCTTGAACAAGTGGCGGAGAAGATCCGCGAACGGAACATCGAGGTGGTGATCGTCAATAACGGAGAGGAAGCGCGGCGGATCGTCCTGGAGCGCCTCCCGACGGGCGCGGAAGTCCACACCGGGAAATCGAAAACGCTGAAAGACGCCGGGATTTTCGACGCCCTGCAGGAGCCGGACAAATATGACTGGCTGCGGACCAAGTTCATGAAAATGGACCGCAAGACCCAGGGGAGGGAGATCCGCAAACTCATTGCCGCCCCCGATTACATGCTGGGAAGCGTTAATGCGATCACGGAGGACGGCATCCTGGTGATGGCATCCGCCACCGCCAGCCAGATCGGTCCCTACGCCAACACCGCCGGAAAAGTGATCCTGGTGGTAGGCAGCCAAAAGATCGTGCCCGACCTCGAAACAGCCTTCAAGCGCATCCGCGAGCATGTCCAGCCGTGGGAGGAAGCCCAGCTGCGGGCAGCCGCCAACATTGGGACGTACGTGGGCAAGATCCTGATCATCGAGCGGGAGTGGATCAAAGAGCGCATGACCGTGATCCTGGTCCGCGAATCGATAGGAATATAAAAGATATGAAAAAAGAGCAGATCGAAAACAGGACGGACCGGCTAATTGCCGGTCTCAGTGGCATGTGGGAGGACGAGCAAGACCGTGCCCGGATCGCGAAAACAATCCAGGCACTGGATACCCGTTACGACCTGGAGCAGAAACTGGCGAGGGAACCCGGCGTTGCGGAAATCATCGCACAAATGACCGGAAGGCTGGCAAGGTCCTATGCCAGGCTGGCGGACCTTCAAGGTAAAAGGATCCTGGATATTGCCTGCGGGTCGAATACGAGCAAGCTGCCCGCCTCGCTTCATTTAAAGACGCCGCTGGGAGAGCTCTCGGTGGGCGGCAGCAAGGGCTATACCGCCCTGTTCGAGCCGTGGTTCTGCCGCATCCTGTTCGAACTGGGAGCGACGCCAGTGGGAGTGGATTTTGGCGACCTGGAAGAGGAAGCATTTACCCATTACAAGGTGGACCTCGGGAAAACGGGCGCAATGGATTTCCTGCCCGAGGCTTCGTTCGATGCCATCCAGGACAGCCGATTGTTCGGTTCGCCCGAGTTCACCGCTGAATTCCCGAAGGAGTCCGACCGCCTGGACGTGGCGCATGAGATAGTAAAACAGGAACAAAGACTATTGAAACCAGGGGGAATCATCATCCATTCAGACGCGGCCGCGTGGTGAGAAGGGTGGTAATAGTCAGCCGAGCCAGGTAACTGAAACCATCATTCACGCGACCAGACCAGTAAAATATAATTGGAGAAGGTCAATTGGTGTTTAAGCTTGTTGGTAAAAGAATGGGGGAAAAATTGAGGTGCCTACCTACTCCCCGCCGCTGCGTACCCACTCTAAAGTGAGCTGCAGCACGATTAACAGCGGATCCATAATTAGAATTTCCGGCCTATCCCACTTCTGGTGATTGAAGGCCACGAGCTGTTGTGGCACCTTGAGAGGAAGCAATGTCGCAGCCTTGAGGCCGGCCTGGCTGAAGGAGGCTGCGTCAGACGCAGCGCTTCAGCATCCGCGATCAGGTTTTCCCACGTCATGGATGAGACTTCCGCACCTTGGGAGCGGCCATTACAGCGATGGTAATAGAAGACCAGTGTGAATTGATCCGCACAAGGCCGGAATAGCAGCATGGATATGTGGTCCGCACCAGGGCCGCCATGCATGAGCACTAAAGGATATCCCTTTCTGGTGACTTTCACGAACAGGGAGACTCCTCGGATCGACATGGTTGTCATTGGTTGCTCTCCTGGCGATGGTCGCACCTTGCTGCTGAACGAACTGTCAGTGCCTGCTGCGTGCTTTCCCCGCCGGGATAAACATCAGCCAGCTCGCGAATATTATGGCAGTAAAGCGGGCAAAAGACAGCAGGTAACTTGAGGCTGATGAGAAAAAGATATGAACCAACAACCTAGCGATCGGGTCAATGGAGATAAGAGGGAGAATCATTGTTCAAAATCCAAATTTAGGAATAATATAGTAGACAACAGCGGATTCAAATTCCACTGGAATCCTTTACAGGACAATGAGCCGATGAACGGCAAATCCCCTGCTGCATAGGTAAAATCTGACGGGGATAGTTTGTGTTATAATGACCTATATAATAGGTTATTTGATCTATTATATAGGTCAATTGTTTGATGAGGGAGTCGAAACGATGCTTGAACCCCTGCTTGGATCCAAGAGTTCTGAGAAGGTCCTGGTTTTCATTGAAGCCTTCGGCGAAGGCTACGCCAGGGAAATATCCCGATTCTTTGGAACGGCGCTCACCCCCATTCAAAAGCAACTGGACAAATTGGAACTTGGCGGTATCCTGGTAAGTTCCAGTAAAGGCCGCACGCGAATTTACACCTTCAACCCCAGGTACCCATTTCTAAAAGAGTTAAAAGTAATTTTGGATAAAGCACTCAGCTTTTATCCGGAAAATGAACGCGAACGGCTGCTGATGAACAGGCGCAGGCCGCGCCGGCGGGGAAAACCCCTATGAAAAGTATCGGGAAAATGACGCAGGCGGAACCACATAAGGCTTTTGGAGAGCATCCATGATCGATGACGTCACTGATATTGCGGCATACTACAACAGCGACCCGGTAAGAGAGCACTGCCGGCTGGAACAGCACCAACTCGAGTTCGACCTGACCTGGCGCTATTTGGATGAATATCTGCCCTCACATGGGTCCATCCTGGAAGTTGGAGCCGGGACAGGCAGATATACGCTGGAACTCGTAAAACGCGGGTATGAAATCACCGCGGTCGATCTATCTTCAGCGTTGCTTGATGAATGCAGGAAAAGGCTGGCTGGCGAAGGGCTCGAAAAACAGGTGCGTCTCGTCCAGGCCGATGCACGTGACCTCAGCGAGGTGAGGGAGAAATACTTTGACGTTGTTCTGCTGATGGGGCCGCTTTACCACCTTGTGGTTGAGGCCGACCGAAAAGCGGCGCTGAAGGAAGCATTTGACCGCTTGCGAAAAGGCGGAATCATCTTCTCGGCATTTATCAGCCGTTTTGGGATAATGGGTGACCTGATTAAAAACGTCCCAGCCTGGATAGAAAACGAGGCGGAAGTTCGAGGGCTGTTGGAGATCGGTAAAGACCCCGAGGATTATCCAAAAGGCGGCTTTCGCGGGTACTTTACCAAGGTTTCTGAGATTGTCCCTTTGCATGAAGCGCTTGGATTCGAAACCTTAAAGGTGGCGGGAGTTGAACCTGCCATTTCAGCCGATGACGAGAGTTACAACAAACTCCAGGGGCAGCAGCGCAGCATGTGGCTCGACCTGCTGGTTGAGATCAGCGCGGAAGAATCGATCATCGGAGCGTCGAGGCATCTTCTCTATATTGGTAGGAAAAAATGACCTTTGATTTTGATGCCCTGGACCACGAATTTTTCATGCGGGAAGCGCTCAAGGAGGCGGAGCTGGCCGGCCGGGCAGGGGAAAAGCCGATCGGTGCCGTCATCATGCGCGAGGGCCAGATAATCGGGCGCGGCCGCGCCCGGCACCTGGCACGCCGGAGCGGGATCG
>JADGQC010000020.1 GCA_017882125.1 Anaerolineales bacterium
GAACCAACTCATCTATTAGTACTTTTTTTCACTCCAGAACATGACGAAGGGAAATGAATAATCGACTGACTCTAAGGGTATCCATAATTTCGTAACTTCGGGTTGATATATTATCAATGCCCCAATAATCGTTGGGGTCATTAAACCAATTGTTGGGTTTATAACCCCAACGACGAATAAAATCAAGTGAAAAATGAGACAAACCATCGTGACTATCGTCACTATCTATCCGTGATATTATGCACAATTGGAAAATGGATATTGGTGTAAAATACCCAATGAGACAGGGATAATGTCTGGTCAATCATTCAATCTGGTTTTACTGATCGTCTATTTTGCATATGGGCTCGCCTTCTTTGGTATGGGGCTCACACTTGCGCTTGAATCCGAGCGCTCCCCCGCCCTAACAGAGGCGCGCTTGCTGCGTCCGCTGGCAGCATTTGGAATGATCCATGGGGTGCATGAATGGCTTGACTCCTACCTTCTGCAACCTGTTTCAGGCGGGATTCAATTACCCCCCTGGGTTCTCTGGCTGCGGCTGGGGCTGCTGGTAGCGTCGTTCTGCTCCCTATTGATTTATGGAATCGAGACCCTGCGTGCGCAAAACATAAAACCCGAGATTTCTATCTATGTCGTTTGGGGGGTGTTGATCGTGTATGGAGTATTCATCCTTGGCAGCGCAATATTTACCTACCGGGTTGGAACCACGCTCCTGGTCAACCTTTATGATGTTTTGAGCCGATACCTGCTGGCAGTACCAGGGGCAATTCTGGCTGCCATGGCCTTACGGGCTGAAGCAATGAGTGCGGTATCTGCAGGGAAAAGACGGGTAATGGTTTTCCTTACATGGGCAGCCATCGGGTTTGGATTGTACGGACTTACACAATTATTTGTACCAGCGATAGATATGTTCCCAGCCCGCTTGCTTAACTCGACTGGATTCCAAACCTTTGCCGGCTTCCCAATACAGGTTGTCAGAGCCCTTTTGGCCGTCTTGATCACGCTCAGTCTTCTTCGCGCCACACAAATCGTGGAAAAGGACAGGCAACTGCAATTGCTTGCGGTTCAACAAGCGCGACTTGAAGCAATGGAACGAATCCAGGAAGAGTTGTCCAAGCGGGAAGCGCTGCGGCGCGAATTACTGCGGCACACCGTCAGGGCACAGGAAGATGAGAGATCCCGAATTGCCCGGGAACTTCATGATGAAACATCCCAGGTGCTGACCGCATTTTCCCTTGAACTGGCAACTTTAAAAACCGTAATTTGTGACCGCGAGGAAGTAAAAACCATGGTGGACCGGCTGCAAAGTCTTAGCAAGCAAATGTCACAAGGACTTTATCGATTGGTCCACGATCTCCGTCCAGCTCAACTGGACGACCTGGGCCTGATCTCCGCACTGGAATACCTCAAGGACGACAGCGTACGGGCAGGCCTGGAAGTGGCGATCAACATCCACGGCAAGGCTAGGCGGCTCGACCCCGTAATTGAAACAGTTCTTTTTCGCGTGGCACAGGAAGCATTGCACAACGTTGTGCGCCATGCACAAGTAGGGCGAGCGCGAATTTCGTTGGAATTCCTACCCCAGGAGATTACATTAAAAGTGGAAGATTCCGGAGCCGGGTTTGACCCCGTCCAATCCTTCGTGCCGCCGCAGGGCTGGGGCCTGGCGGGGATGCGGGAGAGGGTCGAATCCGTGGGCGGTCTACTCAGCATTGAATCGAAGCCGGGCATTGGGACGGTAGTGGAAGTTGCAGTCCCCGTGTTTGATATCCTTCCTTAATCTTTTTCAAAAAAGGAATAATAAAAGCATGAAAAAAATCAGGTTAATGCTCGTGGACGATCATGAGGTGGTGCGCGTGGGGTTAAAAAATTTCCTGCAAACCCAAGAAGATTTTGAGGTGGTAGCCGAGGCCAGCAATGGGGAAGAAGCCGTCAGCCGAGCCATGACAGCTCATCCCGACGTCATCCTGATGGACATCACGATGCCTGGAGTGGATGGATTGGAAGCCACCCGGCGGCTGCGCGTACTGTGTCCGGAATGTCTGATCCTGGCACTAACCGTCCACGACGATAAACAATACTTTATGCAAATGCTGGCTGCTGGCGCTTCGGGATACATCACCAAGCAGGCTGCTGGGGACGACCTGGTTGCGGCAATCCATGCAATTTCGATAGGGAATGTTTTTCTCCAGCCAGCCCTGGCTCGCTGGCTGTTGGAAGATTACCAGCGCCTGGCACGACAGTCAGCGCAAACCCAACCCTCGACGCAATCAGAAAGCGACGAAGTGGACATGATCGGGCTGGACGTGCTCAGCTTGCGCGAGCGCCAAGTGCTGGAACTGGTTGCGCATGGGTCCAACAACCAGCAGATTGGGCAACAACTGGAACTTAGTCCCAAGACGATTTCCCGCCATCGCGAACGAATCATGCATAAACTCAACATGCATTCCCGGACAGAGCTGGTGAAATTTGCCATCCGCACTGGTTTGATTCAATTACATTAATCATGATAAGTGTTTTTCCCATTCTAACCTTGCGTTAATCTACTTATGTACAATTACACTGGAACCAGAGAGAAATAATTTAGGAGGTAGAAGATGAAGAATTCCCTGAAAACGGGTCTAAAAGGGCGCGGAAAGTTCATTATTGGAGGGGGTCTAATCATGGCAGCAATCATCTACTTGATCGTTTCGGCCACACAGGCGAACGCTGAGTACTTTATGACGGTAAATGAATTAAAAGCAAAAGGCAATACCCTGGTTGGCCAAAGCCTGAGGATCTCAGGCGCAGTTATTGGTACCACCATATCCTACAACCCGAATACGATGGATTTGACATTTGACATCGCGCACGTCCCGGGTGACAACGCAGCCATCGAAATGGGCGGTGGATTGGCTGCTGTGCTGCATACTGCGGTTACCGACCCAACCCGGGCGCGATTAACCATTGTTTATAACGGCCCAAAACCCGACTTGCTGCGTGATGAAGCCCAGGCGATCATCACCGGTCATCTAGGCGATGATGGCATTTTTTATGCAGATGAACTTTTACTAAAGTGCCCCACCAAGTACCAGGAAGCCGTTCCAAGCCAGGTGAGCAACGGCAATTAGGAATATTGAATCATGGATTTATTAAGTACCGGAAATCCTTTAACCAGCTTTTCATTTAGTCAGCATTCTCCCGATCAAGTAAAAATCTATAGATTCAAGCAAGAAGCAGTTATAGCACCGGCCTGCTTACCAAAAATTCCCCAGGAGTCTTCATGCTTGCACAATTAGGACTTGGCATTTTCGCGCTGACATTCCTGCTGGCACTTTTCAGCGTGGGTGCCGCAGTAGCCGGATACTTCAGCAAGTCGGACCGGTGGGTGGAAACCGCCCGGCTGGCAATGCTTTTAACCTTCCCGCTCATCACCGTGGGGGTTGCCACATTGATCTACCTGCTGGTGACGGGACACTATGAACTCCAATATGTCTATTCGGTGACGAGTAACGAGATGCCTTTCTATCTAAAAATAACCGCCTTGTGGGGCGGGCAGGCAGGCTCGCTCGTCCTGTGGTCATGGCTGATGTCCGCTTTTGCATCTGCAGTGACGCTGCGAAAATGGGAACGTGACCGGGAGTTACTGCCATGGGTGATCGCAGTGACATCGGTAACTCTGGCCTTTTTCCTTGCTCTATCCATCTTTTATGAAAACCCCTTTGCGCGCTGGTGGCAAACCTCCGGAGGCGATATCGTTGCGCGCATGTTCGCTCCAGCCGGAGCCCTCCCATTAATACCATCGGATGGACAAGGCCTTAATCCGCTCCTGCGCCATCCCGGGATGATCATCCACCCACCGATGTTATACCTGGGCTTTGTGGCTTTCGTGATCCCGTTCGCATTCGCCATGGCTGCCCTGGTTACCGGTCGTTCGGACGATCGCTGGATACGGCTGACCCGCCGTTGGACCTTGGTAGCGTGGGTGTTCTTGTCACTTGGTTTGGTGCTGGGAATGCGCTGGGCTTACGATGTGCTAGGCTGGGGTGGATATTGGGCATGGGACCCGGTGGAAATTGCTGCCTTGATGCCATGGTTGACCGGGACGGCTTTCCTGCACTCCGTGATGATCCAGGAGAAGCGCGGGATGTTCAAACAATGGAACATGCTGCTCATCATCCTGACTTACGCCCTGGTTATCTTTGGGACCTTCCTGACCCGCTCGGGCGTGCTATCTTCTGTACATGCCTTTTCTGAAAGCGCGATCGGACCCATGTTCTTTGTCTTTATCGGGGTCACATTTGTCACATCGGTAGCTCTCCTAATCTATCGCTGGAAAGACCTGAAAGCCGAGGTGGAAATGCACTCCCTGTTTTCCCGGGAGGCGCTTTTCCTGCTCAATAACCTGCTGTTCATGGGCGTGCTTATCGTTTGCTTTTGGGGCGTGATCTTCCCCTTGATCTCGGAATTGGTGACAGGGCAGAAAGTAACCGTGGGGCCTCCATTTTATATACGCGCCAACGGACCTTTATTCGGTGCACTGCTGGCATTAATGGGCATTGCTCCACTTTCCGCATGGGGTAGATCGACCTACAAGACACTGGGACGCGCCTTGTGGAAGCCATCCATTCCGACAGTTATCGTCCCGATAGTTTTAGCTATCCTGGGAGTCCGAAATTGGGTCGCACTGGTGGGATTCACGCTGGTGGCGTTCGTCATTTTCGTGACGCTTTATGAATTTTGGCGAGCATTTAGAAAATCAAACCTTGAAATAACCAAACGCACCCAATGGATCGTAATTGCGCTCTTAATCCTGGTGACGATCGGTTTTGCAGCCTGGGCCCTGATTGATCCCGCCAACTGGTTGACCCCGTTCGTTAGCATGATACTTACCTATTTCATGGTCGCCATCTGGATGCTTGCAAGGCGCAATCCCCGCCGTTATGGCGGATACCTGATCCACCTGAGCATGGTAGTGATGGCGATCGGAATCCTGGGGATGCAGGTGTACCAAACCACCACACAGAAAACGCTGGCGGTTGGCCAAAATATACAACTCGCTGGATATACCCTGCGGTATGACTCGCTGGCGCAATTCCCATACACTGACGGTCGGATCGTGACCCGCGCCGTTATGAGCGTTTACCGAGGCGGGCAGTACCTGGGCAACCTCTATCCTCGATACGATAATTACCCGGATGGACAGCCAGTAACGATCGCGGGTGTCCGCTCCACCCTATCCGATGATCTATATGTTGTTCTTGTCAATTGGGAAAATGTATCTGAAGCACAGGCGCCCTTTAAGGTCTACCATAACCCGTTGATCAACTGGCTATGGATCGGCAGCCTGATGTTCATTTTCGGTTTCCTGGTGGCGGCATGGCCTGTGAGCGAGAAAGAAAACGACGAGGGAAAAAATGAAAGCTAAGACCATCCTCCTGGTTAGCGGTGCATTCCTGGTATTAACCGTTGCATTGTTCCTGACGAGGAAGGTGTCCGCACAGGCGCCAACTCCTTCCGATGACCAGGTGAACGCCATCGCCAGCCAGTTATTCTGCCCGGTCTGCGAAAACACCCCACTGGACGTTTGCCCAACCACTGCCTGCCACCAGTGGCGGGAACTCATCCGACAAATGCTGGCAGAAGGGAAATCGCCGGCGGCAATCAAGCAGTATTTCGTGGATTATTATGGTGCCCGGGTTCTTTCAGAGCCACCTGTGACCGGAATAAACTGGTTGGTATACATCGTCCCGCCCGTGGCATTTATCGCTGGAGCAACCCTGCTCTTCCTGGCATTCCGGACATGGAGAAGAATGGGAAAAGAACCCGCAGCGGGATCGGCAAGTTCGTCACCTGCATCAAACGATGGTTCCTCGCCAGTAACAGGATCGGGAAATGTTTTGGACGATCAGTATGTCGCCCGCATCGAAGAAGAACTCAAGAAACGAAAATAGGAGACCGGGAAAATGACGCAAGAACCAACCAACGTTGCGGCTCCAAAACGCGGAGTCCCGCTCTGGGTGCAAATCCTCGTCTGGATCGGTTTATTGGGCCTGCTCGGTCTGCTGGCAGCCGGGCTGTTGAAAGCCAAGAACCCGATCATGGCGGTCCGGTCTTCTGTGCCTGATTTCACCGTACCTTTATTCAGTGGATATGAGTACAACACAGCATCCGAAGTAAAACTTTCGGAACTCAAAGGCAAGGTGGTGCTGGTAAATTTCTGGGCGTCCTGGTGCCAACCATGCAGAACCGAAGCGGCGGACCTGGAATCTGCCTGGCAATCATATGCTGAAAAGGGACAGGTCGTTTTTCTGGGTGTAGATTACGTGGATACCGAACCGGAAGCCCGTTCGTATATGACAGATTTTAATATCAGCTATCCCAATGGGCCCGACATGGGGACACGTATCTCGCAAATCTTCAACCGCAACCTGGGGGTGCCGGAAACATACATAATAGACCAGGAAGGCATCCTGCGATTTATCCAAATCGGACCGTTCCAATCCGTAGCGGAAATACAGTCAGTCATCGATCCATTATTAGCGGGGAGATAAACTTCATGGAACCGGTTGCACTTTTTCTGCTGGTAATCTTACTCGGTGTCATCGTGCTGATCGTAACGCGCCCATTTTTCAAACGGCGGCGAGTCCGGGCAGGAGAGAGCAACCGGGAAATTTCGTCCCTGGTGGCAGAACGAGAACGATTGCTAACAGCATTGGAGGAATTGGATTTCGACCAATCACTTGGGAAAATCCCTGCTGAAGATTACCCCGCACAGCGGGCTTTATTGCTCCAAAAAGGCGCAGAAGTTCTGAGACAGTTGGATACGCTTACAGCCGAAACTAAAAGCAGGGCAGAGAGAATCGTCCAGATTCACGCCAGCGCGACCAAACCAGTTGCCGCACTTAGCGATGAAGATCTGGAAGATTTGTTAGCGAGACGCCGAAATACCCGGAAAGATAAGACTGCCGGTTTCTGCCCCAAGTGTGGTAAACCCGTTTTGCAATCAGATGCATTCTGCCCATCATGTGGTAATACTTTGAAATCAGTATAAGTTTGTTGAAAATCATCTCGTCACCTATTACAGAAGCAGTAAGAACCGATATTATTAAAAAGGAAAAGGATCTTTCATGAAATTCCGCTTGTACATTTTTATTATTCTTCTTTCGTTTTCCCTGGCTGCCTGTTCATTGGCAGAGGATATCACCCCTCCGCCAAATTATGTCGCCCCGACCGCTCAACCTACAGTAATTCCGACCTTACAGGTCACCCAAACGCCGATACCCCCGGCTGCAACAGAAACACCGGTGCCGACCTCAACGGTTGTCACAAATTCATCAACCGTTTCAGTCCCGAATGGCCCTGGTACTCCATCAGTTGAAGCAAGTCCAACCGCTCAATCGAGTGGGGCATCCACTCCTGCGGCGACGGGCGCGACCACACCACTAGCGGAGGTCAGCCCCACCGCTCAGGCAAGCCAGGCGACCGTCAGCGGCACGGTAACGGTCCCATCAGGGGCAACCCTGCCGAGTGGCACCATCGCGACCCTGTTGGTATATGATTCCAGCGTTGGAAACGTTACCCTAACACTGACCACTCCCATCCAACCAGATGGAAAATATGAATTTACCAATGTTCCGGCAGATAAAAATACCGTGTTTCTGGTCACTGTGGATTACAGCGGCGTGGTATATGATTCCACCCCGCTGAATTTCGATGGGACCTCGTTACAATTCAACCTACCGCTTACCGTCTTCGAAACCACCACTGATCTAAACGTACTTACCATCACCCAAGCCCACTTGCAGTTTGATTTCTCCACTGCTGGAACAGTTCAGGTCATGGTGCTATATGTAATCAGTAATCCGGGCACCACTGCCGTTACTGTTGCGAGCGATGGGACCAACGTGCCGTTCATACAGATCCCGACAGGCGCTCAAAGTGTAAATTTCCAATTAGCCCAAAGCAGTTCACCCTTGATGAGTGCAACAAACGGTTTTGCCCTTTTACCGGGCGCCAATTTACAGTACGGGATCATCGCGACCTATAATCTACCCTACGCAAACAAGCTTGATTTTTCCCAGCCGTTCAGCCTGCCGGTCTCTTCGGCAACCATCATTGTGCCGGAAGGTGTTAAAGTAACCAGTGACCAATTGACCGATGCGGGTACCCAGGGTTCCACCGGGACAACTTACCATTTGTACTCAGGCAGCAGCCTTGCATCGGGCAGCACGCTAAACTTGACGGTGTCCGGTATGCCAGGGGATAAAACAAGCAGCGGGTTCGTCCTGGACCAACATACCTGGCTCTTGATTGGAGTCGGCGCTTTAGGCGTGGTGCTGATCGGCCTGGGAATCTTCCTTTTCCTGCGAGACCGCAGACTCAAAAAACTTGAGGATGAACTCGGTGATGAGGATGAAGAAGACAAAGAAGATTCATTGGGAGAAGACCGCGAAGGCATCATGGATGCAATCATCACCCTTGACGATCAATTTAAAGCCGGGGATATATCCCAAGAAGCTTACGAAAAGCGCAGGAACGAATTGAAAGCTAGGCTTAAAAACCTAATTTAAAGATTTGCGTTGAGCTTATCGGTGATTAAGGGAAAGCTGGATGAGCAAGCGGATGAAAAAATAAAACTGCATGATAACCGTCAAAAAGCTCGTAAAACGTTTTGGCTTAAAAACCGTCCTGCGCGGACTTGATTTCGAAGTCCAGGAAGGAGAATTCGTAGCTTTGCTCGGTCCAAATGGCGCCGGCAAGACCACTTTCCTACGCATCCTGGCAACACTCTCACGACCTTCGTTCGGCGAAGTACGAGTTGCGGGTCACCGTTTACCGGCAGAGGCGGCGGCAGTGAGGAGCAACCTGGGGGTGGTATCCCACCTGCCACTATTATATGGGGATCTAACCGCTGAGGAAAACCTGCAATTTTATGGAAGGATGTACGGGGTGTTCGAATTGCGTAAACGGATCGATGAAATCCTTGAGCTGGTGGGATTAACCTCCCGCCGCCGAGACCTGGTTAGGACTTTTTCACGGGGAATGCAGCAGCGTCTTGCCATTGGAAGAGCCATCCTTCCAAACCCGGAGGTGCTGCTCTTCGACGAACCGCACACGGGCCTCGACCAGGACGCATGCGATATGCTTGACGGTCTTCTGCGAGAGGTGGCAGGGAAGGGTCGAACCGTGGTCATGACCTCGCACGACCTGGCAAGGGTGGAAGACCTGGCATCGCGCTTCGACGTGTTATCGCGAGGGATCATCTCGGCCTCTTCAAAACGAAATGAAATGGGTAAGAATAATTTGCTTGATTTTTACCGCAAGGCATTGGCAGCGGCAGTATGAATAATATTCAAGAAATCGCAGAACACAAACCCACACCCGGTTTTTTTAGTGCAGTTGGCGCAATCATCTGGAAGGACCTGTCGGCGGAATTGCGCTCGCGGGAACTCCTATCAGCCATGCTGGTTTTTGCATTGCTGGTCGTCTTGATCTTCAATTTCGCGCTTGAACTGGATGCAGGCACGAGACGGGTAGCAACGCCTGGAATTTTATGGGCAACATTTGCATTTGCAGGAACACTGGGGCTGAACCGATCCATGGCAGTTGAAAAAGACCGCGGATGCCTGGACGGACTTTTACTCGCCCCGGTGGACCGATCTGCCATTTATTTTGGAAAAACAATCAGCAACCTGGCATTCATGCTTATCGTCGAAGCGGTGGTCCTTCCAATTTACAGCGTGTTATACAACACCAACCTTTTCAATCCTGGATTAATCGTTGTGATCCTGCTTGGATCGGTGGGATATGTTGCCGTGGGAACCTTGCTATCCAGCATGGCAGTCCAGACCCGCACCAGGGATGTACTGCTGCCAATCCTATTATTCCCGGTGGTGATTCCCATCCTTATCGCTGCAGTCAAGGCCAGCAGTGGTTTTCTGCAAGGCCTGGCCTTGACTGATGTTATGCCTTACATTAACCTGCTGATTGTGTATGATGTGATCTTTATTGCGGCCGCATATATGGTATTCGATTTTGTGGTCGAAGAATAAAGAAAGCAATTCTGGATCCACATCCTGGAGAAAATATGAAACCTCAACCGGTCGCATTAAAAGTGCTTAACGTTGTTTCGGTTCTGCTCTTCCTAGCTGCTCTCGGCATGGTTTTCCTGTATGCACCGCTGGAAGAGACCATGAACTACGTCCAAAAAATCTTCTATTTTCACGTCGCGAACGCCTGGGTTGGGATGCTGGGTTTCATTGCTGCAGCTGTTGCTGGGGTTGTCTACCTGGTCAAGCACGACCAAAAATGGGATATTATCGAATTAGCCGCTGTGGAAATTAGCCTGATATTCTTCATAACCACCATCATCACCGGTTCCATCTGGGCACGCCCCGTATGGAACACCTGGTGGACCTGGGATACACGCTTGACTACAGCTACAATCCTGGAGATGATTTATATCGCTTACCTTCTCCTACGTCAGGGAATAGAAGACCCTGACCGCCGGGCGCGCTTCGGAGCAGTTTATACAATTATCGGTGCAATAAGCGTCCCGATAACTTTTCTTTCCATCCGGATTGTCAGCCGGACAATCCATCCCGTGGTTATTGGAGCGACGAATGGAACGGCCACAGGCAGTTTTAATATGGCTCCACAAATGCTTTTTACAATGTTCTTTGCCCTGTTTACCTTCTCCGCTATCTTTGTCACCCTGTTCTGGCACCGCATCCGCCTGGGTCAACTCGCCCAGCAGGTTGAACAACTTAAACTTGAAGAATTTTAGTAAAGGATGATGCCATGCTTGAATATTCTGTTTCGATTAAGTATATGCTCGCCGGGTACACAGTTTTCCTTGCGGTCCCTGCCGTTTACCTTATCAGTCTAGTCATTCGCGTCCGAAACCTTAAGCGGGATTTGCAAACCATGAAAGAGTTCCAGAAAAAGAATCCCAAATAAACCCGTGTGAAAATTAATCTAATTTCTTGAGTGTGAGGAAGATCAGCATCGTAAAGTTAATATTATTGGCATGGAAGGCAAGAGTCCGCTATAATGATAGCGGACTCTTCTATTATTGAGATGGAGATGCGCTTCCGGGCCGGCTGGACGGCCACCACCCTCCTTATTGTCTTTGCGGCAGTGTCCGCGGTCAGGACTTGGCGCGTTTCCGCCGCGGGGCAACAACCTCCAGGTCCGGACAGGGTTGAGGTCGTCACTCAGGATTACACATTGTATGACTGGTGGTTGACCAGCTGGGAGAATAATAAAGTTGCCTGTTCGATGAATGTTGACCACGCAGGTGCGCCAACCAATGGGGAAATATACTCAATCTGCGGTGCCACCCTTTACAGTAGCTGGGCAGCGACCAAAACATGCGACACGTCTGTTGATGATCCCGCAACGTGCAATGGATATTACCTGGTATTTGTAAAATCAGTACCATCCCAACGGCAGGTGGGCGTGATCCAGCCGCCTCCGGTCGTATGGGTGTCCCTGAACGACTGTGTTCCCTACAATTCAACTTTTCGATGTGACAAATTACCAACACTCGTCTTGACCGGCGAGGAACCCATGGGAAGCGAGCATATCACCAGCCTGGCAGGACGCGTGGATGGAGTGGCATTTACCTGCGACCCTACCTGCTATTTGGACATGGCGCCTACAAAAGACACGGGTGTTAACCTTGAATTCTGGGCATATTCAAGTTACGGGGACAGCAGTGTACTTTTCACAGCAAGGGTGCGTGTGGCTGCGTCGGCAGACCCAACCGACCATTCCTGGTATGTGGATATTCTGAGTACCCGGTGGCGAGGTGCGCCTTTAGCAAGCTGCTCGGAGACGTGGAGCGTCTTTCCACCAGTTGGGGGAGTTCCTGCCTGGCTTTCCACCCCATCTACCGTAGAAAACCTGGCAACAAATATCCCATATGAATACCTGGCAGCCAATTTAATTAAGCACGGCGTGGTGGATGCATCCACTTGCGCTGACGGAGGCCTGCTCGACAATGGGCAAGTAAGCCCCTGCGGGTTGGAAGCTGCCCGGAGTGCGGTTAATGATTGGCAAAACCGTTTTGACGGTTTAATATTTAACGCGGCCCAAGAAACCGGGATTCCAGCGCAAATATTAAAAAGTATTTTTAGCCGGGAAAGCCAGTTTTGGCCAGACGGGACAGTGGGTCACCCGGAAGCCGGCCTGGGTCAGATGACAGATGGAGGGGCAGATACCACATTGATGTGGAACCGGTCTTTCTTTGAGCAGTTCTGCCCTTCGGTATTGGATGGAGCCCTTTGCGGTCGAGGGTATGTTCACCTGACTGCCGAGCAGCAAGGAAATTTACGCAATGCCCTGGTTGATAGTGTGAAAGCATCCTGTCCTGGCTGCGCACTGGGAGTTGACCTGGCACGAGCGGAGAACAGCGTGGACATTTTTGCCAACACCCTGCTCGCAAATTGCGACCAGGCAGGCATGGTTACCGACTTAAACAATACCAGGAACACAGCGGTTGGGTACGAAGATCTATGGCGATTTACCCTGGTGAACTATACCGCCGGCTCCGGGTGCCTCGGCCTGGCGATTAATAAAACCAGTGTATCGGGTGAACCGCTGGACTGGGCTCACGTTTCAACCCATCTGACAACCGTGTGCCAGGGTGCACTGGATTACGTCACCGATATCAGCCATGCCTCTCCTTAAAACCGGGATCCTGTGCGCGGAACAAAAAAGAACTTCCCATCGTCCTCGCAATAACCGAAATAAATGAGGAGAGAATATGTTACGTAAATTCCTGTGCGAAAGCGTGCTGGGATTCATGATTATCCTGGCAACTGCCTGCAGCCCTGCCAAACCTGCGAACCTGACAGTTGCTGACAAAGGCAGCCAGGTAAGCGTGAAGGTGGGAGGACAAATTGTCATTACTCTGGACGGCAACCCATCGACTGGATATACCTGGGAAGCACAGGGATTGGATACGACCATTTTCAAGCAGGTCGGTGAGGCAACATTTGTCAGCAGCGACCCTGGATTGGTCGGTGCGGGCGGAACCCTTTCCCTTACGTTCAAGGTGCTGAAAGCAGGGACGGCGTCCCTAACGCTCGTATATCACCGCCCATGGGAAACTGGTATAGATCCGCTTGACACATTTTCCGTTTCAGTGACGGTGAAATAGGCAAAAAAGAATTGGGGGTCAAACCAGTTGCGGAGGCACGCTGTCTCCGCATTTGCTTATATAATACAACCTATCTCAAAGGATGTACAAAACCCTTGCAAAAGCAAATATATAAAGTCCCCTATAGCAAGTCATTCATGGAATTTATCCTTCCTGAAACGATGCATGGGACCGTGATCGTGTCGCACCATGGAGAACCTTTGGAGGATGTGCCCGCAGCAATCCATGAAGCGGTAATTCATCCGGTTGGGAGCAAACCATTGCGGGAACTAGCACGCCGTGGAGCACGTGTTTGCATCGTTTTTACTGATATTACCCGCAGCTGCCCAGACTATCTCCTGGTCCCGGTCATTTTAGCCGAATTACAGAAAGCAGACGTAAATGACGAAGATATTACGCTGCTTTGTGCAACCGGAATGCACCGGGTCTCCACCCCTGCAGAAAAGATTGCCAAGCTGGGAGCCGACATAGTTAACCGTTTCAAGGTTATTGATAATGAACCACAAAATCCGCAGGTCCTGGAAAACCTGGGGGTCATACAGGGGAATGTAACTGTAAATATGCATCGCGCTGTGGTGGATGCAGACCTGGTCATCGCAACAGGGATCGTGGAACCCCACCAATATGCAGGATACTCAGGCGGAAATAAAACCGTGGCAATAGGTGCAGCAGGAGAGAGTTTTATTGCCTATACGCATGGCCCGGCTTTCGTTGACCACCCCCATACCCGTCTCGGCAGGATAGAAGGGAACCCATTCCAGGAAGCAGTAATTGAAGTTGCCCGGCGCACAAAACTGACCTTCATAGTAAATGTTGTGCTGGATGATGAAAAGCGTGTCCTTTGTGTTCAAGCCGGTGAACCCAGCCTGGCATTCCAGGAACTGGTCTCATTTGCCAAATCCATATATGAGGTCCCTATTCTGAAACAATATGATATCGCCATCGGTGGCGTCGGTTACCCCAAGGATACCAACCTTTATCAGGCAAGCAGAGCCGCGTCGTATCTATTCTTTGCACCCATACCAGTGGTGCGAAAAGGCGGGGTTATGATCATCCCTGCCCGCTGCGAAGAAGGAGCCGGATCCGGAGTGGGAGAGCAACGCTTCCTGGCTGCCATGCGGGATGCGCCAAATATCCAGTTTATCCTGGAGGACGCCCGCCAAAACGGGTACCCGCCAGGGCAGCAACGCGCGTTTGTCATGGCAAAGGTGCTTGAGCAAGTAAGTGTAGTGATCGTGGGGAGTGAATTTCCTGATCTCGTTGCTGCCTGCAAAATGATCCCAGCCACTACAATGAATGGGGCGTTTGCTGTTGCAGAAAAAAAGTTGGGAAAATCATGCGATGTATTGGTGGTCCCTCACTCTCTTCTCACACTACCAATCATCGGCGGAGGCCAACCAGGCAAGGAGGCAGGATGAAGAAATCTTCAAAACATTTGGCGTTTTCCCCCTAATGTAATAATTGAAAATATATAATTGAATTAGCGCATTCATCGAGATCTTTGACCCGGTAAGTGCAAGGGTTGATTTTCAAAAGTGCTTATCCCAGTTCGAAAACCACACTTATTTCAATTCGTATGAGTAGAAATTTATAATAGAATTTTTACACTTTACGTATATAATCTGACTGAATCTATCTGATAAGGTCTGGCATATGGCGAAAAGAAAAACGGAAATCCCCCTGCCCTTGCCTGCCAGCGAGATCCTAACCGACTACCGCATGGCATATCGTTCGCGGCAGGCCTCAATCATTGGACGACGCGAGGTTCTTTCGGGGAAAGCCAAGTTCGGAATCTTTGGTGATGGAAAAGAACTGCCACAAGTTGCCATGGCACATTCTTTCCGGATGGGCGACTGGCGTTCAGGTTACTATCGCGACCAGACCTGGGTAAATGCCCTGGGGGTTCTTCAATTCCAGGAATTCTTTGCACAGCTATACGCGCATGCTGATCTGGAAGCTGATCCTGCAACTGCCGGGCGCTCGATGGTAGGCCATTTTGTTTCCCGTTTTATCAACCCAGACGGCACCTGGAAAGACCAGACCAAATTATATAATATTGCAGCGGATGTATCCCCCACTGGTGCGCAGATGCCACGCCTGGTGGGGTTGGCGTATGCCTCGGTCCTGTACCGGAAATTGGATTCACTCAAACAGTTTGACAAGTTCTCACACAACGGGGACGAGGTTGCGTGGGGATCGATCGGCAACGCCTCTACTGCGGAAGGAATGTTCTGGGAAGCTGTCAATGCCATTGGTGTCCTGCATGCTCCGGCGATAATTTCCATTTACGACGATGGCTACGGGATTTCCGTTCCCAACCAGTTCCAAATGGTCAAAGAGAACATCGGTACCATCTTAAAAGGCTTCCAGCGCGACCCCTGCCCGGCAGAGGAATGCGACCGAGGGTTCGACTTATATAGCGTACCCGGATGGGATTACCGAAGCCTCCTGGCTACGTATAAAAAAGCATCAGAGGCAGCCCGACAGTATCACATCCCAGCACTGGTGCACGTCACCGACCTCACCCAACCTCTCGGTCATTCCACATCAGGTTCTCAGGAACGCTACAAAACCCCCGAACGGCTTGCCTGGGAGGCAGATTGGGACTGTATCCGGAAATTCAGGGAATGGATCCTTGAAAACGGGATCGCCAGCGAAACTGAACTTTCAAAAACAGAAGAGGAAGAACACCAAGGGGTTGAAGATGCTCGCAAACGGGCGTGGGATGCTTACCAGACACCGCTCCTGCACGAGCGGGCAGAAATATTGGACCTCCTGGCGGAAACATCACGCCTGTCGCATCATAATGGCGAGTTGGAGAAAATACGGGTGCAATTGGCTGAAATCCAGAGTCCGATCCGAAGGGATTCCGCCAGTGCAGTGCACGAAGCGCTGGTCCTGACAAGGGATGAGGCACCTGCTGTAAGACAAAAACTATTGAATTGGGAACACAGCCTGGTTGGTCTCCAGGAGGACCGTTACGCGACATTCCTTACCTCTCCCCTGGCCGACTCAATCCTGCGCGTTGAAGAAATAAAACCAGAATATGCGCCCGAGGCACCATTGGTGATGGGGTTCGAGGTTGTCAATGCTGCCTTCGAGGCAGCTTTGGCACGCGATCCACGCCTGATCGCATTCGGGGAGGACTTGGGCAAATTGGGCGATGTAAACCAGGGTTTCCATGGGTTACAAGAAAAATTCGGTGCGCTGCGTGTGACCGATACCGGGATCCGGGAAGCGACGATCCTGGGGCAGGCAATCGGCATGGCTATGCGCGGGCTGCGCCCGATCGCGGAGATCCAATACCTGGACTATCTTTTGTATGCATTGCAGTTGATGTCGGATGACCTGGCCTCGCTGCTCTGGCGAACCAAGGGGGGACAAAAAGCTCCGGTCATAGTGCGGACGCGCGGCCACCGCCTCGAAGGCATCTGGCATTCGGGTTCACCAATGGCAGGGATCATCCACCTGCTGCGCGGCATGCATGTCCTGGTTCCTCGTGATATGACGCGCGCTGCCGGGTTCTATAACTCCCTGCTGAAGGCCGGGGAACCAGCGATCGTGATTGAAGTGTTGAATGGTTACCGGGTCAAGGAGCGAATGCCTGCGAATATCGGTGAAATTACAGTCCCTCCAGGCATCCCCGAAGTTGTGCGGGAAGGCAAAGATGCCACTATTGTCACATACGGAGCGTGCGTTCGAATCGCAATAGAGGCTGCGGAGAAATTGGCAGCTACTGGAATCCAAGCGGAAGTGATCGATGTGCAATCACTATTACCTTTCGACATACATGGGAAGATCGTGGAATCTCTGAAAAAAACAAGCCGGATACTTTTCGTGGATGAAGACGTGCCCGGTGGGACAACTGCATACATGATGCAGGAAGTCCTGGAAAAGCAGCGAGGTTACGCTTGGCTGGACTCTGCCCCGCGTACGCTTTCAGGTACAGCGCACCGCCCTGCATATGGATCCGATGGAGATTACTGGTCAAAGCCGAATGCAGAGGTAATCTTTGATTCCATTTATGGAATGATGCACGAAGCAAAACCGGGAACCTTCCCGGAGATTAACTAATAATTATTTAAAGCGAATCCGTAAAAAACATTTTCCGTCGATTTTATATTAAGGAATTAATCAATTATGGCAACCAAGGTACTTGTCCCCCGCCTGGGTGAAGGTGTTGATGAATTGACCATTGTGAAATGGCTGAAAGCAGAAGGCAGCCCGGTGAAGGAGCTTGAGTCGCTGCTAGAAGTTGAAACTGATAAAGTGGTGACTGAAATCCCAAGCCCGGTATCGGGGACCCTTTTAAAGATCCTGGTACCTGAGAATACATCCGCCCAAGTTGGGGAAATAATGGCCTGGATCGGGCAAGCGGGAGAGAATATTCCAACTTCAGGCATTGCTTTACAAGAAAAACAGTTTTCGAATGTCGAAACCCAGGTGGGAGTCGCAAAACCGTCCATCAGCAATCCATCCCTTGCAGTCAATCGCAACCTGGGATTCATATCCCCCGTGGTACGCAAAATTGCCGCAGAGAACAACCTGGACCTGTCCCAGGTCCAAGGAACCGGATTGAACGGGCGGATCACGAAACAAGACGTGCTTGCTTCCCTGGATAAACCCAAGGAATCCAGTGACAGTTGGAAAATTACTCCAAGAGCGGGCGGCACTCTCCTGCCTGTTTCAACCATTCGCAAACAGATTGCCGAAAGGATGCTGCAATCCAGGGATACCTCCGCGCATGTGCTGACCGTAATGGAGGCGGACATGAGTAAGGTGGTGGCTCACAGGGCAGCCAATAAATCCTCCTATTCTGCAGACGGAGTCAATCTTACTTTCACAGCCTATTTCATGGCTGCAATTGCCTCCGCCTTGAAAACGTACCCCCTGGTTAATTCATCGTGGACCGAGGAAGGTATCCTCGTCCATCCGGAAGTTAATGTCGGAATGGCTACTTCACTGGGCGAAGAAGGACTCATCGTCCCGGTCTTGCGAAGGGTAGACGAACTATCTCTGCTGGGGATTGCCAGGGCAGTCAATGACCTGGCAGAGCGGGCACGGACAAAAAAGTTGGTGCCAGAAGAGGTCAGGGGCGGTACGTTCACCCTGACCAACCATGGGATCAGCGGGTCCTTATTCGCAATGCCAATCATCAACCAACCCCAAGTGGGAATCCTGGGGGTGGGAGCGATCCAGAAGCGAGCGGTCGTTGTGAGCGACCCAGCAGGCAACGATGCGATCGCCGTCCTTCCGATGGTCTACCTGTCCTTCGTTTTCGACCACCGCATCCTAGACGGAGCCAGCGCGGATGCATTCCTGGCAAAGGTCAAGGAAACATTGGTAGAATGGAAGACCTGATCTCAACCAGGGAGGATAGGTAATAATTGGAGTCTAATAGTAATTATCCAACTTTCCCAATTTCATACTTACCGGAGAAATTTCATGACTGAAACTTTTGATGTACTGATAATTGGAGCCGGACCCGCCGGGTACGTTGCAGCTATTCGGAGCGCTCAATTGGGGCAAAAAACCGCCGTCATTGACAAGCAATGGTTGGGGGGTGTTTGTTTGAACATTGGCTGCATCCCTTCCAAAGCACTTCTGCGAAATGCGGAAATTGCCCATACGCTGCGGGAACGAGGCAAGGAATTTGGCTTTTCATTTGATAACCTGAAACTGGATTACTCCGCAGCTGTGAAACGCTCACGACAGGTTTCGGACAGGCTGGTAAAAGGTGTAGGATTTTTGATGAGGAAGAACAACATTACCGTATTCATGGGGACAGCGCATTTGAACCCGGGTGGCTCCACCGAGCTCAAGAGCGTTGCAGTGACGGATAAGGACGGCGTGGTGAGCGAGGTCTCCGCAAAAAACATCATCCTGGCAACCGGAGCTTCAGCAGCTGTCCCCGGAGCGTGGAAGGTGGATGGAGAGAAAATCGTCACATATTGGGAGGCGATCCTGCAGGAAAGATTACCCGCGAGTGTGATCATCATCGGAGCAGGCGCGGTAGGGATGGAGTTCGCCACTATATGGAATGCATATGGCGTGGAAGTGAGCGTGGTGGAGATGCTTCCACATATCCTTCCACTTGAGGACGAGGAAGCCGCCAGCGAGGTGGCCAAGGCGTACACAAAGCGTGGAATAAAAATATTGGCAGGTCACAAAGTGGAAGCAGTGGAGACGACCAAGACAGGCGCCAAGGTGACCGTATCAGCGGAGGGCACGACAAAAGTGCTCGAAGCGGACCAGGCGCTAATAGCCATCGGTTTCCGCCCCAATTCCAAAGGTTTTGGGATCGAAGAGGCCGGCGTGAAAATCAATGAGCGGGGATTCGTTGAAATCGATGAAAGAATGGCGACCAACATTCCGGGTATCTGGGCGATCGGTGATGTGACCGGAAAACTGATGCTGGCACACGTGGGATCTGCGATGGGCATCGTCTGCGCTGAAAATATTGCAAACCACGAAACCGTCACACTGGATTACGAAATGATGCCCAGGGCAACTTACTGCAGCCCGCAAGTGGCCTCCTTCGGACTGACAGAAGCCCAAGCGAAAGAACGGGGTTTGACCGTGAAGGTCGGGCGCTTTCCTTTCCTAGCCAATGGCAAGGCACTGGGCCTGGGCGATTTTGCTGGCTGGGTTAAATTGGTAGTGGACGAGAAACTCGGTGAAATCCTGGGCGCGACCATGGTTGGTCCGGAAGTGACTGAACTGCTGCCCGAACTGACCCTGGCGCACATGATGGAATTGACACCAGCCGAAATCGCCCGAAATGTCCACGCACACCCGACGCTTTCCGAAACACTGATGGAAGCCGCACACGTCGTGGAAGGCAGCGCCATCCATATTTAATTTTTTTAGAGGGCAGGAATAACGACAGCCCTTCCCGAAAGGAAAAATCAGTCTCGAGATTGTATACCGAGGCTGATTTTTGTTCCCTGAATAAAATCTTCCCTGTATCTGATCCTATCGAGACGGAGCTTGATTCGCCAACACCTCAAGAGCTAAAAGATCCACCTTTGCCATACGAACGTCCGAGGGGGTGAGCATCCCCAGGATCCATGAGTAGTCGCGGTCGATCGGGCTGGTGTAGTAGGAGATATAGGCAGTATCTCCAGCAATCACAACGCCGGTATAGGATGTATCGCCGGCACTGGGAAGGTCGGTGAGATAAGCCAAACCGTCGGTACGGACCTCGAAAAGAGAGGTTCTTTTGCGGGCAAGAATACTACCCTGTGCTGTCAACAGACCGGAGTGACCCAGGTCGGGTTGGTAGCGCCCAACCGCATAGATCCGGTCGTGGTAAGTGAACAAATAAGGGCCATCCAAACGGGTGAGACGGCTTTGCATTTGATCGGTCCAGGCAGTATAAGGAGGCGCTGAAATAGTGATGAGGGTTGCTCCTCTCGGATCCCCAAAGGCACCATCAGCAAAACCCCCATATTCAAGACGAGCCGTAGCCAGCAAGCGACCATCGGGTAGAAATTGGATCTCCGTTTCATCATTCCGGTCTCCACTGTGGATGGTGGAGATGATCTGCCAGTTTATCCCATCAGTTGACTTCAACAGAACAGATCTGCCATGCTGAAACCAGTAAGCGGCATTGTAGAAGGTGACACCATCCTGCGTCTTGGGTCGCCAAAACAACCAGCCATCCAGTCCAGGGATTGTGGTGAAGGAGGTCCATTTCGCCCCGTCCTCTGTGTAGGAATACACCGTAATATAGGGCTCGGCGACGAAGGAGGTGTTTTTCAACGCATAAAGGAAAAGGCGATTCCCAATCACGGCAAATTTCGGGTCGCGGATGTCTTCCCCATAAGGGGAAAAGGTGTTCACTTCCAGCCATTTGTGCCCCAAATCAGTGGAGACTTTTACATGCAGTACGGATTTGACACTGCCGAAATGGAACGGGGATGAAACGTAGGAAATATAGAATTTGCCCTGCCATTCGATCATATCGGTGTTGGAGTTATGCAACCCATCATTGGCGACGTCCCAAGAGTCTGTCACAACGCCGGTATCCACATGAGCTCGATTGGGGCGCAGGTACCAGTAAGCGAATAAAGCAGACAGGATTATGAGGACAGCCACCAGGCTGCCGAGCACCCACCCAACGATTTTTAGGAATTTTTCCAATATGATCTCCCCAATGAGATGAGAGGATTCCATCGAAAAAAGAGGATGAAATCAAAAACCCGGCCCGCTGGATAGTTCGGCGGGGAAGTTTCGGATGGCGCTAAATCATTCGATCAAGCCTTGATCATCGTCAACAACATCTTGAATTTTTTTACAGCCTTCAAGGCGTGGGGGTGATTGGCAGGCATGAGGATGGATTCGCCAGCTTCCAAGAGGAAGGGTTTTCCCGAGATCTTGATCTCCACCTCCCCGTCAAGAACCTGGACGAGGGCGTCGAATGGTGTGGTATGTTCGCTCAATTCCTGATCCACGTCGAAGGCGAACAAGGTGACATTACCGCCATCGGCCTTGGTAATTTGACGGGAGACAACGGCGCCGACCTGGTAATCTGCCAAACTGGAAATAATCAAGACCTCGGAATAGGGAGCAGTTGACATAAGTTTCTCCAACTTTATTAAAGCGAACCAGAAATTGCATTTCGACAAAGGCAGACGGCGAGGACGCCGCCTGTAGTATTATGAGGAGGAGACGCCTCGAAAATATTCACGAGACGCTGCCTGGAGCATCAAAAGGAAGAAACAATCTTTATCGTATTTTAGAGACGCCGCCTTGACAGAAATTTCGGAATTCACCGACAAGGATCAGCTTAACAAAAATAACCTCAAATTTGCCGTCTTCCAAGTGGCAGCAATCAGCGAATTTCAAACTGGTAGGCACCCAGTTCGAGAGTGAAACGGGAGGTAGAGGTTACCACCAGAACAACATCCTGAACATTATTACTGCCGATGGTCACAGGGATTTGTGCGGTTTCATCTGCGTTGATGGGGAGGATATCCACAGATGTACCAGTGGTGGAGTGGGTAATCAGCGCCAAGCGGAAGGTCTGGGGCAGGACATTCTGAATGCGAACAAAACCTGCGCCCACCCAGCCACCATCGCCGGATTCAAAGCCTTCGTTGTAGTTGATGGCAGGGATGGAAACGTCATCAAGCAGGAACCCCTGACCGGTAACCGCGGCATCTGTAATGTATTCGAAACGCAATGAGACAACCTTCCCAGCGAATTGCGACAGGTCCACGTTTTCCTGGATCCAGCCACTTGACTGACCATTGTAGCCCCAGCCATATGAATTACCGGAAGGGTTATCAGCAGTACCGGAGGGAGTGGTTATTATTTTCCAGGAGACACCGTCGGTGGAAGCCTCGAGGAAGACATAATCATAGTCTTTTTCGAGATCATACCAGGTCCAATAGGATAACTGCACAGGGGAGGAAACGCCTGACAGGTCAAACTGACGGGTAATGGTCATATCAGATTCATCACCCTTATTGGACCAGAAGGCATAAAGCCCTGAATGCGGATCTGTCGGTAAGAGATCCGTGAGAGTGGAACCGGTGAAGTTAATCGTGTAGCTGCCCGGACATGTGATGCGGATGTAGTCAACACCATATGGATTAACCGTGCGTGAGCCTGGACCCGAGGGACACTGGGAGACAACTTCGGTATCAGAGGTGGTTGGCGAGGCGGGGTAGTTGTGATAAATGTAGCGCTCGTCAGCAACACTTGAGTCGTGGATGTAATTTGCGAGCGTCCAATCCAGGAAGAAATCGTCGGCTGTCACCGGCTTTTTGGTGAGAGGGTCGGTGATATTCAACTGCTGCAATACATCATCGACGCTGGCCAGGGCGTTCTGCTGGTCATGGACAAGAGCCTGGGTGGCAGTTTTCCCAAAACGGTCAAGGAAGTAGGTGACAAAAAGGAAATTGGCACCATAATGAGCACTGTTGTCCCCAGCGCCGCCCAACCAATCGGTGAGGGGCATATCAGGATTGATCGTATAGAAATAGTCAAACCCCCCGTTATCATAACCATTGAGGAATGTAGCCAGTTCAGAAAAGCCTTCATTCAGGAAGGAACCTTCATTTCTATCCTGGTACCAATGGATCATGTGCTGGAATTCATGGGCGAGGGTACCGTAAGTATACTGATCCGACAGATTCTGTGAAGAGTCGATGTAGAAAGATTCGTGGGCGTTGGAATACTGGCTGATTTGAGGAGGAAACTCGTCACCCGAATTGAAAAAACCGGCGACATTACCGCCCAGGTTGCGGGCATAAATAATGTATATGTGTGGATCATCATCCACACCGGGAGTCCATTCCGAGCCAAAGAATTCACGGTCGGTGGGGTAGATCTTATTTTCGAAGGTATCGATCAAATTTTTGGCGTCCGAAGGGTTAAAATTGACGCCGTTTTCCACCCAGAAGTAGGCGTGAGGCGTGAGGTATTGAAGAGTTACGGTAATCTTTGAATTCGCATTCGTATCGGTATTCAACACCCAGAGTTGAGTCTGCGCACCCTTGACGAGAGGCGAAGGAGGCGGGGGTTCCGTGGGAGGCACATTACATATGTCTTTAAGGCTGCAGGCAAGCAAATCAAGGTTCCGATCGGGGAGTATGGTCTGCTCGAGCAAGCGCTGGGTACTGGAGTTGCCGTCATCCACAGGCTGACGGGTGAGCTCGAAGGGCGTAGGGGTAATATCACTTGGAATAATGGTCGTATAAGCGGCTATAGTTGGCAACACCTTGCGGACCTGGTAAAAACCATAAAAACCAAGGACGGCGACAATAACCAGGCAGCAACACAGAACAAGTACGATGCCGGCTATGATGAGAGCAGTAACTGATGATTTTTTCATTGAACCTCGTTTGCCTCAGGGGGATGCTGTATTCTACTATGAGATGTAGGAAATTTGGCGAGAAGAAGAGAATTATTAATCTTTTTGAAAATCCCAATCACTACAGGAAATAAAAAGAGGAAAAAAACTGGTGAAAAGGGGGTCAATTGCGGAGCCATTTACAGTGAACGAAGTCCACATTTCGACGCTGACTCATGTCAGCGGCGTTGCCGACCCCAAAGGGGGTTCCCCAAAGAACGGGGACAATGTGCTCCGCGTATGGCGGCTTGCCCCCAAGGGGGTGCTTCCCGGAAGAGCACCTCCCCATGGGGATGCTTCGCGAGGGAAAATGTCGTGAACGCCGCCTCCCCTTGCCCCCAAAGTGCGTGGGCAGACGGGGACAATGTCGGCTCATCGACGACTCTTGTCGTCGATTTGGCCGATGGCGGCTTGAGGCCGCCTCGGCTCATCGTTCCTGAGGAACAAACGAGGAACGAAAACATCTCGTTGTCTCTTCATATTCATATACCATGCTGGCGATATCGTTTCGCGAAACGAACCCAAAACGAATAGGATTTAGTATCATGCAGGCTCCGTCCGCCCTACAAATGCGAATGCTGTCCCTGAAAAAGGAAGGGGATCAAATTCGCGTGTTAAATAACTAATTTTCGAGGAACGAATGATCTCCAGTTTATTAATGAACGAAATCGAGTGCGGCAAGGAGGAAAATCCTC
>JADGQC010000274.1 GCA_017882125.1 Anaerolineales bacterium
ATACCCCTTGGCCTGTGCGTCTGCGACAACAAGGTCCGTAACTGCAGATGAGGTGATGAGGGCGCCTGCCGCATTAAAGGCATAATCCTCCTCGTATTGTGTGAGTTGACGTTTCTCAAAATCCATATTAATCGTAATGACAGCTTTGGCTTCATAAACGGGGGGGACGAATAAATGGAATACCCAACCAAAAAGACCCCCCACGATCATCAGGGCAACCATCATCCACCAGCGCGTGAGGGCGCACTCCACCGAGTCATACAGGGAAAATTCTTGATTATTCATCACATCAAATTGGTTGTGGGTGTTTACGGACGAAGAAAATAAGGAGAATCAAACCAACTAATACTACCGCAAAGAAGACTGAATTTGCTTTCCATGGTGACAAGGAAAGTGCAATTAATGCCAAGAAATTGAGGATAAGGGTTGTCAGGTGAATAGACAATACTGCCCGGTTGGGATCCAATCCCATTGCGACCAGACGGTGATAGGTATGGGTCCGGTCGCCCTGGAAGACTGGTTTGTGAAGCAGCAGGCGAGAAACCACTACCAAGGTTGTGTCAAATATCGGAACCCCCAACACCAAAATAGGCACGAACCAGGAAGAGCCTTGTGGCATATTATTGGGAGTGTAGATCATTGCAACCGCAGCCAGGATAAACCCTATTGTTTGTGTGCCTGAATCACCCAGGAAAAGCCAGGCTGGCATAATATTAAATGCATATAATCCGATGCAAATCCCCAGAAAAATTGCGCTGAACAGTGCCAGATCAACCTGCTGAGCGACCAGCGTAATTGCCATTAAAAAGGCAAAGGAAATTCCCGCGGTTCCCACGGCCAGACCATCCATACTATCGATTAAGTTTATCGAATTTGCAATACCCACCAACCAAAAAATGGTAAGACCCCAATCCAATATTTTGATAATAATCGGGTTGAGGAAAGCAACATTCTCCAGAATCCTAATGGACGATCCTGAAACGATCAACACTATGGAAGCAATTACCTGTCCCGCCAATTTCTGCGGGGCAGACAGGCCCCTGGCATCATCCCAGATTCCGAAGGTAAAGACGATGGTGGTTGCTAGCAACAAAAATGAGAAGGGCGGTCGCCACAAATGAAAAATGGTCATAAGGACTATCGCACTCAGGAACAGGGCGATCCCGCCAGCCAGGGGCATGGGCTGGGAATGCTGTTTATGGATAGCACTGCCTGGAATATCAAGCAACTTCGCCCATCTGGCAATCTTTATAGCCAGAAGGCTGAAGAGAATCGCGATTACAAGTCCAATACTGACGGCTTCAAAGACGGTCACCAGTTTGAGAAATGATGAACTCATATCGTTTTTTCTCGTTTATTCATTTTACAGGATTTGTATACTGCCAATATTTGAGGAATGATCAGTTCTACCGAGAATTCCTCTTCTGCAATTATTCGTCCTCTTGCCCCCATTTTGCTTCGAATATTTGGGTTTTGAATCAGGTAATCCAGCGCTCGTGCCAATCCATTTGAATCCCGTGCTTCTACCAGCAGACCATTCTCCCCATTACGGACGATCTCCCGGCAGCCTGGCACATTAGTCGCGACAATGGGTCGGCCACAAGCTGCAGCCTCAATCAATGTTTTCGGCAGGCCCTCCCGGTAATAAGACGGCAAACATATAATGGATGCCTGTGCATATACCTCTGTCATGTTTCCTTTCCAGCCCCACCATTCTATCACACCCTCCTTTTCCCATGCTTGCAGTTGAGCAACCTGCACCGAGGCTGGATTTCCTATATCGCTTTCGCCTACCAGAGCGAAACGAGCGCTCTGGCCTGCAGTTCGTAATTGCCGCGCAGCCACTACGAATTCGCCAACTCCCTTGTCCCACAAAAGACGGGCAGGCAAGATGACGAGTGGAATCCCTTTTAATTCAGGATGCGGGGAAAATTGGCGGATATCCACACCAGTACCTAGGATCATGACTATTCGCTTTGGATTCACCAGATGATTCTTCAAGAAAAATTGCCGATCATCAGGGTTTAGAACGATGACCCAGGTAGGCCGCAGGACTAACCGATAGATCAGCTTAACGAGACCTCTCAGCCATGGCCGCTGTCTTTCGCCTTCTGTAAAAACGTGACCGAGTCCTTCCACCGAGTTGACCACGGAATGAATGCCAAGAAGAAAACAAGCCAACGAGCCATACAGTACACATTTTACAGTGAACTGATGGACCAGGTCGGGTTTTTCCCGGTGATATAGCGCAAACAGGCGCACAATGGTTGATAATTCGACAAGTGGGTTCAGCCCGCGTTGTGCCATGGGAAAACAAACCCAGCGAAAACCCAAATCCTGTAATCGAAGAGTGAAATTTCCCTCAGGTGAAGCCAATACCACTTCGTGGCCATTGGCACGCAGGGTCTGTGCCAGCTCCAGACGAAAGTTATACAGGTACCAGTCAGTATTTGCAAACAGCAAGATTTTCACGAAGACTCACCCGTGGTTCCCATGGCAGGCTACTAACATGATCGTTTCCCGTAAATTATAGAGCACACCATATTCACTCACAGCGGGTTAACAACATGTCG
>JADGQC010000095.1 GCA_017882125.1 Anaerolineales bacterium
CGCGAGATCCTCGAAGGCGGCACCACGGATGCACGCGCCATCCAGGTGGCACGCGCTGGGGTTCCAGCCGGCTGTCTTTCGATCCCCACCCGTTACGTCCACAGTCCCTCCGAAATGGTGGACACCACCGACGTTGAAAATTCGGTGAGATTATTGGTTGCCTTATTGACCGCACCTGTGGACTTGTGAGCCCGGTTTAATAATCAAAAACGGCGCACCATAAATGGTGCGCCGTCTGTTTTTTGGTGAATGTCATCCGCGAACGGATTAACTGTTTTCTTTTTCCGGTTTAATTTTCTTTGGCATCCCCCACATGAAGATGGCTACACCCACGCCGATGGCGAACGCACCCAGCGCACCCGGGCCGGTAAATACAGCCATGCCAATGATCAGGCCCGCCAGTCCGAGGAAGATGGCTACCTGCCCTTGCCATGGTTCGATTTTCTTGAGCAGGTCCAGAGCGATCCAGCCAAATCCCAGCCCCAGCACCACCATGCCCAGCAATCGGAGGAGTTGACCAAGCAAATTAATGATATCTGTTACGACGGGTGACATGTGTTTCTCCTTTTCTGAGTGAACAACAATTACGCCCAGGCCCAGATGAGCCAGAGGCCAATCATGACCAGACCGATTATAACTCGGAAAACAACCGCCCAGCCGCAACCAACCAGCATGCCTCTCATGGAAGACAGGGCTTTCCGGGGATCCTTCAGGCGCAGCCATTCGATCAGGAACAGCACGAGCAGGGCTGCTACGATTCCACCAATGATCGGAATTGGGATGATGAAATTTCCAAGGATGGCTGAGACCATGGCGATCAGTACAACCCACCAGGGAGCTCCCTCCTTGTGTGCTTGCGCCCCCATTAAAACATTATCCAGGATGGAGCCGCCCAGCATCAGCACTGTAAGCAGTGCGAACATGGTCCATCCGAGCGCACCGAAACCTGCCGCGATCCCGTATCCCAGCGCCGCCACCCAGATGATCACCAAACCCGGCAGGATCGGGATAACCAGCAGCCCCACCGCCATCATTACAATGGTTATCGCTCTTGTCAAAAGGACAATATCGATCGCGTACGGTCCAATTTGCACGGGATTACTCCAGGATGATCTAGGCGCGGATGATATCCACTCCCCCCATCCAGGGAAGCAGGACTTCAGGCACTTTCACCGATCCGTCAGCCTGCTGGTAATTTTCGAGCACTGCAATTAACGTCCTTGGCATTCCCAGGCCCGACCCGTTCAATGTATGGACGAAGCGCGTCTTCCCTCCGTCAGCGGGACGATACTTGATATTTGCCCGCCGCGCCTGGAAATCGGAATCGTTCGAGACCGAGGAAACTTCCAGCCATTCCTGCAGCCCCGACGCCCACACCTCGATATCATAGGTCATTGTTGCCCCAAATCCGATATCGCCGGTGCACAATTGTTTTACCCGGTGAGTCAAGCCCAGGCCGGCGCAGGTGGCTTCTGCGTGTTCCCTCATTCTTTCCAGCATGGCATCCGATTCTTCCGGCTTGCTGAAAATATACATTTCAACCTTGTCAAACTGGTGACCGCGCTTGATACCGCGCACGTCACGCCCGGCACTCATCTTCTCCCGGCGAAAACAGGGCGTGTAAGCCGTGTATTGCAATGGCAATTGCTTTTCGTCCAGGATTTCATCCATCAGCAGGCCCGTCAGCGGGACCTCAGCGGTCGGGACCATCCACAAGTCTTCCTCCGCATCGTGATATAGGTTCTCGGAAAATTTGGGCAACTGACCGGCTGCGTAGAGGGTGGCAGCCTTGACCATGAACGGGGTATATTGCTCAGTGTAGCCCTGCCGGGTATGCAGGTCGAGCATATAAGAAATCAATGCCCGCTGAAGGCGCGCCCCAAGGCCGGTCAGCACGTAAAAGCGCGATCCCGTGATCTTGACCCCCCTTTCGAAATCCAGGATGCCGAGCGCCGGACCCAGGTCCCAATGGATCTTTGGTTCGAAATCGAATTTGGGAAGCTGGCCCTCTGTTCGCAGGACGACATTTGCACTTTCGTCCTTGCCATAAGGTGTACGCGCATCGGGCAGGTTGGGGATTGTGGCCGCGATCGACTTGAGCTCTTCCTCCACCCCGGCCACTCCTTTATCAAGATCGGCAATCTTATCCCCAATTTTCCGCATCGCCTCGATCTTATCCTGGCGCCCGGCCGCGTCCTTCATCTGGCTGATTTCTTTTGAACCTGCGTTCCGCTCGGCTTTCAAGGCTTCCACTTCAGTCAGGAGTACGCGTCTTCGGGCGTCCAACTCAAGGATGCGGTCCACCGGTGCAGGGTCCATTTGCCGGTCCGAGAGTGCCTTGCGTACCAGGTCTGGCTGTTCGCGAATAAGATTCACATCTAACATAGCGGACCTCCATTTGGAAATCTCTTCTTGTAGTCCATCGGTATGGCGTTGGACTCTTGAAAAAGAATACGCCCCCTCGATTTGCAGGACGAAGGGGCGTCTCGTGGTGCCACCTGCTTTTGTTCTCTTGGGCGCAGTAACGGGCGCATCCCGGCTCTCTTACAGCTATTCGTAGTAACGACTTTGCGAAGCACCCTTTAGGGTCAGTCGTTATAAACAATTAGCGTCGTTACTACAAACAACTCCTGCAAGAGCAACTCTCCCCTTTCGAGGAGACCGGAGCGGATTTCGCCACACTTCCGCCTGCCTCGCACCGACCGGCAGGTCTCTGGATAGAGGGGTGGCTACTTGTTTCCGGGTAAGTCATTGAATATTAGTCAGATTATACCAAAACGTTGCCGGTCATGCCGGTCAGCACCTACTTCCTCCCCTTGAACTCTTCCGCCGTCGCCTGGCCGGGTTGGCTGATTCCCTCGCGCTTGAAAACTTTCCATGGTGTCAGGAACAAAATCTTGAGATCCAGCCAGAATGAGCGGTGGTCCACATACCATACATCCAGGCGGAATTTTTCATCCCAATCCAGGATATTCCGTCCATGGATTTGCGCCCAGCCGGTGATCCCGGGTAAAACATCATGCCGCCGCATTTGTTCCGGCGTGTAACGGTCCAGGTATCCCATCAGCAGCGGGCGTGGTCCCACCAGGCTCATTTCTCCAGTTAATACGTTCCACAGCTGGGGAAGGTCGTCCAGGCTTGTAGAGCGCAGGAATCTCCCGAAGGAAGTTAAACGCTCAGAGTCTGGCAGCAATTTCCCATCGGACCCTTTGCGTTCCGTCATTGTCCGGAATTTAAGAGTGGTGAACGGTCGCCCTTTGAACCCGGGGCGCTTCTGCAGGAATAGGATGGGTGTGCCAAGGAAGATCCATACCAACAGGCTGACGATGAACAGTAGTGGCAATGTGATAACAAGTCCGAGGATTGTTACCAGCAGGTCAAAGATCCTTTTTGAGACCGACATTCCATCATTCTACCAAAAGATTGTGGTATATTTTAAGCAGAGGCATATTATGAATGAACGTATCCTGATCATTGAAGACGATCCAGCCATCTTGAAAGTACTCCAGCGCGGGCTTGCCTATGAAGGTTACCTGGTGGATATCGCCACCGATGGCCGCACCGGGCTGAATCTTGCGCACGATCATCATCCTGACCTGGTCATCCTCGATTGGATGCTCCCGGGTATGGACGGGCTGGAGGTCTGCCGCCGTCTGCGGATGGGAGGCAGCCTGCCCATTTTAATGTTAACTGCCAAGGATACCGTTCAGGATCGCGTCCAGGGGCTCGATGCCGGTGCCGATGATTACCTTGTCAAACCTTTCAACCTGGAAGAACTTCTCGCCCGTATGCGCGCCCTTCTGCGCCGTACCCAAACCGAACGCAACCAGGTTTACGAATTCGCCGACCTGACCATGGATAGCGTTTCCCGCCAGGTGACACGGGGCACCCGCCTGATCCCGCTCACGGCCAAAGAGTATGAACTCCTCGAGCTTTTCCTGCGCCACCCGCGCCAGGTGCTTACCCGTGAGGTAATCTTCGATCGCGTTTGGGGATATGATTTTGGCGGCGAGAGTAACGTGCTGGAAGTATATATCCGCTACCTGCGCCAAAAACTTGAATCCGATAGTGAGCCTCGTTTGATCCATACCGTGCGTAGTGTGGGATATGTCCTGCGCGAGAACCCGTAATGTCCCTGCGTTTACGCCTGACAATCTTATACTCGGCGATCACTGGGGGAATTTTGCTGATATTCGGTATCCTGCTCTACTCCCTGGTCAATATCCTGCTGGTCGCCCAGGTGGACTCCACCCTTTCCCAAACTACCAGCGACCTGCTGGTCGGATGGCGTGTCGGACCGGCAGGTGAGCTTAGCCAGGAAACTCTGCCTCAGCTCAACCTGACATCGTTTGTTTACTATCAAATTTGGGACAATAACGGGCGGTTGCATTCCTCTTCGCCCGGGCTCGGTCAGATCAGCCAGCCTTTTGACCCCATCGGATACCAGTCAAAGCGCTCTATTTTTCGTGAATCCATTGTCCAAAACGTCCACTTGCGTGTCCTGAACGTTCCATTGGAAGCGGGAGGGCGTCCTATTGGCACCCTGCAGGTGGCGGCAAGTCTGACCATGGTGGATACCACCCGTCAATCCCTGATTCAAACCATCCTCATTATTGCTGTAGCCGCCATCATTTTTGCTGCGCTGCTTTCCTGGTTCTTTAACGCCCGGGTGCTCTCACCTTTGGTTGATATTACGGAGAGTGCTCTGCGTATCTCCGGTGCGGACGACCTTTCCCAGCGTATCCCGCAACGCGGTCCTGAGAACGATGAAATGGGCCGCCTCGTGACTGCTTTCAATGATACTCTCGGGCGGCTGGAACAGCTCTTCTCTTCCCAGCAGCGCTTCCTCGCTGATGTCAGTCACGAACTGCGTACCCCGCTGACGGTCATCAAGGGTAACGCAGATTTGATGCGCCGTATGCAAAAGGTGGACAAGGAATCCCTCGATAACATTGAAGATGAGGCCGACCGGCTCACCCGCCTCGTCGGTGACCTTCTCCTGGAGGCGCAGGCCGAATCGGGAAAACTGCCTCTCCACTTTGCGCCGGTTGAATTGGATACCCTCCTGCTGGAAGTTTTCAAGGAAATGCGTGTCCTGGCAAGGGAACGAGTGCAGCTGAAACTCCCCGAGATAGACCAGATCGTGATCAATGGCGATCGTGACCGCTTGAAGCAGGTGTTGATTAATCTGGTCTCAAATGCCATTAAGTACACGCCCCAGGGAGGCGAGGTATTTCTCAGTCTGGGAAAAGTTGGTGATAACGCCCGCCTGATTGTGCGTGATACCGGTCAGGGAATTCCCTCCGAAGACCTGCCGCATATCTTTGAGCGTTTCTATCGTGCCGAAAAATCGCGCTCACGATCGAAAGTTGGTGGGTTTGGTTTGGGGCTTTCGATCGCCTATTGGATCGTCAATCATCATGGGGGCCAGATTGAAGTCGATTCAGCGGAGGGCAAGGGCACTACGTTCTGTATCTACCTGCCCCTGATAAAAGCGGTGGAACTTTCTCCTACGGATTGATCCCCAACCGGTTGTGTGCCTGCCTGCATAAGGACGCTCCATTTGAAGCCAGCCATTCCTCTAGGCGCGGGCTGTCGCTTGCTCCGCTGGCAGCCTGTGCATAAATTCCGCTCCCCCAGTAAACATATCTCTGCGTTTCCAACGCCCAGCTTGATTCTGACATTCCGATCACCCCGATTCCCCCGTTGTAACCAGCCAGTGCCAGTCGTGGGTCGCCTTGGGCCGCTTCTAACGATCGTTTGAGATAATCCAGGCCGCGCCGCGCGTTCGTTTCAGGCGCGTAGGGGTTATCGCTGGTTGTAAAGTGATAAGGCATCACCTGGAAGAGTCCCATCGCTCCGGAGCGTGAAAGTGCCAGAGGATCGCCGCACGACTCGATCTGCATCACGGTTGCTGCCAGGTTCGGGTCCAGCCCTGCCGCGCTTGCCCATGACTGGATTCTGCCTGCCCAAAATTGGACTTCGGGCGTAAAGATCGGGGAGATTGTCAGGTTCGACTCGTTGACTTGATTTTTTGCCGAAACGGGATCCATCGTAGTGCTGAGGGAAACCAACATTAGCAAAACCCCGATGCAAACCACTGCAAGCGGCGGGAGCAGGAATCCTGGCAGACAGCCGTCCCTTGAGGCGGCTGTCTGGAAAGAGGAAGTTAATGGTTGTTGGGATGTCATGCTTCCTGGCAGCTTCGGCTAGGAATTCCGCGGGGTCTCGACGTATTCAGCTTCATGCACCGGTTTACTTTGCATGGCTACATTATGATAAACCGGGTCGCTGCGTGAGTAGGCCGATTCTGAGCGGGCCACCTTGGTCGCCGGGCGGAAGGGAGAGATTCCGACTGGCCGGGTGTGAGAGTTCAGCGAATTGCTGGGCTGGAACTCTGTTGAACGGGGGGATGAATGTCGGGACTCAGCCTGACTGAACAGTTTACCGCCTTTGACGGAGAATGTCCCGATGATCAATACCCGGATCAGGAGCACCATGATGGCCACGAATACCGGCACGATCTTAGTCAGGGTGGTTGAGCTGATGACCTCGCTGCTCAGGTTCGGGTGGCTGGCAATGGCTACTGCCACGCCCCACCAGGTCAGGGTTGCATTCATCGCGGCTGCCAGGATCCAGGCGCCGAACAGGTACCAGACTTCGGTCGGTTCCTCGTGCCCCTGTTCGGGGGTAAATAGCCGGGCGATTCCCGCAAAGTCGATCCCGCAGAAAGCCAGCGCCAGGATGGTCGCCCAGCGGATGCCGGCAAAGGTCAGGTTTCCCAGCACATCGTTCAACGCGAATTGGGTGGTGCTGTAGTTGAACATCTCGAACGCCAGCAATGCGCCGATGATGATCAATCCCCAAGCCATCCCGCGACGGATTGTAAATCCCTTGATTGTTGAAAAGAACCCACGATGATTATGTAAAGTTGTGTTCATGACGACCTCCTTTGTCGTATTAGAACGTTTGTACTATGTAAGTGGGCGTAGTATAGAACATCTGTACTATTTTGTCAAGCCCCAATTTCCGAATATAATCAGGTTAATCTAATCTTCCCGGATCCTTTTCCAGGAGCCGCAATGGAAACATCAACTCACCGCAAGCGTTATGAAGACCTGAAACAGCAGATCAATTTCCATAACCACCGCTACCATGTAATGGATGCCCCGGTCATTAGTGACGCGGAATATGACCAGCTCGTGGTCGAATTGCGCCAGGTTGAAACAGCCCACCCGGATTGGGTCATGCCCGATTCTCCCAGTCAGCGCGCCGGCGCCGAGCCCTCGGAAAAGTTCGAAAAGGTGCGCCACCCTCGCCCGATCCTGTCACTGGCGAATGCGTTTGGTGAAGAGGACGCGCATGCCTGGTATGAGCGCGTATGTAAATTGGATGACCGCCTCGAAAAAGCCAGGTTCGTCGTCGAACCAAAGATTGACGGGTTAAGCGTAGTTCTGCATTACCGGGACGGTATCTTTGTCCAGGGTGCAACTCGCGGTGATGGAGAATTAGGTGAGGACATAACTGCCAACCTTCGCACGGTTCAAACCATTCCGCTAAAAATTCCGTTGAACATGGGGATGGATAAGCAAAGGTCCGATAAATTGCCAGTATTGGAACCCAAATCCCATCCAAACGTTCGCATGGTTCCGGACGTGTTGGTGGTAAGAGGAGAGATCTTCATCCCCGTTAAAGAGTTTGATAAATTGAATAAACGCCTGGAAGAGAATGGTGAAAAAACCTATCTGAACCCGCGCAACACCGCCGCCGGCTCCTTGCGCCAGCTGGACCCGGCCATGACCGCTTCCCGGCCTCTCACCCTTCTGGTTTATCAGATTGTTCTGTGGGAAAACAAAACTCAATTCCCTCGCGAACCGCGTTCCCAGTGGCAGTTGCTTGAATATTTGCGGGACCTTGGTTTCCCAGTCACAGATACAGCCCGCCGGTTTGACGATATTGAATCTGCCATCGCCTACACAGCCGGCTGGGATAACCGCCGTGATGAATTACCCTATGAAGCCGACGGGATGGTCATTAAGATTGATGACCTCAACCTGGCTGATGAACTGGGGTTTGTAGGCAAGGACCCGCGCGGCGCGATTGCCTTCAAGTTCCCGGCGCGTGAGGTCACCACGAAATTATTGGGGATCGAGGTTGAGGTCGGGCGGACCGGGGTGCTGACTCCCAAGGCCATCCTGGAACCAGTGGAGATTAACGGGGTAATTGTCAGGAATGCCACTCTGCATAACTTCGACTATATTGCCGAGAAGGATATCCGCCCCGGTGACCGGGTGTTGGTCAAACGCGCTGGGGAAGTCATCCCGTATGTCATCGGTCCGGTCGTTGACCTGCGCAGCGGCGCTGAAAAACAATACGTTCCACCGCACACCTGTCCTGCCTGCGGGCAGCCGGTTGAGCATTTCGAAGGCGAGGTGGCCTGGTACTGTGTCAATGCCGCTTGCCCTGCCCAGCTTGTCCGCAATGTCGAACACTTTGTCTCGCGCGCTGCCATGGACATTAACGGTTTGGGTATCAAGATCGTCGAGAAACTCATCGAAGCGGGCATGGTTAAGGATATCGCTGATATTTATACCCTCAGCCGGGAGGATATTCTTGGAGCGCTTACCAAGAAAGACCGGAAAACCGAATCTGCGCCTCCCGGGAAGATCGCCGAAAATCTCCTCGCCGCGATAAACACCTCCCGGCGCCAGCCATTGAACCGCCTGATCACCGCCCTTGGAATCCACGGCGTCGGTGAAGTTTCTGCAGCAGATTTATCACGCCATTTCCCCTCGCTCGATTTGCTGGCCGCTGCCTCCGCGGACCAGTTGCAGTCGGTGGATGGGGTCGGCCCCAATATTGCCGAGGCCATCCTGGATTGGTTCAGCCGTGAACGCAATCGGAAAGTCCTAGAAAAATTAAAGACAGCCGGGGTCTGGCCCAAGGGGGCGGCAGTTGCGTCGCCCTCGGTCGGTCCATTATCTGGGCTAACCTTTGTTGTCACCGGGACACTTTCTGGGTTCTCCCGCGATAAGGTTAAGGAATTCATCGAAGGACATGGCGGCAGGGTGACCGATTCGGTTAGCAGGAACACCAGTTATCTGGTAAGTGGTGACGCACCCGGTTCAAAGTTGCAGAAAGCCCAATCGCTGGGGGTGAAGGTCATTGGGGAGTCTGAATTGAGAAAGCTCTGCGCGTAATAAAGGAAAATAATCTATGCCTTCTGATACCCAGGTGATCTATTCCATGATGCGCGTAGGGCGCATCCATCCACCCAATAAACAGGTCCTGCGTGATATCTCGCTCGGTTTCTATTACGGCGCC
>JADGQC010000096.1 GCA_017882125.1 Anaerolineales bacterium
GCGGTGCCACACCTGGTTGTGGAAGCCGGGTTCGAGGCACAGTATCGATCTGCAATGGATGCGGCGGCGGAGACTTACGAGAAACTGGCGGGCTGGAACTCATCCGTGGCGGGGTACGTGGTACCCAACGGATTTAATCGACGGGTGATGTTTACAATGAACCTGCGGGAAGCCTTCGCATTTTGCCAACTACGGGCATCGGCGAACGCCCATTTTTCGATGCGGCGGGTGGCACAACGGGTGGCAGAAGAGATCAGGAGAGTGCACCCCCTGTTGGGAAAATACCTGCGACTGCCCGATGAAACCTGGCAGGAAATCGAGACTAAAAACCTGTGAAGAAACCGCCCCGGAAATTAATCCCCGGGGCGGAAATGTTTAGAGGCCAAAATTGCCGGTCTGCCCAACCAGCCCGAACACCAACAAAACGCAGAATGCCAGGATTATCAAAAAGTTGAAAACCAACCCAAGGACAGCAAGGAGCCTTTTGTGGTTTTTCTGAAATACAGCAACAAAACCCAACACAACACCGACCAGACCCAGGATGGGACTGAGGAATAACAGCACGCCAAGCGCCAGGATCGTTGGAGAACTCTGAAGACTTTGAATGGAAGGGTTGGTGCTTCCTATAGTAATCCCATATCCAAATGCAAGCACAATCGCAAGGCAAAAAATCAACATGGATACAATGCCAATCACGAAAGAAGCAATGCCGATTTTGGATTGCTTTTGCATTTCAAAAAGAGGAATGGGTGCAGGGATAATGGGGGAATCGATCATGGGTGTCTCCAATAAACTATATGAAAGATTATTTTATCAAAATGTTCAAGATAAATGCGGGAAAATGAAGAATTATATGAACGACTAAAGTCGTTACTACAACGTGTATCATTCGTGGAATTCTTCCACGTGATAAACAAGGACCTGCAATTTTTTCTTTCGCCAGGCATCGGGAGCAGCGCCCATCTTATAGCACAGGTTCTCCAGAAATTCGGCTGGGTCGGGGATCTTCTCCCATACCTGTGGAAGGAAGGTGGCGCGGCGAATCCCATCCCGTAAAATCACCCCGTCGACACCGGGATTCAGTTTGGCAAGTAAGTCTGCTGAATCTGTGTAATCCAATGGAACCGGGATGGTAAGCCGGGACACTTCGATTTCAATTTTTCCAAGTTCGCCAGGCTGGACCGGACTAAAACGATAATCCTGGAGGGCGGCTGCCATTGCGTGTTCGCGGACATCTTCTGCCAAGGGCTGGTAGGGTTCCAGAGCCCCAATGCAACCACGCAGGCTGCCGTGCACGGTGAGAGTGACAAAAGAAGCGCCTTCGGCCCGGAGAGCAGGGGTGAGGGAAGCCTCGTCGATGAGTGGCAGGGGGGAGCCGGTGACACCGGTTTCGAGTGCCTCTCTTGCCAGGTGGAGGAGAGTGGTTTTTTCTTCAGGGGTCAATTGGTCAGCCATGGCTTTATCATACAATTTCAGCCGAAAGGAGTCAAGCGGGAGGATTAATATATATCCCCATCCCCCTACCCCCTTCCCGGTCCTGGGAAGGGGGTAATATAGAAAAAACAAGGATTTGCGAGCTTCGCTCGCAAATCCTTGTTTTTTCGTAATTCCGAATAATTAGGAGAAACGAAGCAAATTTCGATTATTATTCGCCGTCGTCATCGCCTTCGTCGGACTGGGAGGGCTGGTCGAGGCGAACGACTTCACCATGAACGTTTATTACCACTTTAAAGCCAGACATGCCCATGAATGCACGACTTTCCTCGGGGATGCCCATCTTCAATAGATTGTCGAACTGCTGCTCAATATTCTTTAATTGGTTTTCCAACATAGCTTTCGAGAAAATGTCATCGGTGCCGAGCATCTTGGCAGCCTGCTCGCTGAGCAGCCCCTCATTCCCGCTGATCTGCTCTCGCATCATTTCAAGCACCTGGCGGTCCACTTGCTCCGAGGGGATGTGGCGCTTGAAACCGCCGTCGTCCACGACGTAACAAGGTTCTTCACCGACATAAGCAGTTCCAGCAGGGCGGTCTGCCTCGTCCACGACGAGGCCGGCAAATATTGGTTGACGTGGCATTTTCAGATCATCTCCATTCGAAAATCGAAATGGCTAACTTTGCGCAATCAGCACCCGGGTCCCGACGCCGGGCTGGAGGATCAGGCGTTCCCCGAACAGGACGTTTGGCAGAGTCCAGCGATAAATCCATTTTGCATCCTGCAGCGACATATTGATGCAACCATGGCTGTGAGGGTGTCCGAAATCATTATGCCAGTAAGTGCCGTGGATGGCAACCCCGCCATCCGTAATATATGAATCCCAGGGAACACCGGGTAAATCGAACACCGAGAAATCATCTGCACCGCCGGTCATATGATAGGTGGGACGCTTGTGGAAGGTATGAAACCAGCCGGTGGGAGATTCGAAATTCTTCTGACCGGTTGCCACACGGGCAGCATATACAAGCACTCCCCACTCATACGCCAGGAGGACCTGGCGATCCAGGGAGATTTCGATATGTTTTTCATTTTCCGGCACCTGGGGTGAAAGCGGGGAGAGTTCCTCCTGTGAAAAGACATGGATCCATTCGGGACGGGTATAGTAATGTGAATTATATAAATTATCGTAAGCCTTGTACCAAAGGCTGCCATCACGCTCGTCCGTGACCAGCCCATCGATCCAATGGGTGCTCCCATAATACAGCCGCGGACCCGGGTATGGGCTGCGATTAATAGCCCACACTGAATCTGCGTAGGGGATGGTTATTTCACCCAATACCCCAGTCGAGGGGATATCGGGAATGAGTTGATTTAACTGAGTTTTGACGGGCTGGACCCCCCCGGAATAGACAAAGCTTCCGTTCCCGAGTTTATACCAGATGCGATTGTAGTCACCATCCGCGCCACCAAATACCTGGTCGATTATGTCCACGGTGCTATCGCGGAGGATAGAATTAATTTGCACTCCGGAAAAGGACGGGGCATCACGGACAATCAGACTGCGATAGACAACCCGTCCCTGAAGGGAAGGATGGGCAGCCTGGACTTTATCCAAGTGGAGATCTGAAAGAAAAAGACTGAGCAAGGCTGCGCCGCTCAGCTTAATGAATTCACGCCTGGATAGTAATCCTTTTAACATTAAAATAAAAATACCCGGGGAATGGGCTGCAATTGTTTATATTAATTTGATCTAATAATGGACATACACCATCGTCCCTACGGAGGCCCAATTGAACATCCATTGTGCATCAGGTGTGTACATATTTACACAACCGTGACTCATGGGATGCCCAAAGTTATGATGCCAGTATGTGCCATGGATCCCATAGCCTCTATAGAAGTACATCGTATAGGGCACATCCGGAAGGTAATACCCATCCCCCTGCATGAGAGTGGAAACCAGCTTGATATAAATATAATAACGACCGGTGACGGTTGGGAAAGCCGAGACCCCGGTGGAAACCAGGAAGCTCGCGACCGTGCTGTCACCTTCATGTGCATATAACATCTGCTGGGAAAGGTTCACTTCGATCCAGCGACCACTATAATCGGCAGTATCCGGAGTGCTGGTAGAAGGAGGACGAGGGGTGTTCGTGGGACGCGGGGTACGGGTGGGCGTGAAGGTTTCTGTGGGGGTGAAAGTCTCAGTGGGTGTGGGAGTTAAAGTGAAAGTGGGTGAGGGGGTAAAAGTTTCCGTTGGAGTATAAGTGGTAGTAAAAGTGGACGTGTAAGTTGGTTTATCCAGCTTGACCGGAGCACCAAATACCGGAGAAGAGGACTGGGGAGGGCGGAGGAAGGCAAACGCCGGAAAGGCGTTACCGGGCAAGAATGCAAAGGCTGCAGTGACACAAAGGGCAAGGACGATCAGGGTCAGGAACGACCAGCGGTGCTTTGCAAGAGACTTAAAAAAAGGCTGGGTGGGTAAAGGTGAAGCGGCAGCGATGGTTGCGGGGAGATTTCTCGCTACGATAGGACGTGTATCAGCTTGCTGAGTTGAATCGACCTGTAAGAAACCTTCCCCTGTGGAAGGTTTCCTTCCCGGCAATGGTTTCGTCTCTGGTTCCAGGAACGAATCGGCTTGAGAGGCGGCACCCCCTGCCGGCTTTTCAGGCGAGCCCGGAGTTTTCCCGCTGGCCGTCTCCCTGCGAAGGCGGTCCACGGCCCAATGCATCCCCAAACGAGCGCGCTCACTTTGAGGATTGATCTGCAGAGCCCGTTCGAGATACGCAACACTGGCGCGCGGACTGCCAACTGCAGCCAAGATCAACCAGGGTTCTTCCAAATCTGGGGAAAGGGAGACGGCAATCTCAGCACAACGCCGGGCGGTCTGGCGATCCCCCTGGCGGACAGCCTGCTGGGCATTTAGAAGAGCTTGTTGTGCGGACTCAAAATCATTGTTCATGGCGTCGGTACCGGCTGGACGCTTTCGCTCCTGACAAAACAAAGTATTCCTGCGACCAGTCCATTAGCCACAACGTCAGGGTGATCAACCAGGAGGGTGCGATCAAGATAAAGGAAACCTACCTCAATTATCGCTGCTGGAGTGGAAGGATCAATAGCACGGAAAGCATGATAATCGGTCATATTAACCGTGATGTTTCCAGATTGAAAGAGCAGCCCAGTAATTTTTCCATAACGATCTTCCAGGCAAGCTGACAAGCGATCGGTAAGATTATTGTCACGGCTATAACTGGAGGCTGCGACTTTAAAACCGGTGGCATCGGGATTTGTTGCGTCGCATGAATCACTATGGATGGAGAGCATCAAGGCAGCCTGGTAGCCATCCAAGCGGGGATCGAATTCCTGGAGGAGATCTATCACATAACCGCGTGCTTCGAGCTGCTGACTGACAAGAGAAGCGATAGCCAGATTGACATCCAGTTCATTGGTGCCATCCGGGCACACTGCTCCGGGATCACCCCCGTTGCCCCAGTGTCCTGAAACGATGCCTATACGAATGTTATTGCTTTGAGTTGTTGGAACAGCCTCGCCCCCAACCGGCTGTGGAGTCAGAAGTCCGGAAATCAGTGTTCCAAAATTTCCCGAAAACATTTTGGGTGAAAAACCAGTAAAAAGGGTGGCAAGCAAAAAAGCCACACTAAAGGTGGTCTGCAAAATCCGGCCCGTGCGCGGAGCGCCCGAGTTCGCCCGGTGGAGCCTGAGAGGTGTCGGGGTAGTCATATATCCAGCAATAGTACCTTAATTTTGCGCAAAAAGGCAGGGGTTTTTTTAGGTGAATAAAGGTGGATAAAATAGGGGATATAATTCATGACGCCAGAGCTGGAGAATCAGTAATGGCCGAAATTATTCGCAGGGATGTTATTATGCCTGATTACCTGTACCTGATCCATCCCTTTCGCCACGGTTTCTTCGATGATCCGACCGCGGAAGAAGAAGCCATTATGGATGAACATTTCGAATACCTTAAAAAAGGCGCCGAGGGGGGGTCCGTCCTGCTGGCAGGGCCATGCACAGACGATACGTTCGGGCTGGTCATATTCAGGGCGGAGAATGAACAAGCTGCCAACGCTTTTATGTTCGCCGATCCAAGCGTAAAGAAAAATGTAATGGTCGCAGAACTGCATCCCCTGCGTATTTCCATACAAGGAAAATGACCGCATATTCTTTATCTGCGCTGCGGGCAGTTGCGCTACGCACCCAAGCCCTGCACACAGCAAATGGCAGCGAGCCACCCGCGAAGCCTGAAAACATATTCCAGGTTGTCGACCAGATCGGATGCGTTCAGATCGACACGCTTCACATGGTACGCCGCAGTCATTACCTGGTGCCATGGAGCCGGATGGGGAATTACAATCCCGCTGATTTTGATGGGCTAATGTTCGGACCCCGCCCCCAACTATTCGAGGGCTGGGAACACGCCGCCTCGATCATCCCTTTAGCCGAATACCGCTTTCAAAAGCCGCATCAGCGCAACCTACGGGAACATCCCACCAACTGGTACAACCGCTGGTTGAATGACCAGGTTAAAAAGGATTTCGTCCCGCTGGTACTGGAACGTGTCCGCAACGAGGGGGGGCTGAAGGTAAGCAAATTCGAGTCAGAGGGACACCAGGAGGGCAGCTGGTGGAACTGGCGTCCGGCCAAGGTGGCGCTGGAGTTTTTATTTTCCCAAGGCGAACTCATGATCGCAGGCCGAGAAAAATTCCAGCGAGTTTACGATCTTACCGAGCGGGTGCTGCCAAAATGGGTGGATACCAGCGAGCCAAGTGTTGAAGAGAGGGACCGGTTCTGGGTGGAAAGGGGCGCCAAAAGCCTGGGGGTGTGTTTGGCGCGGCAGGCAGGGGATTATACATGGATGAAGGTAACCAAATCCCGCCCTCACGTGGAAACCTTGATAAAAAATGGAATCCTGCTGCCAATTAAAGGAAGACTGGCGGACGGGCAAACCGCGGACCTGGTCATCCACCGCGACAACCTGTCCATGCTGGAGCAGGCGGCGGATGGCGCTTTCAAAGCTGAGCGAACAACCTTCCTCAGCCCGTTCGATAATTTATTCTGGGCTTCCAAACGCGATGAAATGCTGTGGGGTTTTCATAGAGTCCTGGAAGCCTATATCCCGGGCCCCAAACGTGTTTACGGCTATTATTGCCTGCAAATCCTGCATAAAGACCGGCTGGTGGGGCGCTTCGACCCAAAACTCGAACGCAAGACCGGCACGTTAATCCTGCGTGCCCTGTACCTTGAGCCGGGAGTAAAATTGAGTGAGCGACTGGTCAGCGATATTGCTGCAGCCATGCGCGATTTTATGTCTTTCCACGAAGCCAAAGAATTGGTCATCGAACGCAGCGAACCGGCGGTATTTGGGAAAAAACTAATAGCCTCGATATCGACCCAATAACGAAAATGAACGGGGCGCCAAGGGGACGGATTCCCTTTGGCGTACGGACTAATTAATAGGAACCGACAGTAAATGAACGATAACGTAAAAAAACTTAACAAGACCGAACTACTCGACCAGATCCGCAGCGAACACGGACTTCTCGAAGCAGCCCTGTCCCGCCTAAGCCATGCACAAATGCTGCTCCCCGGCGTGGATGGCGAATGGAGTGTCAAGGACGCCCTGGCGCACATATCCACCTGGGAACGCTGGATGATCCGCTGGACCAACAGCCTCCTGCGCGGTGAAAGACCGGATACCCCTGAAGCATGGGATGTGGACCGGATGAACGCTGAAACTTTTGCGCGGGTCAAAGAATTTGCGCTGGCAGATGTGCTGGAAGAATTTCGCATATCGTACTGGGATTCGGTCGCGCTGGCGGAAAGCTTGAGCGAAAAACAACTGCAAACCAATTACCCAGACCGATGGCCGATGGGACCGCTTTGGGAAGGAATCGCTGATAACACCAACCGTCATTACAAACAGCACCGGGGTGACATCCAGGCGTGGTTGGAAAAACAAAGACAGGTCGGCTAAGGTGCCTTCTCTTCCCCTGCCTGCCAAAGCCCGAGTAAATGGCAACCCTGTCATCGAAGGCGAAAAAGTTATTATCACCTGGCAAGGCCGAACCGCCCCTCGCCTGGTGAATGATCTGCACGGCTGGGAAGATAATCCGCAGACAATGCAGCGTGCAGGCCCAGGATTATGGTCATTTTCGATGCGCCTGGTTAAGGATGCCTACCTGGAATATGGATTCTTTGACCCGAAGAGTGGTGAATACATCGCTGACCCACTCAACCAAAGGCGGATATGGAATGGGGGAAATTCGTATAACAACTATTTTTATATGCCAAACGGAGGACCCAGTCCCCTTTTAAAACCTGTTCCAGGAGTTGTGCCTGGAAAGTTAAACAAGTTCCAGGTGCCGACCAATGATTTCATCACGGGAACAAAGCGCAAGGTGATCCTATATCAACCGGCAGTCAAGGAACCCGTACCGCTGGTGGTGGTCTACGACGGCTCAGATTACCTGAAACGCGCCAGATTGAACATCATCGTGGATAATCTGATCGCCCAGAAACGCGTGCGCCCCTTTGCGATGGCGTTTATAAAAGACGGAGGGCGATCGCGTAACCTGGAATACTCATGCTCTGAATCGACGCTGGAATTCGTTGTCGATTGCGTCATCCCATTGGCGCAAAAACAGCTTTCATTGATATCTCCCAATGGTGGAGCATATGGAGTAGTGGGTGCGTCACTGGGCGGACTGATGGCGTTATACACCGGATTGCGCCTGCCGAATCTCTTTGGAAAAGTCATCAGCCAGTCGGGAGCTTTCACGTTTTCGGAATATGAATCCGTAGTGGTCGACCTGGTCCGGCATAAGCCACGACCAAAAATCGACATCTGGATGGACGCGGGTTTATACGACTGGCTCCTGGAAAGCAACCAGCAGATGCACACCTTGTTGAAAGAGAAGAGCTATAAAGTAAAATACCGCGAGTTTTCCGGCGGGCACAATTTCACCTCCTGGCGCAACGATATCTGGCGCGGTTTGGAAGCACTTTACCGATAAAAACCAGGAAGAGTGAACCCCAAAGATAACTCACAAGGGAATAGAATTAATTTATGTATAAGCGGCTCCGACAAGATCAGAAACATTGAACCCATAAAAATATTCAAAGAGGTGCAGGATGCCAAAAAAAGTTCTCCTCGTCGATGACGATGAAATGCTACGAAAAATGAAGGAAGTATTGCGAAGCAAGCAAGGATTCGAGGTCACCGCGGTTGAGAATGGAGCGAAGACCCTGCAATAGCTAAAATTCATGCTCCCCGACGTCATTCTTATGGACGTGATGATGCCAGACATGGATGGATTTACGGTATGCCGCGAAATCCGATCCAACCCTGTCACTGCAAATGTCCCGATCATCATGCTGACCGCCCTGGACTGGGTGGAGAACAAGGTCAAAGGATTCGAAGCCGGGGCAGACGATTACCTGTCAAAGCCATTTGAGACGGCTGAATTGGTCGCCCGAATCAACGTCATGACCAGGCGGGCAGAGGAAAAGCACGCCACTATTCAAGGAACCAGTCAAACCCGCAATTCGCGAAGCGGCTCGAATCATCGCAGTATTTTCATTGCGGGGTGGAGCGGGTGTTTCGATCATCGCAGTCAACCTGGCAGCCGGGTTGTCGCAATTGTGGGAAATGAAGGTTGCCCTGGTGGACATGGTATCGGTTGCCGGGCAAACGGCACTATTCTTAAACCAATCACTTCGGAATACCTGGACTGACGTGTGTAACATGCATGAGATCGACGAGGAAGGTGTCTTAAGTGCCATGCTCACACATGAGATCCGGGTTCGGACCCTGGCATCACCGAGGCGCCCC
>JADGQC010000097.1 GCA_017882125.1 Anaerolineales bacterium
AGGTCTTATTTTGCGGACCAATCAGGCGATCTAATACCCGCCAGATTTCACTGGCTTCAGGGCGCAGGTCTATCGTCTCCCATCGCACCGATCCTTTGCGCATAATTTGCAGCAATCCGCTGGAGTAAATTGTGATCTCAGAGATATCGGTGCGGGCCGGCGGCAACAACAAATCCAGGAAGCCCAGGCCTAGAATCCGGCGAGTGAGTTCTTCCGCAATGGCAGATTCTTGCTGAGTACCTGGACGACAGTTGCGCTTGCGTAAAGCAGCTGCAATTTGTGTTTCGACCCGCTCCCGGATACGCTGCCGGTCGGTTTCACTCGGACTCTGCAGCACGGTGGTAGGAAACTCGTGGTTGATCTGGTCGATCACCTCGTTGAACACCTCGGAACGGATGGATTCGTCCAGGTTATTTGCATTGGTGGCTGTGTCGTACAAACCTAAAATCCCTGGCATGTTCTTCCTCCAACTGGCAGTGGTTTTTCAATCTCAAAAGACAAGAAACGTTATTCTAGGTGAAGCGTATTTTTGGTAGACGCAGAATGCTCTTTTTCCCGTCAGTACGAGCGAAGTTGCTATCCACCAACGGAAATAAGGTGTTGATGATCCCGCGAATACCTTTGGCAAACTCATCCCCACGGGTAACCGGCATTAAACCATCGTCTTGCGCCTGGGAAACGCCCGGGTCAAAGGGAACGATTGCCGCGATAGGCGGAGCCCAACCCAGGGACTTGGAAAGCTCTTCCTGGAATATCCGGGGGGTGAAGCTGCTGCGCTCAGAGGTCTGGTTCAAGACCAGGAAGATTGAATCCCGTGCCAGTCGTTTTTCGCTTTTTAGACCGGTCAACAACAAAGTCAGGGTATGCCGAATCGCAGTCAGGTCGGCCAGGGTGGGCCGGGTAACGATCAAGGCATAGTTGGCGAAAATGATCGAATGTATCATCCACAAATCCTCTGTGGTCGGCACATCCATGACAATGGCAGCATAACGCCCGTCCTCTGAGTCGATCAGCATCCCATTGATGCTGCCTTCTCCCGTTCCTTTATTGGAGCTTTCCAGAATATGCATATATTCCAGGGAAGATTCAGGTGCAAGCAGGATCTCCAGATTTTCCTTGCGTTGAATCGCAGCCTGAAAAGAAGCCTTGCCGGGACGGTCAAAGTATTCGGTTAGATTGGGTACATAACGTAACCCTAAATGAGGTGCGGCAGCCGGCGGCAGACCCATCGAGACCAGCAGGGTCTTCACACTGAGCCGGACGGATAATTCATAAGCCAGATTTTCTGCGATGGTGGAACAACCGGACCCACCAGCATGCGATAACACCGCGATTCGTTTGGTTCCTGTGATGTAAGCAGACGCTCCACTGGTGGAATAACCGGATAAGCCCTGCTGCATGGGCGCAGCCTGGGTCAAGCTTGCCCGGGCGGTCATCGCCGCGCCATAGGCGGCCTGAATGATCTCGGTCCAATTGACCGGCGCGACGAACACGCCACGCACGGTATCCACCTTGGTGAAAGCTCCCTGAAAATCCTTCTGTGCCAGCGGTAAAACCACAATCGCAATACCGTGCCAGGCTGAGATCTTCTGTAGGGAATGGATCAGGGTATCCGGATCTGGAGCGATATCCGCCTGGACAATCACCAGGTCAGGCTGCAGGTTATTCAGGTTGGTCTCAAACATCGACCATTGGGCGGCGTGACCTGAGATCATGAAACGCTGATCCGCCAGGATCGGTTGCTGCATCTGGTAATAGACGATGTCATGGCCCGCTCCGGCCAACATCACCGTGATTTTATTGGTTTGGTAAGCGTTGTCGCTCATTCGGCCTACTTTTTTCGATCGTCATTCATCTGGTTATACAGGTCCCCCAGATTGAGGGTAATCACATTGGATACATCCAATCCCAGTCCGGTGGCCGGCTCCAATGCCAGGTGGATGATGCCATATTGATCGAGGGCCGCCAGCAATGTCGCGGGGTCTACCTTGAAGCCCGGTGTTACTTCTACCAATCCGGTGGGAACATCCAGAACAATGACGCCGCCTTCTTGGGCAGACATGTTGGAACTTGCTGAGGAATACAGCTGTTCCTGGCTGGTTCCGGCTGGGAGTTCTTCATAGCGGAAGGATTGAGGTACCATCAAAACACGTAAGCCGGTGATGGCCAGGCGAGCCAGAGGAGAAGCAGGCGGCGCAGGTGTTGGGGTTGGGGTAGGTGTTACCCTTACACCCGGAGTGAGGGAAACGATCGGCGAGGTATATTCTGCAATGGGAGCTGCAAACACGCTGGTGGTGTTTGTCTTGAGAATATCGGGGGAAATCATGCCAATCACGGTAACCGTCTGTCCTGGCCGAAGCAAACCGGCCACCCCGCTGGCCAGGTTGACATGGATCGCCAGGGCAACGTGACCTTCCGGTAATTCTGCGGGAATGCCTGCGCCGGCGATCTCCCCTAAAACAGAGGTAACGATCAAGTCGCCCGGAGCTCGTCCAACAGCAAGTATCTTACCGGTCACATCTTCAACTTTAGAAATGGCATCCGCCGGTTTGGCTCCCATCGGGATGGTGCGCAGCTCGATCAATTGGTCGGTCAGGATGGTTCCGGGCGCGATGGCGACCTTGGCAGTCACTACCTGGGTTGGACGGATAACGCCGTTCAGTAGTGCGATCACGAGTAGACCGATGACGACTGCCAGCACGATGGCGGCGATGGGGGAACGTTTTTTGGTTTGCATGGTTGTATGTTTCTCCTTTTTAAGACAAAAATGGATTATGGGTGAGAGGCCAGGATGTCGGATGCTGTCCGTTCCAGGGAAACAGCTCCTAATTCCTGGGTGATCTCCAGATCAGAGGGTTCATTGCAGCGAATGATCAGCGGGCGCACCAGCACTGGCTCAATCCAGAACACATCATCGCTGTACCCCAGCTTGGCGATGGCATAGGTGCGGGGAATGCGCGCCAGGTAGCGTTTGTATTCGGTATTGACCAGTCCTTTTTCCGAGCGTCCTAAATGCGGCAGGATCAAGTCGCGATCTTTGGGGTCTTTGGTCTGGAACACAAAAACATTGGCACACGAGGAGAGGATGCCCGAAGGCAGCTCGCTCACGGTTTGGGCCATCAGGTGCAGGAAGATGTTGTACTTGCGTCCATCCCGCCACATCGTTTGAAAGAGATGGCTGACCGGGTTGCCCGATTCACCTGAACCTTGATCGGAAGCTGCACCTCCCGAGACACCGGTCAGCACCTTATTGGCTTCTTCGAAGAAGATTTGCATGGGTGGAAAGTGTTTACCACCCAACGATTCACGCCGGCGAGCCACTGCATCCGAATACAAGATGCTGGCTAAGAGAGAAAGCAAGGCCGCTTTGGAGTATTCGTCCATATCGGCTCCGCCTTCGATGACGGTGATGCCCCATGGATTTTCAGGACTGCCCATCAGCCCCAGGTCTTCCACACCAATACCGCTGGCGGATGGCCCATATTGGCGCGCCATGAGACCTTCGGAAAACTGTTCCAGGCGCAGCAGGACGCCTTCCAGGCTGGTACGGCTGACCTGGTCACGTTCAAGTTTCTCTTTATAGGTTCGAAGGAGATCGACCCATTTGGAAACATCCAATTTCAGACTGCGGTAAACCGCCAGGGCTTGCAATTCGGAGGGCGAAAGCGATTCCAGTAATGTGCCGGGATGAAGACCATCCAGACTACTGCCGGAATTCTGGCGATCCTTTTGGATTAACTGCACTTCCCGGTCATCCTGGAGATGCCCCAATGGTCCATTTTGCAGCTTGGGATCGCCAGTCAGGACACCTGCCTCGAAATACAATTCGGTCAAGGCCCTGCGCATGAAACCCAATTGTCTGGCTCCAAGTCTGCCAGCATTGGCAAAGAGCTCTGTTACCATACTGCGGTAGCGCCCGGGTTCGATCCGTCTCGGAACCTGGAGAATATTCCAGCGCAGCGGACGCGGGGAACCGGGGTAGAGTTGACGGATATCTACATGTCCGAGACCATCTTCTGAACCATTCTGGCCGACTCCCGGCCAGTTCATGGCCTTGCGCCAGCCCTGTCCGAAGTCCAATACGATGGTTCGGTAATGCCAGAAACGGGTGCTCTCATAAGCCAGGCGTTCGGCGGCGATTGATTTCCCAAAACCGGTATCCCCAACGAAGGCGGTGTGAAAATGGCGGTCGGGAGATAACTTTAAAAACGTATCTGTCAGGAGACCCGTTTCGGTCGACCACTGTCTGGCCAGGGTGATATTCCCCGGCATATCCGGATAGAAAGCAAAGGCGGGGGTTTCTTCCTGGGTGGTGAGGGCTGATCCTTGTTCGAACATTCCCGGAGCGGTATAGGCTGCCACCTGCAGCATGGTCAGGAGGGTCGAATCAGCATATCCACTCATGGCTTCCGGAATAGTCTCGATGCGGGTGGAGGGCGTGAAAGCCCGGGCATGTAATCCAATATAGGCTTGCTCGGGATCGGTTAGCGTGCGCGTCTGCACACCCGCGACCACGTCTTCAGTTCCATGAAAGGCTTCCGGAATGAGTCCCATCAATGCCTGAACGCCTTGTTCGCTACCCGCCAAGGCATACAAATCGGTGTAAAAAGCGCCTTCCCGGCTGGCAATATCCAACAATTTGCGCTGGGTGCGCATGATATCGGTCAGGAGGATATATGGATCATCCTGCCACTGGTTAGCGTTTGAAAGGGAAAAGGACGGCGCGACTCCCACGCTCATTCCGGCGCTGATCCCACGCCCGATACTTTGTCCCAGGCCAACCCCATCCGCCGTGGAGTGGGCTGTGCTGTTTGTGTCAGCATGGCTCTGGGTGGTAGAAGCGCTGCTGGTATCAGCCACTGAATCTGTCTGAGCGCCTGAGGTCGTCGAGGCTTCCGATTGGGTCGTCGAATGGCTTTGAGAAGCCGTGTTTGACTGACTTTGGGTGATGCCTTCCGAAACGGTATCGGATTGGCTGGCAGTTTGCGAGTGCATACTCGAATCAGACGAGCCGCTGCTATTACTCACTCCATCCGCCGAACCCCAATTGGCATTGCCGCCTACGTTGGCGGACAGGCCCACCCCAGCCGGTGCAATACTTCCACCCACACCGCCATTGACGCCATAGGCAGAACTGTCGGTATGAGAGGTCGCCATGCCGGAGGAATCGGAGTGCGATGATCCGTCGGTTACGGCTGCTCCTTCAGTGAGGGCGGTGCCGTGGCTGATTGCGCTGCCGGCCGTGGAGGCCGATCCCACGGTGTCTGTTTCGGAAACTCCAACCGTATGCGCCCAACCAGTTGTGCTGGCATGCCCGACCGTGTGCGCCTGACCCTGCGAGGCCGCAGCACCATCGGTCGCCGATACTCCCTGGGTGACTCCGCTCGAATGGTTGGCGCCGTAGGATTGGGAAGCGTTTTCCGCCAGACCACCGGTCAGAAATGCCGGCAGGCTGATTCCGAAGGAGGCAGCCCGGGTTCCCAACTGGCGCGAGGCATACACGGAGGTATCCTCCAGCATACCGGACAACATGCGCGTGATATCTTCCAGGCGTATGTGGCTGGTGAGCAGCATCAATAAGAATTCTTCTTCCAGGCTGCTCATGCCGCGAAAGAGCAGTTCGTTTTGTTGAATGGAGTATTGCTGTGCACCCTGACTGCCGGACATTAATGGATCCCGCATGGAAGAATCGCCACCGCGGGCGTTTTCCCGTGGATCCGGGTGCCCGACAGCTACGATGGCATAGGGCATCTGCTCCAACGAGCGCGCCAACCATTGGGCCACCTCAGTCGAAAGCGGCTCCAGGCGCATCTGACGGTAAGCGCCCACCAACCCGGCCCGCAAGGCCGACAGGTCGCGCAAAGAGCGTTGGATCGCTTCTTCTTTCTTAGGAGAAAACGCAGCCACCCCATAGCATTGAACGATCCCGATCTTGGGGTTCTGGAAAACACCGGCAGCCAGATACACCAGATCGACTTGTGCGCCATACAAGCCACGCAAGACTGTGCGCATCTTCTGCAGCAACCCGGCATCCCGGCGAGCTTCCATGGAGATGTAGCGTAATTGCAGCAGCCGCACCGCCCGGTAACCCTGGTATTCACGCGAGCCCTCCCGTTCGGTGACCTGAAAGATCAGGTAGTCGAGCTCATTCCGGTCGTTGAAGTGCAGCTCGGTGCCTTCCACTTCCAGGTCATTGGGAATGGAGAGATAGTCCTTCGTTCTCAGCCAGGGTATTTTTTCGGTCAGTTTTCCAATAATCATCGTTCTCTTTTCTCCGTGCTTGGCGTAGTGCCTCATCAATTCGCCAATCAGAATGGCTGGTGAACTGATGAGGCCGCTCTTGCTTGCGCAAGAGAAGCCCTGGATTGCCTTATTTACCGCACTGTTTCCCACCAAACTGCATCGATCACCTCGTTCGCGTTTGGCTCGACAACCACCAACTGTGGTGAGCGCTGGCGATCGGGGGATGATGCCCGCTGGGTTTCATGCGCAGAAGAACGTTGCTCATAGGGTTCTTGCGGGTTATCTCCTTTCCCTGGTTCACTTCCCACCCCTTCAGTATGTTTTTCGGAAGTATTCCAGGGCCGAAGCCGCAACAAGAGACTCATCTGGGCAATCAGCGCCGCAAATGCGGTGATGATGATGGCGCCTGCCAGCAGGATGATCATGACGATCACACCCAGAGCAGGCCCCCGCAGCAAATCCATCAGTTGTGACATGTTGACCTCCAATCGTTGAAATAGAATCTGACGTTTGAAAAACCGACCAACGTTCATAAGCAGCTCATCCATATAGGTAGAGCAGCAAATCAAACAAGCTCACCGATTTGTGGGATGGTTTCATTTGCTTCCCTATCGCCTGGTCCGGTAACGGTTGATCAGCTCACTCGCACCTGCCAGCGGGTTGACCAACGACATCGGATTGATCAAAACTTGCTGCAGTAACATAGCAAAATAGCCCAGCGGGATCACCAACCACAAAGCCCATAAAATAATGGTGGTCACGTTACCACGCGTATTGGCAATAACCGTTGCAGCGCTTTCCGATGAGCCAATCAGGGCCGCCCATTGGTCCGCTGTCAGTTGAGCAGTGTATCCCAGGTAGAGCCGGCTGCCGATGACGGCCAGGGAATAAATCGCAATCCCCGATTTCATGTTCCACAGCAGGGTATGCTCTTGCATGTGCACCAGCAGGACGATGATCGTACCGGTGATCCACATGGCAGCTCCCAGCCAGGGAACCGGCTCACCCATACCCCATTGGCCAATCACCCACAATACCAGAATGACCGCCGTAGTAATCTGCGCGGTATACAATTCTGGAGTTGCAGCCTCCCGCCCACTGCGGCCAGGACGGAAAGCTGCCCTGGATTGCAGGCGTTGATCGACAAAACGAATGATCAAACCCGCGCAAAGAATGCTCACCAGGGCAGCCCCCGACTCACCGAGCCAGTAGACGGTTGCCAGGATACCGTTTAACAGGTAGGTAGGCAGAGCAGCGAGGAAATTCCCAAAGACGACGAAATAATCTGTCATAGGCTTCAGCCTCCTTTCTTGTTGTATTCATCTCTTGGGCACCAAAGACCGATCACCAATATCAGGTAGCTAACCATCAAGGCGGCCAGGAAGAGTGTCAGCAGCACACCAGCGGTAATCCATACGATTTGCAATCATGACCCTTTATGGCACCAGGGCCGGGAGGGTCACATAGACTTGCAGCGATCCATCGATCCCCACCCGTCTGGGTTGGGTGATTGGAATACCCCGGAAGCGGGTGCCAGTGGTGACCACATCCAAACGCAAGTTAAATGTTCCCGGATCTGCGAATGGAACTCTTAATGCCTGACCGGTTGCAGTACAAGTACCGCCTCCATCACATCCACCCGTCCATGAGCCCAATCCCGGAATCAAAGCGAAATTTGGCTGGTGGATGTAGGCTTCATAATGGCTTTGACCCAGTTTGCCGGTGATCCAGTCCTGGCTGGCAGCATCAAGGGTGGCAGTCGCTTGCAGCGATGCGACCGCATCCGGCAGATGCTCCACATGCGTTCGACATTCCTTGAATACCATCTGCGTATCGGAGACTCCGTCATTAATGCTTGAACCAGAACCTGTATTGCAGTTCGGGGTTTCGCCGGTACCCGCTGCCCGACAAATATTGCGTTTTTCGTAGATTGGTTCATGCCAGGTGAAGATGACTGGTGGAATCGTCACTCTGGCTTGAATATCGGCGCCGCGCCGGTTTTCAGTATCTTGCCCAACCACCAAAGGGTTATTCGGGGCCGTCTTTTGGATGGTTAGCACAGGCTGCTGCATGGTTACACTCGGATCAGGGCATTCTCGTGGGGGTGGAGGTGGAGTGACAATTCCCGAACAACCACCAGGAATAGATGCGCAGTTCTGTGTGCCATTCAGGTATAGCAAGTACAAGGAACGCAGAGCCCCATCATTCCAGGTCATCTGCAACAGATTGGTGATGAATCCCCACCCAGAGAAATAGGTCCACACATCTTGCTTTCCATTGAGGACCGCACCCCAGAATTGATCCGGGTTGGTGTATTCCGGGTGATCGGCTTGTACATGGCTCCAATCCAGGTTATTCCCAGCAACCAGGCCAAGAAAAGTGATCAGGCTGCCATACCCGTTTCCCAGGGATCCATAGGAACTGGTCAAGCCGCTTGCTTGTGGGTTCATGGCCATAAAGAACAGGGTTGAGGCGGATGGCAACACGACGATGTTCCCACTGGGGGTCTGAAAGCGATGGTAATTGGCATCGAGGTCAATCGATTGCCCGAAAGGTAGGTTAATGGACATCCAATCGGGATGATCGTTCGTGACCCCCAGATCGATTAGATCCGGATTCAGGCTGCCGTCTGGCTGAAAGACCTCGGACCAGGGATCGTTACCCTGAGCATGAACAGCTGAAGGGATGAGCAAGATCAATACGACAAGGATTAGAAAAAATCTTTTCACTATTTCTTTCCTTCTTTTGCAGGTGTGCTGGTGATTTTCTGGCGAGTGAGGATGGCGTTGATTTCCGGTTCCATCAGGAAACGATCAAACTTCCAACCGCTGTCAGTCCTCATGAACACGACATAAGCCGTGTCCTGGGTTTTGTTGCTACCGGGCAGGGGGGAAGACAGCGTAATGATCATTCGCAAAACTTGTTCGGAGCCGTTATCTGCCACCTTTTCAACCGCTTGCGCAGCAGCTGTCACAACCGATTTGGCATCCACATATTTTTTCCACATGCTGTCTGCGCCGGCAGACAGCAACCGACATCC
>JADGQC010000002.1 GCA_017882125.1 Anaerolineales bacterium
ACGCGTCCTTATCCGTATGACGAGGAGCCGGTGGATGGCCTGCTACAGGAGGACATCGACGGCGACGGGCGCATCCTGACCATGCGCATCCCCGATCCGAACGGCGCCTGGAAAGCCCATCCCGAAGACTCACGCCTGATGATCCGCCGTGACCCGGTCGAGGCGGGCGGCAGTTATTACCGGCTGCTGCCCGAAGGCCTGCTGCGCAACTTCGACGGGGTCACCATCCAGCCCCAGGGTTCGAAGGAAGGGCTCGACCTGAACCGCAACTTCCCGGTGGCGTGGAAACAGGAGAACGAGCAGCACGGGGCAGGTCCGTACCCGGTCAGCGAACCGGAGTCGCGCAATCTGGTGGACTTCATTGTCCGCCACCCCAATCTCACCGGCGTGGTCACCTTCCACACCTACAGCGGTCTGCTCCTGCGCCCCTACGATGACCGCCCCGACGACGAATTCCCGCCCGAGGACCTGTGGACTTACAAGAAGATCGGCGACCAGGGTACCAAAATAACCGGCTACCCCAACGTCTCCTGCTATCACGAATTCCGCTACCATCCCAAGCAGGTGACCACCGGCGCCTTCGACACCTGGATGTACGACCATCTCGGGATGTTCTCCTGGACGGTGGAACTCTGGAGCCCGATGCGCCAGGCAGGCATCAAGGATTACAAATATATCGAATGGTTCCGCGACCATCCGCTCGAAGACGACATCAAAATGATGAAATGGAATATCGAAGAGCTGGACGGGAAAGGTTACGTGGACTGGTACGCCTTCAACCATCCCCAACTGGGTAAGGTGGAACTGGGCGGCTGGGACTCGATGAATTACTTTGGCAACCCGCCGCTGAAATTCCTCGAAAAGGAGATCAAGGTCTTCCCCGAGTGGATCATCTGGCACGCCCTGATCTCGCCCAAGCTGGCGCTGCGCTCCGCAGAGGTCAAGGCCATCGGCAAAGGGACTTACCGCCTGCGGCTGGTGATTGAGAATACCGGCTGGCTGCCCACTTACGTCACCAAGAAAGCCGTGGAGAAAAAGGTTTCACGCGGCGTCATCTGCGAGATCGAACTGCCGGAGGGTGCCAGCCTGCAGTCAGGCAAGCCGCGCCAGGAACTTGCCCAGTTGGAGGGGCGCGCCTATAAAACCGCCTTCCCCGAGGGCTGGGAGGGCGGCACCGACGACCGTCTTAAAGTCGAATGGGTGGTGCGCGCCCCGCAAGGCGGCACGGTTAAATTGACCGCGCGCCACGACCGCGCCGGGGTGGTGAGAGCGGAATTGGAATTGAAATGAAAGACCAGCCCTGTGGAAAAACCCGCAGGGCTTTTTTTTTCACAGGATCGATCCGGCAAAACTGTCCTCCAGACAGTCCAGCCGGGCAAATCATTTGGGATTGCAAACTCCCGGTGAACTTGCTATACTAATTTATGTTTTTGGCAATCATCCTGACTGGAGGCGATAAAAATGAGCGATAGATATTTAAAGAGTCTGTTGGGCGATAACGAGAAGGTGCTGTTCGTAACGCACCAGCACTGGCTGGTGCTGGCGGGTGAGATCCTGCTCGAAACCCTGTTATCGATCGCCCTGATCGTGGCGGTCTTACTGATGTATTTCCTGCAGATAATCAAGTATCCCCTGGTTTTTCTCGGACTCCTGCTGCTCATCTTCCCGCTGTTGAGCCTTTTCCGGGACGTCCTGATCTGGTCGAACCGCAAGTACGTGGTGACCGACCGGCGCGTGATCCAGCTCGCGGGCGTGTTCAACAAGAACATCACCGATTCATCGCTGGACAAGGTCAATGACGTGAAATTGACCCAGTCATTCATGGGACGGATGCTCGGTTACGGCAATATCGAGATCCTCACCGCCAGCGAGTTGGGCGTGAACCTGTTCACGCACATCGGCAATCCCATCCAGTACAAGGCTGCCATGATCAATGCCAAGGAAAAGCTGGAGCGTGCTCCCGCTCCGGCCGCACCCACCCGCCCGGCTCCCAACCTGGCGGACCTGCTGACCCAACTGGACGCGCTGCGTCAGCATGGTGTCCTGACCGAGGAGGAGTTCCAGGTCAAGAAGGCGGATTTGTTGAAGAAGATGTAGACTTCCGGAATCCGACCCGGGTACTGTCCGATCAAATTTTTTAAGGAGAATCACCATGAATATGAAAGAACATATTCTGGCCGCGTTAAGGGAGCAATTTAAGCGTTGGGAGGAACTGCTGGCGGGCATGAGCGAAACGCAGATCACCACGCCGCACTCGCCCTCCGAATGGTCCACCAAGGATGAGATCTCCCATTTGTGGGCCTGGCAGCAGCGCTCCATCGCCCGCCTTGCCGCGGCGACCCTCGACCGCGAACCTGATTATCCCAAATGGCCGACCGAACTTGACCCGAACTCGGCCGACGTGGACAAGCTCAATGCCTGGATCCATGAGACCACCCGCAAGGATCCCTGGTCAAAGGTCCATCTGGATTGGAAAATTGGGTTTCTGCGCTTCCTGGAGCTGGGGGAGAAAATTACCGAAAAAGACCTGCTGGATGAAGGCAAATATCCATGGATGAAGGGCGCCCCTCTCGCGTTCTCACTCCTGTCTTCCTATGACCATCACCAGGAGCATTACGACGGGTCGGTCGCCTGGCTGGATCAGACCGGTAAATAGGCACGTCGATTAATTCGCAAATTTGCCTCTCGCGAATGAATAGCATTTTATCAGTATATCAATGCGATAAGGAATCTGACGCATTGCGTCCATCGAAGCAAGGACGAGGAAGCACCTGGTTGGACTGAGTATGCGATGTCGCATATAGACTCTTACGTCCGCCGTTTTCTGAGGATAATTGTAAATGCGTAATCGGTGGCTGATTTACTTGGCGGTCGGTTTGGTTTTCGGATTTGCGGATTGGTATTTTCTCGATCTGTTGGCTTCGCTTGGTCAAAACCAGGCCCTGAACGGGAACCTGCTTCAAGCGCCTGGGTACATCCGTATAATAATTGTGATGGCCTTGGTCAGTTCAAATTATGGGGTTTGGCTCATACCGGTAATCCCGTCCGCCATCTATGAAATGAAACGCACGCAGTCACTGCGTCGGGCTGCGATATCGGCAGTTGTAGTTTGGAGTGCGGCGATGTTGAGTTATTATGCTTACTACGCCTTTATGCTCATGTTTGTCGGCCTGCCAAACATGGAATTCATGTTATTCTCAAATCGCCAATCCGCGACATATTGGGCTGACTGGTGGCCTCCATTTCAGCGGGTTATTCTGGCGCAATTCTTTGACTGGATTGGGATCGCAGTGATAGGTGGGGCGATTGTGGGAACGTTGAGCGCATACGTGTTCAACCTCGTGTCGAAAAAACGCAGGCAAAGACAACCTGTTTGATCCAATGGCAAAGTCGCTATTTCGAGTGCAGCCCAACAAGCGCATGTCAGAAGTATATCAATGCAATAAGGAATCTGACACATTGCGTCCATCGAAGCAACGGCGGCTGAACACCTGGTTGGGCGCTGTGAACGAAGCGGCGACACGACCTAATGTTTCGAAAGGGATTGAGCACGCATCAGCACAAGAAAAGGCTGATCCATGACTGACGCACAGGTTTTTCACTTAGATGATTCCGATTACATTGTATGTAGGCTCCAGCCCGAACATACTGAGCCTTTACAAAGGCTTTTCGATCAGTGTGCCGATTACGCGATGATCGTGGATGGTGAAGGCGTATCACCTACCGCAGCTCAAGAAATCTTTCAGTCAGTGCCCGTGGGTAGATCGTTCAGCGACAAGTTCCTGTATGGGCTCTTGGATCGAAAGGAAGATATCGTCGGTGTGCTGGAAGGAATACGTCATTACCCGAATGACACGACTTGGTGGATTGGATTACTGATGCTAGCTCCAGAAGTTCGGGGACATGGCCTTGGCCGAAAGCTAATACAGGGTTTTTCGGACTATATGCGCTCAGAGCAAGGCACGTCAATTATGCTCGGGGTCGTGGAAGAGAACCAGGAGGCCTATCGCTTCTGGCAGCAACTGGGTTTCGAGTTGGTGCGCCAGACTGAGCCCCGCCCGTTCGGCAAGAAGATCCAAACGGTTTACGTGATGCGACGAGGTGTGACATAAGAGAGAGTGCATACAAAACCATCTATTGCACAATAGGCCAGCAGCAGCCCAATACCAGCGGACAGACGGGGTTGCGCCCGCCCCAAGGGATGCGCCGCCAAAATCGTAGGTCCGCTCTCCCGCAAGCTTCGCCAACCCCGCCTTACATCAGCTCCAGTGGGAAGTGGCCGAACCAAACCATTAAGAATCGCTACTCATGAGTATGTCAATGCGATAAGGAATCTGACGCATTGATTCCGTCGAGGCATGTCTCGCCCCTACCAAAACCAACCCAATTACCTCGTGGATTTAAACCAGGGTCGGTTGGCGCAATTATTGCCTCTTTCAAATCCTCCGTCACCCGTCGCGCCAGTCGAGAATTGCACTCTCGTAAGATCTGGCAACGCAATTACTTTGAACACATCATTCGTGAGGAGATCGATCACGAACGCATCGCTGCATACATCCTCTCGAACCCGGTTAACTGGGATCAAGACGAAGAGCGTCCCTAATTTCCTGAATATCTGAATAGCCGTGTACTTGGCACACGTTTTTTCTTGACTGGTCAGAACGTTTGTGCTAATATTAAGGCGCCCGAGATTCACGGGTGCCGATTCATCTTGCCTTCCGATTTTTATTGTCCATGACGAAAATTGATTGTCGTCATTTTCCATGTCATAACGTTTTTGGATCGTTAACAAATGAACCCTCCTTCTCCATCTCTTATTCGTTTTTGGTTCGTTCCGCGGAACGATATCGCCAGGCTGCTATATAAATATGAAGAGACAACGAGATGTTTTCGTTCCTCGTTTGTTCCTCAAGAACGAATGCACGGACTTCGTCCCCTATTTGGCGTCGGTAGGAATCCTCTGCCATCCTAGTTATTAGACCATTTGCGCTATAATGAACTTACCATGCCCATCACCCGCTCGAAAAAACCTTTAGGAAAAATTTCCCCCCGCTCCGGGAAACGCGGCCTTCCCGACCCGGACCCGGAACCGGTTAGCGTTTCCATGCGTCCACGCAAGCCTCGTAAATCCACAAAAAACACTGTCCCGCCCGACCGTTTCTCGCTGCTCGAGGGCATCCCGCCCGAGCGCCAGATGGACATCCTCGGCGTGGTGCTTGCCATCGTCGGGCTGGTGACCCTGCTCAGCCTCTTCTCCGCCACCAAAAGCAGCTTTACCGGCAGCTGGATCAACATCCTGGCGCAGGTCTTCGGCTGGGGCGACTATATCCTGCCCGTGGCGCTGCTCGTCCTGGGTGTCTGGCTGGTGGCCCGCAACGTGGACCGTCTCCCGGCGCTCAACGTCGAACGCCTCACCGGCATGCTGCTCCTGTTCATCGGGCTGCTGGTCGCCTTCCACGGCCTCGACGGCCCGACTGCCACAGCCTACGCACGCGCAATGGCCGGACAGGGTGGCGGCTTGATCGGCTATCTCCTCCAAAGGGGGCTGGTGGGTGCCATCGGCGCGGCCGGGACGGTCATCGTGGTGGTTGCCTGGCTGCTCATTGCCATGGCGCTGACCCTCGACCTGTCGATGCAGGATATGTTCAAATGGACCGGGCCGCTGGGGGCAAAATTCAGTGCCTGGCTGAAACAGCGCTTCCAGAAAAAAGTTGTCACTGCAACAGTTGGTGAATCCCCCGAAGAAGCGCTCGACGATTTCACTCCCCTGCTGCGACCGCCGCTTGCCCAGCCAACGCCAGCCATTCCTCCGGGCGTGACGGTCAGGACCAACCTGCCCCTTACCCCCGCCATCACCTGGGTGCTGCCCAGGGTTGCAGATATCCTGGAACCGCCCGAAGCACCCAAGGTCAATGAGGAATTTATCGAGAAGCGCGCCCGCCTGATCGAAGAGACGCTCACCTCCTTTGGCGCTCCCAGCCAGGTGATCGAGATCAGCCGCGGTCCCACGGTCACGATGTTCGGCGTGGAACCGCTCTTCGTCGAGTCGCGCTCCGGGCAGACCCGCGTGCGGGTTGGCAAGATAGCCGCACTTGCCGACGACCTGGCCCTCGCCCTGGCGGCGCCGCGCATCCGCATCCAGGCTCCCGTCCCCGGTCACGGCTACGTGGGCATCGAAGTCCCCAATGAAGAGATGGCACTCGTGGCACTGCGTGAAGTGGTGGAGAGCGAAGTGTTCACCCGCAGCAAAGCCCCCCTGCGCTTTGCGCTTGGTAAGGACGTGGCGGGGCACCCCAAGACCTCCAGCCTGGAATCCATGCCGCACCTGCTCATCGCCGGCACCACCGGCTCGGGCAAGTCGGTTTGTGTCAACGCCATCCTCACCTGCCTGCTGTTGAACAATACCCCCGACGACCTGCGCCTGATCCTGGTGGACCCCAAGCGCGTCGAACTGACCGGTTACAACGGCATTCCGCACCTGCTTGCCCCCGTGGTGGTGGAGATCGAACGGGTGGTGGGCGCGCTGCAGTGGATGACCCGTGAGATGGATAACCGCTACCATAAGTTCGCCGAGATCGGGGCGCGCAACATCGCCGATTACAACACCCGCGTGATTGCCCAGGGCGGCAAGCGGCTGCCCTACCTGCTGGTGGTGATCGACGAACTGGCCGACCTGATGATGATCGCCCCCGACGAGACCGAACGCACCATCACCCGCCTTGCACAACTGGCACGCGCAACCGGCATTCATATGATCCTCGCCACCCAGCGCCCCTCCGTGGACGTGGTGACCGGCCTGATCAAGGCCAACTTCCCCGCCCGCATCGCCTTCGCCGTGGCTTCCAACACCGACAGCCGCGTCATCCTCGACCAGCCCGGCGCCGAACGCCTGCTCGGGCGCGGCGACATGCTCTTCCAGGCGCCTGACTCTCCTGCGCCGGTGCGTTTGCAGGGTGTCTTTGTTTCGGATATCGAGATCACCCGCCTGGTGGATTATTGGAAACAGCAGGCGGGCGCCTCCAGCCCTTATGGAGCCGCAGCCGGGAACTCGGGCGGGACCCCCGGGGCTGTCGCACCGGGCGCGCCGATTGCCCCCGCCAATCTGGGTGGAAAACAGGTGCCCATGTTCGAGGATATCACCGCCCTGCAGGGTGACCCGCTCCTGAATGACGCCATCGACACCGTGCGGCGTGAGGGGCGCGCTTCGGTCTCGATGCTTCAGCGCAGGATGCGCATCGGTTACACGCGCGCCGCCCGCCTGGTGGATACCATGGAGGAAAAGGGCATCGTTGGTCCGCCCGAATCCGGCACCGGCGTGCGCGAGGTGCTGGACTATGGTCCCGCCGCGCCGCCGGCTGAGAATTAGGTTGGCAACGGGCTTCCCGGCCTTTGGTTAATTTTGCAGTGAAAGTATCATAAAGTTTGGGAGAATTCCCAACGATTCGAAGAAAAAACGGCTTTATGGTATTATTTCCCAAACAAGGTTCCTATGGAAGACAAAATAACCATCATTGAAGGTCCACCCCCCGTATTCGAGCCCGTCCAGGACGGCTGGGCACTCAGTCTCGGCGAAGGCCCGTTCCTGCCGCTGACCCTGCTCACGCGCCTGCGGGCGTTTAACAGCCCGGCGCTGGTGGAAAGGTGTTACCGGCGCTGGCGGCAAAACGAACCCATCCACCTGCATTATCGCAACGACCTGGGAATGGAAGAAAAAGCTCCCATCGTTGCAGCGCGCTCGATGGAAACCAACGACGGCCACGTGCTCCTGCTCTGGATCCAGCTTGACCCGCAAAAAGTCCACCTCGAACTCGATTCGGGTGATGATGAGGCTGACAAGGACTAACAATCCAGGCCTCGTTGAATAGCTGGATAACCCAATTTCAGCTCCAGCCTGATGATCTCGGATTTTCCAAGCCAAAAGATGATTAATGGGGTTTCGGGTGGGACTCATACCCTGCAGGGTTTTCCCCATCTGACCGATGAGTCTCCTTTTTTCATTCACCAAAGAACAAAAATAACCAGGGTCCCTATTTTCATTTGTGCCAATTATCACGTGTATAATCATGCGCGTCCATGGATTTCGTCATATTGACGAAGTTTTGATTATCGGGTACCTTTAAGAGGAAAATAAATCCTGGTGGAAATATTTATGCTTGATTGGTTGGACATAGCGTAGGTTGGAGCGGGCATCCCGTCCGGGGTGCCCGCTTAAATTTTCACCGCACTTCAATCTATTTAAGGAGATAAACATGGCAGGACAGATTAATGCTTTCGAAATGGCACAGAAGCAGTTTGACAATGTTGCCAAGCTGCTCAAGCTCGACCCGCATGTGGCCGAGTTTTTACGGTGGCCAATGCGTGAATACACCTTCCGCATCCCGGTTCGCATGGACAACGGCTCCCTGCGCATCTTCCAGGGATACCGCGTCCAGCACAACGACGCCCGCGGCCCTAACAAGGGCGGCATTCGCTTCCATCCCGCCGAAACCCTGGATACCGTGCGCGCCCTGGCCACCTGGATGACCTGGAAATGCGCCGTTGCTGACATTCCCCTGGGCGGCAGCAAGGGTGGCATTATTGTCGATCCGTCCACGCTTTCAGTGGCTGAGAAGGAACGCTTGTGCCGCGGCTGGGTACAGATCATGTGGAAAAATATCGGTCCGCGCACGGATGTACCCGCTCCGGATGTCGGCACGACCCCGCAGATGATGGGCTGGATGATGGACGAGTATTCCAAACTGTGCGGTGTATACACCCCTGGTGTTTTCACGGGCAAGCCCCTTGGTGGCGGCGGCTCGGAAGGTCGCACAGAGGCAACCGGATATGGTGTCATCTATACCATTCGTGAGACCATGAAACACCTGGGGATCGACCCGAAGAAATCCGTGGCTGCCATTGAAGGCTTTGGAAATGTATCTCAATACGCTTCCATAGGTTTCATCGAAATTTTGGGCGGTAAAGTGGCCTGCGTTTCCTGCTGGGACCGCAATGACAAGACCTCCTATACTTACAGCCATAAAGACGGAATTGATCCACGCTACCTGCTCACGATCGTTGACCAATACGGCACGATCGACAAGAAAAAGGCTGAAGCTTCCGGTTACGTTGTCGAGGATGGCGAGAAATGGATCGAGAAGGATTGTAACGTTTTGATCCCGGCCGCCATCGAAGGACATGTCAACGGCGAAACCGTCAAGAAGATCTCGAAGAATGTCAAAATCGTGGCAGAAGGGGCCAATGGCCCGTGCACGCCCGAGGCTGATGAGTACTTCAAGAAGAATAATATCTTTGATATCCCCGATTTCCTGTGCAACGGCGGCGGCGTGACTTGCTCTTACTTTGAGTCTGTCCAGAATGACGCCAACTACTACTGGCCCAAGGAAGAGGTTCTACAGAAACTCGACCAGAAGATGACCTCTGCATTCCATGGCGTGCTGGATATGGCGCTGAAGCAGAAAGTATACATGCGTGATGCAGCCTACATGGTTGCCATTGACCGGGTAGCCAAGGCTATGCAGTTGCGCGGCTGGATCTAGTCCAACCACTCCATTTATTAAACCAGGACGCCAGCTAACCCTGGCGTCCTTCGTTGTTGTATAATATGAATATCCACCACAAAGCGAGCTTATAAAAATGGACCTGCCCGAAGAGAACCCAAAGCCGGAAGAACCCACCCCCTCGGAAGAATCCTTCCCCGAAGAGCCAGTCTTACCGGAAGGGTTTACTCCGATCGGCGATCTCTCGCATCTGCCGCGTGCCCGACGAAGAAGGGCACGGCGAATGCTGGTACCACTTGCTGCAAACGAACGAGCGGCAATGTTGGACAACCTCGCCCGGCGGGCCTTCCCATCCTTTGAATTCTTCCTGTTCGCCTTCCTGTGCGGGGTCATTTTAGGCGCGGCTTACCTGCTGAACGCACCTGCCCTGCTCCTGGTGGGGGTTTTATTGGCTCCGCTCCTGACCCCTTTTGTTGGGATGCTGCTGGCCACCGTCACAGGGTCCTGGCGGTTCTTTTTCCTGACCCTGGGAGTGCTGCTGGTGGCCGGAGCGCTGGTTTTCCTGACCGGAGCCCTGGCAGGGTTTGCGGGCCGGCTGTGGGATAATTTACCTTTCAATTATGTGCGCATCCACGCCCAACTTTGGTGGCCGGACCTATTAGTCACTGCACTGGGCGCAGCCCTGCTGGCAATCTCTTTCGTCCGTTCCGAGCAAAAACCGATCCTGGCGAGTGTAATGCTCGCTTATGGAGTGTTCCTGCCAATCAGCGCAGCGGGAATTGGGCTGGGCGTCGGCAGGGATGTCAGTGGTGTAACTCTCTGGCCGAATGGGTTGCTGGTTTCCCTGGTTCATCTGACCCTGGCAATTCTGGCCGGTGGGATCATCCTGATGGCAATGCATTTCAAACCGAGCAGGGCCAGCGGATACATCCTGCCAGTCTTCATCGGCTTGCTTTCAGTGGCAACGCTGGTGGTTCTCACCGGGCTGGTATCGCTTATCCGGGACGGGATCACCTCCGCCCGAACCATTGTGCCAACACCCACCAGTCTGATAGTGCCAACCGCCACCCCCATCTTTATCCGGACTGCAACCCCGTCTCCCACAAGCATGCCAAGCGCAACGTATACGATTACCCCCACCCTTATGCCGACCCCCGCTTACGCTATAATGGCTGCTTCAACCGGTGGCGGGGCGTTATTGCGTACCGAACCCGGTTCAGGTTCCGGCACAGTAATCATGGTGATCAGTAATGGCATCCTGGTAGAGGTCCTGCCCGAAACTCAGCTTGTTCTCTCAACAACATGGGTAAAGATCCGGGTCAATAACGTGGAGGGCTGGGTGATGCAAACTGTCCTGGCGGTCACCACGCAGGTACCCATTTCAACCGCGGTATTCACCGCAACCCCCTAGCTTTTTATCCTTCTTCATGGAGTAGAAGATGACCATCCATTTTGGTACAGACGGCTGGCGTGCCGTCATCTCGGATACTTTCACCTTCAATAATCTGCGCATGCTGACCCAGGCGATCGCGGATGCGGTGACTTCGGAGTCGTGGGAAAAGTCCGGGAACGGTGGTTCCATTCCGGACCCGAAAAAGTTCGTGGTGGGTTTTGACACTCGCTTTCTATCCGACCGTTACGCCGGAGATGCGGCCCGTGTCCTGGCAGCCAACGGCTTTACTGTCCTCCTGGCGCATTCAGACGCACCCACTCCGGCAATTTCATATGCGGTCAAGAACCTCAAGGCAATTGCGGGGGTGATGATCACTGCTTCGCATAATGCTCCTCGTTATAACGGCGTCAAGCTTAAAGCCTCCTACGGCGGTTCAGCGCTGCCCGAGCAGTGCCATCATGTGGAGGTCTATCTCAACGACAACGAGCAGCGTGCCCGGGGTCCAAATTTGATGGACTTTGACCTGGCGCGCGAAAAAGGCCTTATCCAAAGATTCAACCCCCTGCCGGCATATTTCGAACACCTGCGGACCCTTATCAATAGCGACATAATTGCCGACAATCCCCCTTGTTTTATTGTTGACTCGATGTATGGCTCGGGCCGGGGTGTGATCAAAGCCTTCCTGCAGGGGACCGGCTGCGAGATCACTGAAATTCGTTCAGAGATGAACCCGGGTTTTGGGGGCATTCATCCCGAGCCAATTGCCAAAAACCTGGGTGCCCTGGCAGGTGCCATCGGGGCAGGCATGGGTAATTTTGGGGTGACCACCGATGGCGATGCAGACCGCATCGGTGCCATGGATGAACGCGGTAATTTTGTGGACCCACACAAGATTTTTGCCCTGGCATTACGTTACCTGGTCGAGAAACGCGGTTGGAGCGGGTCCGTTGTGCGGACAGTCTCGACCACGCGCATGATCGACCGCCTTTGCGCCCGCTACGGATTAAAGTTAATAGAGACCCCGGTTGGCTTTAACCATATTGCTGATCACATGATGAGCGAAGACGTACTGATTGGCGGCGAGGAATCCGGGGGCATCTCCTTCAAAGGGCACATTCCCGAAGGAGACGGCCCGGCAATGGGGTTGCTGCTTGTTGAAATCCTGGCTGCGGCAAAGAAACCATTGTCCGTCCTGGTGGACAACCTGCTGGGGGATGTCGGACCGGCTTTTTACGAGCGAACGGACCTGCGCCTGCATCACCCGGTTGCAAAGGTTGAAATGGCCAATTTCCTGGTCAAAAAAGCTCCGGCGGAGATCGGCGGGCAGAAGGTGGCCGAGATATGTGATATCGATGGGATCAAATACATCCTGGCGGATGATTCCTGGCTGCTTATTCGACCTTCAGGAACCGAACCAGTACTGCGTGTTTATGCAGAAGGACGTAACCCGGAAATGGTTAAAGCCCTGCTTGGCTACGGTGAAACCGTTGCAGCCAGCGTGACGTAATCCCCTTGATTTCTCCAAATATCCCGTCATAATGCAGGAATAAAAAGCGTGGGTCCAAACCTTCGGACCCACGCGGATACCACCCTGATGGAGCAGAGCCCTTGGTCTGCTCCTAAAATTTATTACTTCGAGGGGGATTTGCGCATGCGGCGAGCCAGGAAGATGATGGCAATCAGCGCCACCGCAAGGATAATCATGGTTGGCAAACCGATTCCATCGAAGAACCCGGTAGTGGGCAGACCTCCGCCGGCAACCGTGGTGCTCGTGGGGAGGGCAGCCTGACCCGTGGAAGTCATCTGAAAGGCCAGTTGCGTTTGCAGGGCAGCCAATGTTGCCGGGTCATTCGTGGCTGTAGAAACCGGGGTATTCACAGCAATGACCGGCGTTGGGCTGGCCACCGGTATGGTTGGAACAGGTGTACCGGTTGCTAAAGGTAAAGGCGAGGTTAGAGGAGTGGGCGAAAACAGCGCGGCCTGTGCGGTTTGGGTTAACTGTTGGACAGCCAGGGCATTTCCTGCTTCGATCGTTGCCTGGGCAGCGGTCCTTTGCGCGGTGATGCGGGGCGCGAGCACCAGGAAATAGACCGCCATGCATACAAGCGTCAGGAAAACCAGACCCGCCATAATCCCACCAACGATCCAAAACGTCCGGTTATTTTTCTGCTCCGGCGGCGGGGCTTCAGGGGTTTCATTAAAGTTTTGGGCATTTCCTTCATCCAACATAGCATCATCCTCCTCGATAAATATATATTACGCTAGGACTTCCAAATTAGCAAGCGGGACAGTAATTTGCCCGCCAGATTCCAATTTTACTTCTGCAGCCGCTACACGTAACCCGCTGGGAACGAGGGTCAAACCGGGCAGCAAACCTGTCAGGGTACCAACTAAACCAGCGTTGGGTGCACGCGTCAACCGGACAGGTTGCCCGGGGGTAAATGACTCCCCCTTCTTTGGGACGGGCGGGTCTTCTGTCACGGGCAGTGGGATGAGGATTTCAGGCCTCACGCCGGTTTGCCGGTCGAAAGGTTCAGCATTTAGCGTCACCTCCCGCCTGGCATTGGTACTCAATAACAGGAAGGCCGTGCTGTCCATTCTTTTCAACCCAAAACCATCCACGACAACAATGGGATACTGCATCTGCGCAGCCAGTGGGATGAGGGCAGGCGAGAGACCACCCAGGATCATGCCGCGGACGGGCAGGTCACTGGCTGCCTGCAGAGCCGCGGGGTCGCTGCAATAACCAGCCAGCAGGACCGAACCACGCAAGCTTACATCTATCTTGTTTACCGTGAGCTCTTCGTCCGGTTTCGTGACAACGGGGAGCAATAACCCCAATCCCAACTGACCATTGCCCCATTCTCCCTGCACAAGCGCCCCATTAAAGGTGATTTCAACCCCCCGGTCGGAAATCTGGCGGGTGACTCTTCCCGGGATTGCGGCGCGCAGTTCGAACACTCCATCCCCGGCTTCCATCAAAATCCGCCCACTGGCGACCAAGATTATCCGTCCATTAACCGGCACACGCAGGATCTGCGGAACAAGGCCAATCCGTTGTGCGATGGGCTCATCCTTGGTGACCATATCACCAGCTTTGATCTGAATGAGGCGTTGGGCTGCATCCGGCTGGATCCCAAAAGTGAGAGCCACGTCTATAAGCAAATGTCCCTGCCCGTAATGAGCTTCGCCAACCACATCCAGGGGAGTGACCTTTTGATCCACATGTGCGGTGATACGACCGGGCACAGGTAAAAGACGTTCCCGATGGAGGGTAATCAAGGGCAGGACATGTACAACTGGCGCCAGCATTGAAGGTCTAGCCTCCTAACGTCCACAACCATTTTTTAATCAGGTCGCGCCGCCGGGCGTCTTCTGCCGGCAAGCGCAGCGGGCGGCCGCGGGCATCGATCACCACACCCAGTGCTGTCCCATTGACTGGGATGCCGTCTTCCCGGGGTGGGCGGGCACCAAGGCCCAATTCAGCATGGTTTAAAGGTTCAAGATACAGGCGACCGGATTGACCGACCGGTAACGGCATGATTTCAAGAGCACCTTGTTTCACCTCCACCCGGTTCTCGTTGCCGTTGCGGTTCGTGAGACGGGCATTCAAGACGGGTGTGCCAAGGCGGGCATTGACATAGGGTGCCACCACGGTGGCCAATCCAAGGAAAGCACCCGACTCGAGTATCTGGATTGGCAGGATGGAGTTGCGGATGGCGGCTGCGCCCAATGCAGGCAGCAGAAAGTTCTGATCCAGGATCACGGTGGTAATACCCACCGGCTGGATGGCATCCAGTAAAAGCAGCAACCCCTGGCCGAGCGTGGGAGCACGCGTGATCACGCTCCCTGCAGCCAGGATCGGGTCGAAATAGGGCGTCAGACCGAGGGCAGCCCGCCGGACCTTTTTGGGATAATCCTTGCCGGCAATATTCAATGCCACCTGCAGACTCTGGCGCGCCACAGCCTGTTCAATGGCAAGATCTTCCGGCGTGGCAGGGATGCTGGCAGGATGGATGGATTTTTGGTAAATGTAATCGCCAATGGCTTCGGCCGGGATTTCAAGCGGGATCCATTTCTGAATTTCTTCCACCCTGGTATAACCCAACAGGTTGACAAGACCCTCGCCAAGACCCAATTGGGGATATACCCCCAGGGTCAAATTACCGCCAAAGGCTGCCGCGACGGTGGCTGCCGATGCCCCCAGGTCCACTCCAAGGACGCCTTTGCTTGAATCATAAACCGTGCTTAAAAAGCGGATAATGCGCCCCTCGGCAGATGCCGTAGGTAAAAGAGTGTTTCCCGCCCAGCCATTCAATTCGTCCAGACCATGCATTTGAGTGTTGCGCACATGGTTGTAGAGTTCGACCAGCGCATTGTGGGCGGGCTGAAGATCCTCGACTTCGATACCCGGACGCAAATTTGCGCTTATGCCCAGTGCAGAGGTCAACGGCTGTAAACTTCTCCTTACCTCGTCGGCAAGACCCTGATTCCCGGCGAAAAGGAGTGCGGGGCGTTTATCAGCCGGCAGCAGGTAACAGGCAAGGCCAACGGTCTCTATCAGACGCTGGACGGAGCGGGCCGCGCCACCATCCGTGCCGCCAGCCAACAGGATCAAGTCCGGGTTAAAATTAATCAGGCTGTCAATCTGCTCTTCCGGTTTGCGTGTGTCGTTCAGCCCGAAGGTTTCGACTACCCGGGCATATGTACTGTGAGCCAAACGCTGCGTGCTTTCCAGCGAAACATCGTCCAACAAGGCAACTACAGCAGTTTTGATCGCCGGGCCCGCAGAATGTGTGGCGGCAAATGTATCCACCCCTGCGCCACCAGAGCTGGGCAGGATCAGTTGGTACGCCTCACCAAGGAACTTGCGCCCGGTGACTACTTCCAACTTTTCAATCGCCTGGCGCACCCCTTCGCTGATATCCCGATAAGGTGCCACCGCAGTTGTGGGAGAGTGCCCGGAAGCGATGAAACGATAGCTCCCTTCCACCACGTCAAAAAGGGCGGCGCGGGTGGTTACCGTGCCGACATCAACTGCCAGGAGGGAATCAGTGTTCACCTGTGAAGCGGGCATAAAGATTTAATCCCTAAAGAACGCGAATAAGGTTTACAGAGACGACAAAAAGGTAATAATAAAATTCAGACGCTCAATGAGAGCGGTGAGGGCGGCCATAAAGACGCCGGCGAACAGGACCCCAAAGGTAATAGCGATGAAGATCTGTCCCACCCAGCTAATTATTCCGACCAGCTTTCCACGCCGGGGACCACTGGCGGTGGCTTTTGCTCCAAAATGAAAATAAGCCAGTGCGGTCACCGTACCGATCAGCATGACTATCCCTTCCCCCAAGTGTTCCAGCTGGTATTGCCCGGCGGTAGACAAGTTGAACGCATTCATGGACGCCTGAGTCTGGGGGAGAAGCGTCCCCATCACTGCCCCGCCAATGGCAACAGCCGCACCGACTCCAACCAGGAAAGCCATTGGCAGCGAACCCAGGCTGGCCGTCCGCGATGAGAGTTTAAACAGCAGCAGCAACCCCAGCACCAGCGGAATGATGAGCAACAGTCGCTCACCCCGGCTGGCAGAAAACAGCGGCAGGATGAGCCGCGGATACAATACCTGATGCCAGGCAACCGCAGCCACATACCCTGCTGACACACCGATAAATATATATATGGCAATCCGAAAGACCGGATTATCCCCAATAAGATAACTTAAGACCATCAAGGTAAGCAGGAAACTTATCCCACCGGTTACTAGGTCGACGAGGTTGGCAGAGAAGACTGCAGGCATGATCAGACCTTTTCCCCGGATTTGCCGCGGCGGGAACGCCAGCCCGCAACGGCACTCCAAATTGCGCCGATGACAATTAATATTTCTGCAACCAAAGTTCCAACCCCAAATGAATTCCAATATTTTTCAGCCAGGCCTCGGGTAGAATCGGGTCGTGCGAAAATCTGTCCATAGGCATCGCCGCCCGCCAACCCGGTAACAAGACCTTTAACCTGCCCCGAAGCATAATAAGGGAGGATCATTGGTTCCGCCTGCGCGGAGAGAACCATCAGGATGGGGGTATTGCCAATCGTGGAACCGGTTTGTTCAATCCAGACACGCCCGCTATCGGCATTGTCGGTTATGACAACTATGGCTGCAAAATCGCTTAATACCCGCACACCTTGCAGGGGAGGTAATGTCCAAGCTTGTTGGCCGTCGAGTGTGAACTGAGCGGCCTTCGAAGGTGAAGCGGCAAAATATTGTATGCCGGATGACCCTCCAGCCAGGTATCCCAGATTTACGTATTGCTGCCCAGACTGGTAATTGTGCCCGGCAATCAACGGCGAAGCGTTGGTATCGTGCAGGAAGCGTTCAGCCAGCGCAGGACCGGTTGGGCTGGTGGAAATCAACGCCAGGCGTGGACCCTGGAGCAGCAAATGATCCATGAGAGGTGCTGCGGCCGCTTCCATTTCACCCGAAAGAGCCGGGTCATAATCAAAAACCACCAGTACCGCCGCATTGGATGGAAGGCTGCCGATCAAGGTGAATGCGCTGACCGTTTCTGGCGGGCGAAGTGTGCTGGCTGGTGTAACTGGGATCCCCGTCAGGAGGGGTGCCACGACTGCTGCAAGCAGCAAAATAGTGATCACCCATCGCCAAACCCGATTGGAGGTCAGGCGTGCTTTCCCGGCAGCCTGCGGCAGGGTTTCACCGGAAATCATCTTTTCGAAAGCAGCCGCGTAGCGCTGCTGACCTTCAGTGACGTTGAGGATTGCGGTATAAGCGGGCGGCTTGCGCAGCGTTCCCAGACCTGGACTTGCCGGCAGAACACCCTGCAGCCCTGCCAGCGGACCGGTCTGCTCTGTTACTTGTGGTTCCTCTTGCGGGGTTTCCTTTGTTTCAGCCATCACCGATTCAACCGGGCGCATCGCTTGTACCCAGGAGGGAAGCTCGGAAAGCTCAAGATTTTCAGGAGTGGATGGCTCGGTAACGGCTTCGGAAGCCTTTTCAGACGCTTGTTCCGGGTTTAATTTTGAAATCCAATCGGGCATCTCCAGCGAAAATCCCGCGCCTGTCGTTTCATCGGTAGCAGGAACTTCCTCATTGGTGACCAGTGCAGGTGTCGCGCCGGATGCGCTTTGGTTCTTCTCGATCCCAACCAACCATTCAGGCAATGGCCCGGTTCCTTCCCTGGATGATGGGGAGGGCGAAGCAGAATCGGATTGTTCTTTTGTTGCTTCCTGCTGTTCTGCTGCGGCGGCTTCTGCCTGGTATTGGGATAACCAACTGGGGGTCTCGTCGCTTGATGCAGGAGAAATATCAGCGGCGGGAACCGGGGCGGGGACTCCAGGTTCCGGCCCGGGTTTCGATTCCGTGGCTGCCAGCCAATCGGGAAGATTTTCCTCGGGGGGCTCCTCAGCTTTTACGGGCATTGACCCCAAGTTTGAAAGCCAGTCGGGGATTTCAAACTCTGCAGGTGTTTTGTCACGTTCCCCCAGAGTCGGTTCCGGTTCGACTATTTTTTCCTGGGGTGGATTCTGCCATTCAGGCAGGTTTTCCATCTCACTTGAAACAGTCGGTTCTGGTTCGATAATTTTTTCTTGGGATATTTCCTGCCATTCGGGTGGGTTTTCTTTCTCACCTGAGGCAGGTAGCTCCACCTCCCGACTGGGAGGTAAAGTGGAGAGCCAATCATGCAACGCATCATCTTGTTCCGTTACGAAATTATCTCCCATGCTGGAACCAGCAGGTTCTGTTCCGATGGAATCAAGCCAATCGAGAGATTCTGGTTTGCCTTGTGAGTCACTCCCAGGTTTGGCCTCCGGAGTTTCAGGTTTTGGTTCACCGCCCAGGCGCGCTATCCATTCCGCGTCGGCGACTCCTGCAGAAAGGCTGCCGGTTGTATTCAAGGCCCGATCCTGCAAAGAAATGGATTCCTGGGCGGAGGTATCAGGCTTTTCTTCGCGCAGACTGGTCAGCCAGTCGGGGACATCTTTCTCGTCGTCGGATAGCCCTTTGTCGGGCTCTGGAAGCCAGTCGGGTTGATCGTCAGTCGATTCAGGAGCCACCTCGGGTGAGGGACTCAATGGAAGACGCTGATCAGGAGATGAATCTCCGGTGGATTTGCCTTCAGCAGCATCCTCCGTTTTTCGCAAGGAGCGCAGCCAGGAGGGGAGCGTCGATTCCAATGACGCCGTGCTTTTCACGGTAGGTTCAACCCCCGGGTGGACAATGTCACTGGTGGTTAGTTTAACTTTTTCAAATTCAGAGGTGTTCCTTATTACCGGGTTTTCACCCGGTTTGATCGGAGTGGTGTCAATGTAGGAGGATGCGAATGGTTTCAACTTTGACCCACAGAACTGGCATTTTTCCAGTTCGGATGGGTTAGCCTTGCCACATGCTGGACAGAAAATGTCGGCCATTATTTATTCCCCCCATAAGGCCGGTCAGCACCAAAGAGAATGCGGATGCCGGTGGTAAGAGTACCGAGAGCCACCCCCAGGAGGATGCCGCGTGCCCCGGCAGCCGCCATTACCTGGGCAATGAAAGGACGCAACACATCACTTAATCCCGGTATGAGTCCCAGGAAGGGCAGTGGTGCAGTTGCAAACAGCATCAGCACTGCGGTAACCAGGAAAATCACGGAAAGCAGGTTGAGACGGCGGCGAAGCAGCCGAATGCTTGCATACGTCAGTGTGACTGCCAGTATTGCCATCAGACTGGCTTCCACCGGTAATTGAACCGTAGTAAAAACAAACCCCATTTGAGCGGGCCTGACCAGGCCAAACACGAACGTGACCAACAGGCTCAGGATAAGCAGCAGGCTGTAGAATGATCCTTTTTGCTTATTCTGGATTTTTTTAAAGTGGACTTGAAGCAGATTAAAGACCCCAATGAAGATGGCAAATCCTGCCAGAATGATCGCCCAGTCCAGCAAAGTGAGACGCAGGTCTGTCCACAGGGAAGCCTGTCCATTCGCCGCTTGCACGAAGAAGTAACCCGCCAGAACAATTAGCCCGCTGGCAATGGCAATGGCAGTGCTGATAACTGCATTAAGGGAGGGAAAGCGCCTGGGATTCACAGGATACCTGCCAATGTGAGTCCCGCCCCCACCAAAATGGCGGCAATGACCAGCCAGCGCAGGACATCCTGAACGGTCAGGCTGGCAGAGTGCAGCGGTCCAGATTCAATATAGGCACCGGCAGCAAATATTTCTTCACCGACCAGAGGTTCCTGGGCGCTGGCATAGATCAGCGCCTGGGCAGTTAGATTGTCACTTCCAGCTAATACGAAAGTATTTTCTCGTTCCACAGCGTCGGTCAACAAAGCCACCTCGACGCCGAAATTTCCCATCAGGACATTGGCTGAAACTTTTTCGTCGCGAATTGCCGGTATGGCTCCGGCAGCGTAAGAGAAGGGGGTCAAACCTGTCAAACGACCCGCAACAAGGTCGGAAGCTGCCCGGTCGGAAAATTTAGCGGCTGCTTGCAGAGTATCTTGTGAAAGGATGGCAAGAGTGGCGTCACCCGAAGTGGCAATTGGTGGCTGGTCTCCGGCAGAAGTGAGGTCAGCCAGGCGGCGCAAAAGTGCCAGACCTGCGAGGGCGGATGCGGATTGAGGAGTGGTTAGCGAGCCACGGCCAAGCGAAACGTGCAGGCGGCTGCCATCTTCGACGACGAGCCCCACAGCCTGGCGAAGGCGGGTAAAGGCGGGGATGTCGCGGAATACCGGGTGTGACTTGCGGCGCAGAAACGCAAGCAACAGCATCATAATTGCGCTAAAGATTACAATTCCAAAACCAGCCAGTCCAAGCCAATTGCTCATGCAGGTTTTTCCTCACGCAAAAAGGCGGCAAAGGCCTGGGCCTCGCTGTGATCTTCCAACAGACCGGCTAATGCCTCAATGAAACCGTTCGATAAAGCCGGGCGCAGGAGTGGACCTCCCAGATAGAGAGCCTGTGCGCCGAGCACCGTCAGCGGTCCAGCGGCTTCCAGTGCCCAGGCAGCCAAATTTTCCAATCCGCGGCGGCGGAGGAATTCGGCCCAACCAGGCCAGGAAGCGCGGGCTACAGAGACAGCATCCATCTGCATCTTAATAAGAGTATAGCACAAGTTGTGAAACCATAGAACAAACGAGCATTATCCCATTTTATATCCTCACGCGAGGCTGGTCAAGGATAGTATAATCCACTAAACATCCCAACCTCTTGCCTCATTTATATGGAGATTTTAATGCTCTACGGGACCCGGATTCGCCTGCGTGGTGACGAGCGCAACGATCTGCCTAAATTTGTCGAATGGCTGAACGACCCGGAGGTCCGGCGTTACCTCAGCATGAGCCTGCCGATTTCGCAAGCGACAGAAGAGAATTGGTACGAGGGCATGCTTAAACGTCCTCCCGAAGAACAACCCCTGGGAATCGAAATTAAAGACAATGAAAGTTGGGAATTGATTGGTAATTGTGGTTTTTTCGATATAAATTGGCGCAGGCGCAGCGCTGGAGTGGGACTCTTCATCGGGAAAAAATCCTGCTGGAACAAGGGGTATGGCACGGAAGTCATGCGGCTCCTGCTGCGCCACGGTTTTGAAACTCTGAACCTGAACCGAATATTCCTGCATGTTGATACTGACAATTTGGGTGGTATCCGTGCCTACGAGAAGGCCGGCTTCATTCATGAGGCCCGCCTGCGCCAGGCAGATTTTCGCGAGGGAAAATATTGTGACGACCTGATAATGAGCGTGCTGCGCTCTGAATGGAATCCAGACTCATAGGATGATAGATGGCTCAATCAAATGAACTGCGTGTGTATGGCGGCATCAAACTTTATGCCGGGACTGCCAGCCCGGAACTGGCCCAAAAGGTGGCTGATTACCTGGGAGAGGAATTATGCGGTCGGGATATCGTAGAGTTTCCAAACGGGAACTTGTTTGTCAAGCTGCATAGCAGCGTGCGAGGCCAGGATGTTTACGTCATCCAGCATACGGCTGCGCCTGTCCACCGCAACCTGATGGAACTGCTGATCCTGCTCCAAACCCTGCGCCTGGACTCGGCGGCACGCATTACGGCAGTGTCTCCATACTTATGCTACGGGCGCTCGGACAAAAAAGATCAGCCGCGTGTGCCAATTACCTCTCGCCTGGTGGCAGACATGATCCAGATCGCAGGTGCAGACCGATACATGACCCTGGACCCGCACGCTTACCAGATCCAGGGTTTCTTTTCGATACCCGGTGATGTACTGAACGCCTCGCATATACTCTGCGAATATGTGCTGGAAAACCTCCGTCCTTATCTCAGGGACCCCGTGGTGGTAACCGTGGACCTTGGCTACGCCAAAAAAGGGCGAGATTTCGCAGCCCGCATCGACGCGCCGATTGCATTTGTCGAAAAACGCCGGGTGGCTAATGACGCCCGGGCTGAAGCACTGACGATCATTGGCGATGTTAAAGGCCGCGACGTCGTGTTGGTGGACGATGAGATCGATACCGGCCGGTCCATTGCCCAGGCTGTCAATCTCATCAAAGAGAACGGAGCGCAACGAATTTATGTTGCATGCGTTCATCCGATCTTTTCGGGGGATGCTGTACAAAGAATGGCAGCCTTGCCAGTCACCGAATACATTACCACCGATAGTGTGCCCGTTTCGCCGGAAAAAAAGGAAGCTTTCGGAAACCGGCTGACGATCCTTACCGTAGCCAACCTGCTTGGTGAAGTTATCCGCCGTGCCCATGAAGGTCGCAGCGTGGGTCAAATGTTTAATGAGTAGTCCCAAAACTGCGGAATCATGCCCGCTGGCCAATTATCAACTGGAGGAATATCATGAAAGGCAACACCAAGGTTATCGAAAAACTAAATTCTCTCCTGGCGGATGAGCTTACCGCCATCAGCCAGTACATGGTGCAGGCTGAAATGTGTGCCAACTGGGGATATAAACACCTGAGTGAAACCATCGAGAAACGGGCAGTAGACGAGATGAAGCACGCTGAAAAGCATATCGAGCGCATCATCTTCCTGGAGGAGAAACCAATTGTTAGTGAATTGAACAAACTGCACATCGGGGAAACCGTTGAGGCTTTTCACAAGAATGACTGGGACGCCGAAAACGGCGCCATCCAGGCTTATAACGATGGCATCAAGCTGGCGACAGAAATGAGTGACAACGGAACGCGCGAGATGCTCGAGTCAATTCTGAGGGATGAAGAAAACCACATTGACTGGATCGAAGCTCAATTCGACCAGATCAAACAAATGGGTATCCAGGTGTACCTTTCGGAGCAGATTTCGTAGTGGCATAACAACCTTCTTCACTTTCTTATGTCCACGACCTGGAAACTCATGCCCGAACTCCCCGAAGTTGAAACCATTGCCCGGACTTTACGCCCAGCGCTGATCGGGAAAACCATTCTTACAGCTGACTTGCGCTGGGTGCGCACGCTGGCAACTCCTTCTCCTGCAGCGTTCAAAAAGCGGGTTAAAGGCCAGCAAATAGAATCCATCTCCCGCCGGGCCAAATTCCTTGACCTCCAATTGTCGGATTATCACCTCATCATCCACTTGCGTATGAGCGGGGATCTGCTGGTCGTCCTGGGCGGGTACCAACCGGCAAAACATGACCGGCTGATCGCACAACTTTCGGGAGATACCAGCCTGATCTTCAGCGACCCGCGCAAATTCGGCCGCGTCTGGTTGGTGGAGGATACGAAGGAAATCTTCCGGGAACTGGGGATTGAACCTCTATCAGATGGGTTTTCCGCCGAATGGTTATACTCCGCCCTGGGAAACCGCCGGCGCCAGCTTAAACCTCTCCTGCTTGATCAGAGTTTTATTGCCGGGTTGGGAAATATATATACGGATGAAGTCCTGCACCTGGCGAAACTCCATCCGCTAACCATGTCTGATGAAATTACCAGGAAAAAGGTTGCCGGTTTGTGGCTGGCGATCCGGGAGGTGTTGGCAGAGGGCATCCGCCGTAACGGCGCCAGTATAGACTGGGTTTATCGGGGCGGAGATTTTCAAAACCATTTTCGGGTGTATGGTCGAACAGGCGAACCCTGCCCCGTCTGTAATACACCGATCGAGCGCATCACCGTGGGCCAACGCGGGACTCACTTTTGTCCCCATTGCCAGGTGCGCGCAAAACCAAAAAAGTCTGTAAAATAATAGGTGATGGACACAACAACGATATTTATTTTCATTTTAGTTATCTGCCTGGGTGCGGCTGCTGGCGCATTAATCCAGCGTGCCGTATCCCGCCGCTCGGTCCCGCCGCCTGTGCAGGAGTCAACCCCCACCAGCCCCGTTGAAAACAAACTTGCTTCCGAGGGAGATTCCGAAATTTTGCGAGCCTGGCGCACCCTTTCCGGAAAACTGTGGCTGGAAATGGATGGAGCACGCTTGAACGGTAAAGAGTCGCTCCAGCCCGACCAGCGCCGACAGCTGGTGAGCATGCTGGTCGATTTGCGCGCCTGGCTGGAAAACGCTCCGGCGCCCGCTGCTGTTGCCGAAGTTCAACCCAGCCCGGCTGTTCCCGTCGTTGTTGCCCCGGTGAAGAAAGGGAAAAATGCTGCAGAGCCAGCCAAACCAGTACCTGTGCTCAAGAGCATTGTTGAACAGATCGATGACGTCCTGCAAGCCACCCTGCTGGCGAGTCCATTTAAAGACCGGGATATCCACCTGACAGTGGGACCCGGAGGAATCGTGCTGGTCAAAGATGGGCTGAAAAAGTTTGAGGGGATCGATGCCGTGCCCGAACCGGAGATCAAGGCGCTCATCCGGCAGGCCGTGGCTGATTGGGAAAACGAACCGCATTAATCTTTAGCTGCAGGTTCCCCGGCCAAAAGATCCGTTAGATCGATTTTACCAGGTAAAGTTCCCCGCGTTCAAACCCGCGTTGAAGGTAATATTGACGTGCGCCCACCGCCGAGATAACAGCCATCCGGCGGTAATTATTTTTGCGCGCAATGGCTTCAGCCTCTGCAAGCAGCCGTGTGCCGAGGCCGGTATGCTGGGCGGCACCGCTCTGCTCCGTTCCCACTGCCAGAGACTGACCATAAACGTGCACTTCACGGATGATGGCCGAGTTATCCAGGTCGGTTAAACCGGTGGCTGGCGAATCCTCTCCAGGAAGGGAGAGACGCAGGAATCCGGCGATCTGGTCTTCCGGGGTAACGAAGGATAAGAAGTGCTGCTCGGCTCCATCAGCAAAATAGACCAGATCATCCAGGCGCAGGTCGGCAGTTGTCACCTTCCCGCCGCGCACTTCGCGGCAGCGGATGCACTCACAGTGCGTCCCGCGGTGAGCCAACTCGAGTTGGACGTCCTGCCGCAGGCTGGTACGTCTGTTCCCGGAGATGACATGGGTGGAAGGGATATCGCGGATGATGCGGTTGACTCGACAGTAGCGTGGAATGGTTGGTTTAACGTCCGCGATAAGGCGGACAAGTTCATCCGTGGTATAAGGTTGGTATCCGCCCCCTTTCCAAATTTCATAAAGCGGTGTGTTTTCGAGCAGCTGGGTGGGGTAAATCTTGATTTCATCGGGGCAGAGACCTTCCCAAAGCCGGGGAAAGTCAGCCAGGTCGGATTCCAGGGTGGCACCCAGTAAATTGGGCATCCAATGTAAAACTATTTTGAAGCCGGCAGCTCGCAGCAGAGCCACCGCATGGTGTGCTTCAGCAACGGTATGACCGCGCTGGTTAAGCTCCAAAATCGTATCATCGAGGCTCTGCACGCCCATCTGCACCTTGGTCACACCCAGGGTGCGAAACCAGGTCAACTCGTCGGGAGTGATTTCGTCGGGGCGAGTCTCAACCGCCAGGCCGACGTTTCGGTGTACGGCCGATTCGTTGAGCAGATGTGCTTCTGCCATGTCCTCAAATCCATACCCCATCCCATCCTGTCCGGGTGGAACAGGAGCGGTGCCGTTCATTGCGTTAAAGCATTGGTGCAAAAACCATGCCTGGTAATCCCGCCGGTAGGAAGAGAAGGTACCACCAAGAATGAGTAGTTCGATCTTATCGGTGGGGTGTCCCACCGCATTGAGAGCCTCCAGCCGTGACCGCACCTGCAAATAAGGGTCAAAGTTATGCTCCACGGCCCGCATGGCTCCGGGTTCATCCGGCAGGTAGGATTTCGGCATACGGATATCATCCGGGCAGAAAATGCACTTCCCGGGGCAGGGGTAAGGTTTGGTCAGGACGGTGACGGTGGTAACCCCGGAGAGCGTCCGTACCGGTTTTAAACGGATGACTGCCAGCAATGCTTCATCCGGTTGCCATTCGCCGGATTCCACCAACTGCTGGTAGGCTGCCACGAGCGCGGATTTGTAAAGCGGCGCACCGTTCCAGGAATATTCCCGCAGGGCGGCTCCCAGTGGTTTCCCGGCGCGCACTTCTTCCAGGGCGCGGCGCGCCTGGAGCATTTTTTCGGGGGGGAGGGAGCGCATTTCGCTCCAGTTCAGTTTCTTAACCATCGCCAAACACAGATATAATCAGAATATGAAATTCGAAACGTGCACACGGCTGCTTTCCCTGAATAAACAATTCTACCAGACCTTCGGAAGGGAATTTTCTTCCACGCGTCAGCACCTCCAGCCGGGAGTTCAACGGATATTGGACACACTGACAGGCGACGAGTCGCTGCTGGACCTGGGATGCGGGAACGGCGAATTGGCACGCGAACGGATGAGACGCGGTCAGCGCGGACACTACACGGGACTGGACTTCAGCCCGCCCCTGCTCGAAGTAGCCCGCCACGGTTGGGAAGACTCCCCTGCAACATTCATCCGCGCCGACCTGACTGCCACCGACTGGGATAAGCGCATGCTTACTCCCAAGCGCCAGGTTTTTGATGTGGTGACCGCTTTTGCCGTGCTTCATCACATCCCAGGTGAAACGTTACGCTTATCCATTTTGGAAAAAGTGCATAACCTGCTGCACCCGGGGGGCCGATTCATCCACTCGGAGTGGCAGTTCCTGAACAGCGAAAAACTGAAGATCCGCGTACAGCCATGGGAGGAGGTGGGACTCTCTGACAAGGATGTGGAAAAGGGAGATTACCTGCTCGACTGGCGCAGCGGCGGCCGCGGCCTGCGCTACGTGCATCACTTTGAAGAAGCCGAGTTGGAAGCCCTGGCAGTGCGGAGTGGGTTCCGGGTTGGCTCGGAGTTTTATTCCGACGGGGAAAATGGCCAATTGGGCTTGTATCAGATATGGGAGGCGATATGAAAACGAAACAAGAAATCGTCGCCAATTGGCTGCCTCGATATACGGGCACACCCTTGGAAGAGTTCGGTAAGTACATCTTATTGGTTAACTTTGGCAATTACGTGCACATGTTCGCCGAGATGCACGGCACGCGTGTCTGCTGTGAAGATAAACCGATGCCCAATGCCACCGCTGACGGGATCACCATCATCCACTTCGGAATGGGCTCGGCGAATGCAGCCACGGTCATGGATCTGCTGTCCGCGATCAAACCAAAAGCAGCGCTCTTCCTGGGTAAGTGCGGCGGGTTGAAAAAAAGCAACAGCCTGGGAGATTTAATCCTTCCGATCGCCGCCATCCGAGGGGAAGGCACATCGAATGATTACTTCCCGCCCGAGGTACCGGCGCTCCCTGCATTTAACCTGCAAAAAGCAGTTTCAACCACCATCCGCAATTACCATCACGATTACTGGACTGGCACCGTTTATTCGACCAACCGGCGCATCTGGGAACACGACGATACTTTTAAAAAATACCTGGTGCGTGTCCGTGCCATGGCTGTTGACATGGAAACTGCCACGATTTTCACTGTCGGTTTCTACAACAAGATCCCGTCCGGTGCGCTGCTATTGGTTTCCGACCAGCCGATGTCACCGGATGGGATCAAGACCGCCGAGTCAGATAAACACGTGACGGAAGACTTTGCCGAATTGCACCTGCGGATCGGGATCGACTCGCTCAAGGAAATCATTAATGATGGGTTGACTGTGAAGCATCTGCGCTTTTAGGGGGATGGGATATTTCTGCATCTCGACTTAAACCAAGAAGATTAAATGCTTACCGCCATCACACGCCACGTTAGTCCGGCTATTGATCGGTGCGAACTCACACATCTCGAGCGAAACCCCATCAATCTCGGACGCGCCCGTCTCCAGCACCGTGCTTATGAGCACGCCTTGCGCGACCTGGGAGTAAAGGTTTACTCACTTCCGGAAGAGCCGAACCTGCCCGATTCGGTTTTCGTCGAGGACACAGCCGTTGTACTGGACGAATGTGCAGTGATTACACGTCCGGGAGCGGAAAGCCGCCTTCCGGAGGTAGAGTCCATCGCCCAGGCGCTTGCCCCTCACCGTCAACTTTTTTCAATCCTGGCTCCCGGGACGCTGGATGGCGGGGATGTGCTGAAGGTAGGCAGAATGATTTATGTCGGGTTGTCCGGGCGCAGCAACCAGGCAGCAATTATTCAGATGCGAGCATTTCTAAATCCATTTGGCTATACCATTAAAAGCATCCGGGTAAGCGGGTGCCTGCACCTGAAATCGGCAGTAACACAAGTAAGCATCGATACACTGTTGGTAAATCCGGCCTGGGTGGAAGCGGGCAATTTCCCCGGTTTGAATATCATCGAAATAGACCCATCCGAGTCTTATGCCGCCAACGCATTATTGGTGGGCGAAAACGTGCTATACCAACCTGTCTACCCGAGGTCTCTGGAACGACTGGAAGCGTTGGGAATCCATCCCGTCCTGGTGGACGAGTCTGAGTTGGGCAAAGCCGAGGGGGCTTTGACATGCTGCGCTCTACTATTTAATAACTGAAATCTGTTTAGGGGGGGAGTCAAGGTGTCATTCCGTTACAAGGTGGAAATTCTTAATTGCCGGGTGATCTCTAGTTTGACGCTCATTATCCCCGTTCCTACTCCAATCCAGGTGGGCAAAAAGATCGGTTTTGGTGTAGAATATATGTGATTAATTGCACAAACGATCAAAAGAGGAAAACATTCGTGCATAATATCAAGATCCTCGGCCTGCAATATCCCGAACGTTACGTTGTACGGCGATTGGTCGCGGCGGTACAGCAGGAGTTGTTGTCCAATTCCATCCAGCTGGATCTTGAAATTACAGAAGTAATCGATCCCGGTGAGATAGGGAAATATGCGTTTGTTTTGGTGCTGCCCACCCTGGTCATAGATGAGAAGGTGGTATGCAGCGGGCGCTTCCCTGCCAAGGAGGAAGTAGCCGACTGGCTGCTGGAGGCAGCGAAAGAGAAACAACCAACACCCATACCCCTTCCATGACTGGAAGGGGTATTTTTATTTTCTCGGGAAAGAAATATGTTATGGGGTAGCCGGGCGTAATGTTGCGTCGAGATGATCGCTGAGAGTGCTGAAGAAGCCGTCCGGCAGGGTCAGAGGGGTATAAGTTATGCCAGTACCGATCGTCCCGTACGAAACATAATACAATTGTGTTTTGGCATTATTAATGCTCTGGTAGATAAACAGAAGGTATGATCCATCAGGGCTGAAACGGGCCGCAGTATAGCAACAGGCGGTTTGGAGCGGGTCGAGATTTACGCCTTTCTTTGTCTCGGTATTGTACGCATACAAATAGCCCAGGTCGTAGCGGACTTTACTATTCAGTGCAAATAATGTGTTGCCGTCCCAAGCGAAGGACGGAATGACCGGGTTGGTACTATAACCGGTCATTGTAAACCGGGTGGCAGGAAAGTTATCCCACGCAAAGGGGGAGGTGCTATCACAGGAGGAGATATTGAAAATGCTGATCAGGTCCACCCGTTTCCCTGAATCCACACTGTTAGTGTTTACTGCAAGGTTTTTCCCATCTCTCGACCAGCGCACACTCTTGGGGGGCGCCAGGTTTTGATTCGTGTTGTACGTATAACAGCCCTTCATATCGCGCAATTGACTCCAGGTACTGGCCTTTGATATTGCAGCCAGGTCAAAGGGCACAACGTACAAAACCCTGTTAAGGCTGATCGCCACTTGTGTCCCATCGGGAGAGATTTCAAACGCCTCCAGGTATGTAGCCGCGGGAAAGCAGGTAATCTGGGCGGATTCCCCACCTGGTATAGTGACTGAATGGATGCATAAACCACTGATGTAGAACAGGCTTTTCCCATCCGGTGACCATTGCAGGTCATTTTTTACCCCACCGTCTTTTGTAATTTCAGTAAGGTTGCTGCCGTCCACACCCATCACATAGATGTCATTATTATTCAGGAAAGCAATCAAATCGGCCCCACCGATTGCCGTCGGACCATGCACGGTAGGCGTGGGGCTGGGATTGGATATAAGCGATGGCGTGGGTTTATCGACATTGGCAGTCGGGTTGATAACAACGGGGACGTTAGTGCTCGTTGATACCCGGACTGGTGGAGTACCCGGCGTAGCTGTAATTACCGAATGTGTGGGTGTGGGCGCGGCCAGGAACGGGATCTTATCCTTGAGCATGAAGATCCCAGCCACAGCAACCACACAAACCAGCAGTCCCGCGCCTCCCAGGCCGATCCACAACCCTGTCTTTTTACGGGGTCCGGCTGTGGTGGAACCTGGCTTCTGCGCCTGTTTTCCCTGGATGGTTCCGGGTGCAGGCGTGGGTTTTGGAGAGATGACCGTCCTGGATGAGTTGACGAGGGTCTTGTCAACCATTCCCAGGTCCAGACTATCCCCGCGTTCGACCATCTCCAACGCCTCGGTCATTTCTTTGACCGTCGAGAAGCGTTCATCGCGATTCTTAGCCATCGCCTTCTCGATCACAACTTCGATGGCGGGTGGCAGATCGGGCTTTACATCCAGGATATGCGGGACGGGGTCGGTGATGTGCTTGACGACGACGCTCATCGGTGTGTCGCCGTGGTATGGCTGCGTCCCAGTCAGCAATTCGAATAAAATGACGCCCAGACCGTAGATGTCAGAGCGCCCGTCTATGCCCTCGCCCTGGGCCTGTTCGGGCGACATGTAGGCCGGGGTGCCCATAATGGCGCTGCCGGTGACATTGGTCTGGTTGGCGGCGATTTTGGCAATGCCAAAATCAGAGATGTACGGGTCCCCGTATTGGTCAAAAAGAATGTTGCCGGGTTTCAGGTCGCGGTGGATGATGCCTTTGGCATGGGCCTCGTCGAGGGCGGGAGCCAAACGTTTAAAGAGGCGGACCACTTCCTGGAGAGGCATTGGTCCTTGCTTCATCCGGTCGGTGAGTGATCCGCCGGTCATGTAGCGCATGACAAAATAAGGCTGTCCTTCCTCCTCACCAAAGTCATAGACAGGCACAATGGCTGGGTGTTCGAGCATGGCAATGGTTTTGGCCTCGCGCTCGAAGCGGGTGCGGAACTGCGGATCGTGCAGCATCTCGCGCGGCAGAACCTTAAGCGCCACCTCGCGCTCAAAGCGCGGATCGTAAGCATGGTAGACTGTTGCCATGCCGCCGCGCCCGATCTCGGCCTTGATCTCATAACGTCCGAACTTCTTTGGCTCCATTGGTTATGCTGCTCCTAGCGAAATCAATAAAATCGCTTTTGTCGATCTGCTTTTCCTCACAGGAAGGTGTATCACCACTTCATGCAAAACACACGAACATTGTACGACCGAATTAAGAATATTTTCATCACATTCGGATTGCATTTTTACTCAACTCAGCGCGGGTTTTCGCACAATGCCCTAGTATAGCGTCGGATAAGAGGAAACGCAAGAATTTGGTATAATTCTTTTCATGCCCCAGTAGCTCAACGGATAGAGCAGAGCACTCCTAAGGCTAAGGTTGTGGGTTCAATTCCCGCCTGGGGCACCAGTCAGGGAGGAAATGCATCAAGCCTTTCCACTTTAATGTCGGGAATTTCCTGGAAATGCCACAACTTTGGGGGTGCGCAAAACTGGATGTAAAAGCATGGGTTGTGCGTCTCCACCCATGCTTTCCAAGGCATACCCGGTCAAGTTTTATCCTTCAAACCGCAAGACAAGCACATTGCCCAGACCAAGCCTGGTACCAGCTTTGATCTCAGTAGGTTCTCCCGATCGAATGCAGATGCCATCCACTGTTACACCGTTACTGCTGTTCAAGTCGGTGATTGTAAACTTTTTATTTTGCGCGTCATAACTGATCTCAGCATGTCTGCGGGAGATCTCTTTTTCAGCGCTCAACAGGGGGAGTGTACGTCCCAGCAGGAATGGATATTCCACGAGAGTCAATTTCTGGCCAACGTTTTCAGTCGTTGAGCATTTTTCTACAACCAGAAAAGTGACGGGAGGTTTGCCTGATGATGAACCAGCGGCGTCTCTGCCAATGGGTACATTTACCGCCTGTGCAACCGGAGCCTGTACCGCTGACATGGGCGGCATCATCGTGGCATCCGCTGATTGCAGTTCAGCTACCGAAGGAAAGCCTGCCCGTTGCGTCTCAAAAACCATGGTGATCTTGTGGCGTCCGATGGCAATCTTATCGTTGTTCTTTATTTCGCGCTTGCTGTTTAGAGGAATCTCCTTCCCATTCAGGAAGACCGGGTTATGCTCGGCCAGCGGTTCAATAAAGTAGCGTCCTTCGGAAAAGGTGATCTGGGCGTGCTTGCGTGAGACCGACCTGCCATTAGGCAAAAGCTGTACGTTCACAGCCAGAATGATATTATGACCAACATCCGAGTCGGGGCGGCCGATCACGGCCGGCTGCCATTGAATATCGTAGTCCTTCCTTGTAGTCACTTCGTGCAGGAAGGCGTAATCCTTTGGCTCAAGCATTTGCCGGATCGTCTGGCGGACATAGTCGAAAACCAGTTCATCTTGGGGTTGGATGTCCAGTTGCGCCATGGTTGAACCAGGGCTGAGCGGTCGCTCCATGCCCTTTAGATAAATGGCGTATTTTTCCGGTGTGTCGGCGGTGATGTCGTCGAACTCCTTAAGGATCTCCTGGATCAGCCCGGCGGGCGTCAGGGTTTCGAGGACGCGCGCCCGCTGGTCAGCGGATTCAAAGACATCGATCTTGACGTCAATATATTCGCTCATTTCAACCTGCCTTTTTCTTCTTTCCCTTGGCATCCGCCTTATCTTCCGGCTTTTCTTTCGGTTCGGCGTCCGGCTTGGCATCCAGCAGACCCATCGCACGGGCATTCTCGACGATGTCGCTGTCGCTGAACAGGTTGGTAACCGTCTCCGGCAGCCCTGCACCAATCAGCAGCTTCTTGAGTTCGGGGATGCTGTACTTGGACAGGTCGGGTCCAGCTGGAGCCGCGGGAGCGCCCGCCGGTCCTGACTGATCGCCTGATTTCTTTCCCTTGCCGCCGGATAACCACGTAACGTTCTTTTGCGGATAGAGGTCCTTAATGCGCTTCACCCAAAGGTCCAGCGAGCCTTCAACGTCCTCGTCGTTGGCGTACGGTGTGGCGATCTGCAGCATGTTGGTGATACCAGAGCGGACGGTGAAGGCGCGTCCCATGGGCAGTTCCGCCTCCGCCAGGCTGCGTGGGAATTTGCCGTTCAACCGGTTGACCGCGTCGGCACTCCTCAGTGCAATGCCGAAATTAGGCGCTGCGTAGACCTTGCGCAGGTCGTCTGATGAGCTCATGATACCCAGCGAGCCGGCCACGATCAGGAACACGCCTGCGGTCTGGTATTTGCGGATGAGCATCGACAGGTTCTCGAAGAAGGACATCTTCTTGCGGCTTGCCTCTTCGGTGAAGGCGTCGTAGTCGTCTATGAAGATCATGATCTTGCGTCGCTTGGGTTTGGTGTCAAACTCGGCGCACTCAACCTTCATGTTCTCCAGGAATTCGTCCAGCTGTTCTATATCGTCGATGGTCTGTACCACATGTGGGATGTTGGCAAGCGAGGTCTGGCTGGCCTTCCACAGCTTGCGTGAGAAATCGATCAGCACCATAATAATTTCATCGGGCGAGTAGTTGGCAGCCACGGATAGCATCATAGTGCGCAGGGTCGTGGTTTTGCCGGAGAACGGCTGGCCGATCACCACCATGTGCGGTCCCTGGCGCTCGATGTCGATCAGTGCGGGTCCCAGCGTGCGGTCGTCGATGCCCATCACTGCGTAGATGTGGCGCACCTGTGGCAGCGTCACCTGTTTCATCAGGTTGTCAAGCGAGTAACGCAGCGGCAGGGTCTCGACGGTGGACGGTTTCTCGCCCTTCCATTTCCCTTCCCATAGTTCGATCATGCGCATGCACATTTTGCTGATCTTGCTGATCCCACCCGGGTCACCCTCCTCGGGCGTAAAGGTCAGCGCCGTCTGGAACTCGAGCGGGGTGTTGCCCATCCGCACGTAACCGCGCCCAGGCACGGGACTCAGGTCGGCTGGGACACCGCGTCCGACGATGTCGGCGTACTCGGAGGGATCCGAAAGTTTGAGGGTGAAACGCTCGGTGATAAGGTTGTACAACTTTCCGGTAAGCGAATTGGGTGTGTCAGCCGAGAACAGGAAGTGCACACCATAGGCGCGCGACTCTCGCACCAGGGAGATCAGCGGTCCCATCAACCCTTCATAGTATTCCTTGAACTCGGCGAAGTTGTCGATGACGACCAGGATCGCCGGCAGGGTTTTATCGGGGTGGGCCAGGTTATACGAGTCCAGGTTGTTAGCCCTGGCATCGCTGAAGAGCACCTGGCGTTGGTCAATGATGTCGTTGACCTTGCGCAGAGCGCGCAGCACGCGTTCCTCCTCCTCGGAGGTCACGACTGCACCTACGTGCGGCAAGTCGTTCAGGCTGCTCAGCGCCCGCCCGCCGAAGTCCAGGATATAGATGTGAAGTTCGTCGGGAGAATGGGTCAGCGCCAGGCTGGTGATCACGGTGCGTAAGAAGGTCGTTTTCCCACGCCCGGATGCCCCGAATACGACCGCATGCCCGTTGGTGAAATTTACGCTCAGAGGCCTCTGACTGGCCTGATATGGATTATCCACCAGCCCGATCAGGGGCCGCATGGAATTTTTACCCCATTGAATCCCTGTCCATTCAAACCCATCATTCCAGAATGTGGTCGCTTTTTCGTCGAGGGTCAGGCTGGTTGCATCTTCTTTGTTGTACATCCGCAGCACTTCGATATCCGCATCCTTCATGTAGGCAGTATCGAGAGGGGTCTGCAGGCTGAGCACGTTGGAGCCGGTCTGCATCGGCAGGAACTCCGGCCACGGCCGCCACTGTGGGTGCGATTCCTTTTGGGCCATGTTGGCCATCATTTCGACGATGACGTCATACAGCTTGGGAGGCTCGGTTGCCTTCTGTGCAGCGGATTTGCGCGGGCGATCCACCCAAATCACATTCGGAACAGCGTTCTCCTCCTGGGGACCCTTGTAATCGCCGCCGGTGTAGGCCGTCTGGATGAGTTCAACGTTTTCATTGCCGATTTGCAGGTAGCCTCGGCCGGGGATACCGGGAGGCAGGAAGGCGGCGTCGGCGCGCCGCAGCACCTCACGACTGTCATCCGGTGTTTCCACGCGCAGACAGATGCGGAACTTGATATTAGCCCGCATCTGGTCGGTGACACCCACTGGCCGCTGGGCAGCCAGGATCAGGGTCACGCCCAAGGCGCGGCCCAGGCGGGTGATGCTTTCCAGCTGCGCCTTGTATTCGGCGTTGCCGGAGATCATTTCCGCAAACTCGTCAATGATGATGAACAGGTGCGGGTAAGGCGGCCTTTCCGGGTCCAGGTTGAGACCCTTCTTGCGGTAATGCACGATATCTTTGGAATTAGTGTAAGTATTCAGCTTCTGACGGCGATCAAGTTCGGCAATGATCGAAGCAAACACCCTGGCGGTGGAAGACTGGTCGAGGTTGGTGACGATATCCACCTTATGCGGCAGGCGTTTAAAAGGCTCGAATGCTGCGCCGCCCTTGTAATCGACCAGCACAAAATTGAGGACATTCGGGTTGAAATTGAGCGCCATGCCGATGATCAAGGTCATCAATAACTCGGATTTACCTGAGCCAGTCGAGCCTGCGATGATCCCGTGAACGCCGTCCGCCTTGGCGGAGAAGGTGAGCACGCGCGGTTCATTGCCTGAGAGCAGGCCGACGGCTGTGAAGAGCCAGTCCGCGATCTTGGGATCCATGCTGCGCTGCCAATTCTCCTGAGCCATCTGCTGCAACTGGTCGAGAGTGGTGACATTCAGCATTTCCATTAGCGTGACGGTGGCGGCCAGGCTGGAACCGTAACCGCGGCGTATGTCGACCATTTCAAGATTGCGGGAGAACTCGCGCGCCTTTTCCTGCGTGGAGACCAACTTGGTGCTGCCCACATACAGGATGGAATTGAAGCCGGTCTCGGCGTAGCGGAAGATGGCGGCGTCCTCGTCCTTCGGGTCATCGTCAACCTCGATCACCGACAGGCAGCGGCTGGGTACACACGATCGGTCTGGAACCAGGAAAAGAATGCCCGCTCCCAGTGTCTGACCGTCCATCAGGATGGTGGAAATGGCCGCTTCGCTCTCCAGGTCTTTCAGGCAGGACCAATCCGGAGCGGGCGACTGCACGTCTACCACCACCAGCATAAAAGGCAGCTTGACATCCGTGCCGCTTTCCTTGTCCTGCAGGCGCATGCGGCGGCGCTCCAGGATGGTGCGGATATTCTTCCAGAACAGGCGCATGTTGTCGGCTTCGTTCTCACCTGGCTTTGCGTCGTTTTCGAACAACAACGTTTCAGTTCTATCCGATCCAACAGTGTGTGGCAGGGCATAGGCCCAGCGCCAGTACTGCCGCGCCTCGCTTGTTCCGGCCACGTAGAGTGTGGTGTCCTGCGGCGATTGGAATGCCGCATAATCCACCAGCATCGTGCGCACATAAGCATGGACCTTTTCGGTTGATTTTCCCGAAATACCAATTGAATGGCGGATGGTTATGCCCTTGGACTCCTGGGTTTGTTCCTCTTTGCCTTCCTCATCCTGGTTCTTGGATTCGACTTTCTTCTTTTCGGTTTCATCGGTCGGCAACATCATCGGAATGGTCACCGGCACGTCGAACAAAAGGCGTGAATCTTCAGCCAGGCGGGTTGCCTCGCGCATTAATGGGCTCTCGGTTTTCTCGTTATCCGAGATCTTGTAGATCACAGTGGATTGGCGCGTGCTGATCCCCAGGCGCAGGACCATGAAATCGTGATCATGCGGGCGGCGTTCCCACAGGCGTGTACCAGAGCGAATCTCCTCCTCGCGCGTCGGGGAAGGACGGTTGATGTCGGCGGCAATGCCGAGGGTTTTTTCCGGGTCGGGGTAATTGTAGAAGTAATAGATGCGCTGCTGTTCGTGCTCACTATCCATTTTACGGCGCAGCTCGCTGATGCGGCGCTTGTAGGCGGCTTCCGCTTCCTCGCGTTGTTTGCGTTCCTTCATGCTGGAGTAAACCGCCAGGGAAATGGTGGCGACAACCGACAGGCCCATGGGGATCATCATGAGCAGGCCGCCGCGCTGCCCTCCGAAGACCGAAGCCAGGAGGTAGCCCATGATCATCACGGCGGGCAGGAAGGCCTGCTGCAGCAACTGCGCGAAATTCTCTTTTGTATCCGGTGGGTTGGGAACGGTGAACAATCCTGAGGGAAGCTGGGGTTCGATACGGGGTGGGCGGTCAATGAAGATTTTGTCAGACATAGGTCATCTCCCCGGTTAACCGGGCACTATGGATAATGCCAGTACCAGGAGCAGCGAAATCGCCAGAAGCGCTCCAAGGACGATAAATAAAATCCGCCAGTTTATCTGGAAAGACCGACGCTCGGCAGGGATCGGCGGGAAATTTGGCTGAAGCGCGGCCACAAAGGCCGGCACATCCGGGAAACGCTGGTTGTTCTGGCGGTTGATGGCTCTTTCAGCGATCTCAGGGATGTTCTTCAAGTCGATGCGTCCTGTGGTTTTGAACTCCCCCTCCATGACGTTCTTGAGAACTGCCGGGTCCTTTTTAAGATGGTATTCATAGGGTGGGCGGCCAGCCAGCATTTCATATAACAGGGTTCCCAGTCCGTAGACATCCGAGGCAGGACTTACGCCGCTGCGACCGTCGGCAATTTCAGGGGCAGTATAAGCAGCCAGGTTATAGTTCTCATTCCAAAGTTCATAGATGTTGTTACCCGGATCTGCAACGCCAAGATCGAGCAGGATCGGACGCGGGTTGCCCTGCTTGTCAAATCGCACCAGGATTACATCGGGGTTGATGCACAAGTGGAGCTTGCCGGCCCGGTGCAGGTAATACACACAATCGGCAACGCTCAAAATGATCCAGCCAACATGCTGGAACCAGGGCTGTGGATTTTTAAGCAGCAGGTTGCGCAGGATCGTGCCATCGACAAATTTGAAGACTTCGTAGTACTTGACGCGGCCTTCGATCACCGTCCAGCCGTAGGGATGCTGGTCAATGGTGCCCTGTGGATGTGCCGGCAGTAGGACAGGCAGCAGCGGGTGCTGACCAGCCTTGGCAAGCTGGAGGAAGGCTTTGGCTTCCAACCTGAGCTTTTCCTCACAGCCGACGTTGGCGACTTTAAGCAGGATTTTCTCTTCACCGCGCCGGGCCTGGTAGACAATGGCGGAGCGTGTGATGACCATGGGTTGGACGATTTCAATCGGGCCAAACCATTCGCCGTTGTCGAAGATCTCGGTGGCGTTTTCGGCCGGGCAGTACTTTTCCTGACACCACAGGTTAAAGTCCTGTGAGATCACATTGCAGCGTTGACAGATTCGCTTCATAAAGCCTCACGTGATCCAGCTGACATTGAAATAATTATGCCGGGAAGGGAATCCGCGCTTGCAGAGCTGATCACTCTCTAAAAGCGCGGATCCTTAGAGGCCTCCCGAAGTTCACTCGAAATAAGGCACGGGGTTGAACAATCTCCAGACCCGGTTTTTCCCCGGCACCTTGAGTTCCAGAGGCAGGTTAAATGAACCGCCGGGACCCTGAATTGTCGCCGTCGCGATAAGAAGCAATGGCGCTTATAACATCACTGCTTAGTTCCTTCATTTTTGCAGCCGCTTTCTTCACATTGGGCTCGATCCGGTCAATGTATGCTGCTGCTGCAGCGGTGGCTCCGAAGGAGAACCAGGCGGCTGCCTTCAAAGATATGCTCAAGGCGTTCATTGCTTTCGATACAGAATCCAGGACATCGCCGAAGGCATTGAAACTTTTCGCCATGCTCTCGACTTGGGGAATGTCCATAAAGACTTCATCAGTAGCCATGTTCTCTCCTTATCCTAAAAGATACTATTGAACGAGTCGAATAGGCTATTCGCTATGGAACTGGCCTGCTGAAATCCCTGCAACATGTGGTCCTGGGATTTCTTGATGGAATTGGCATAATTCTGGGTGCCGGTCAGGATGCTGGCTATCATAGGGATAACCTCGTCCGTCATCTCAGACACAAACTTGTTTGCTCCATTCCCTTTCCACATGCCCTGCATGACCTGGTTTACCAGCGCCCGCAGTGGAGTGGTGATTAAGTCCTGGATAAAGTTGAATTGTGACAAAATGGAGCTGATGATCCCGCTGATCGCATCTTCTATAAACGAAAACATGTCTCACCTCCTAGAATTTTCCGCTGGCGGCGTTATCAGCTGCCTGCATGTCAGACATCGCACCGCGAATATCGCCGGCTTCCTCAGCGAACTTGTCTGCGAGTTTATTTACTTTTGTCTGGAACACTCCCAGGGCCTGTACGAATATATCCCCAAATTCACCCTGCATCGCGCCGTTCTGCATCTGCTGGGCGATTTGATTGGCCATACTTGCAGTCTGCCGGATGCGTTGTGCGGCTTGATCGCACTGTTTTGCCATATCCTCCAGCGCAGGATAATTAACACGAATTTTGTCGGCCATTATATCCTCCTAGGTTAAATCAAGTTGTTGAAGAAACTCTTGGTCTCATCATCGAAGCGGCGGATGGTGTCCGCGATCTTCTGGGCAACATCAGCGGCGTGACCCAGGGCACCAACCAGCCTGCCCAATGCAGGCAAGACTGATTGTTCCATTTCGCCGAAAAATTTCTCCGAGCCCTGCCCGACCCACTGGTTGTTGTGCAGGCTTTCGACTTTGCTCTTTGATTGCTTGAGCAGCGCATCGATTTCCTGCGCTTCACTTTTAAATTTGCCGACAATATTAGTCATATCATCATAATTAAGCTTTCTAATTTTAGCCATAGTTCATCCTTTCTTGATCTCCAAATAATATGGACCGGCTTTTTCTTACTTATTCGTCTTTGGCTGTCGTCCACCGGCGCGTTGTTGGTATTTTTCAACGGAAAGGGTGTATGCGATATAGATGGTTGTGCCTCCTCTCGGGAGATAATTAAGTCATGATTACATTAGAATTAACGGAATTCAAAGTCAAGCCGTTGACTTTTCACTCTCGCAAAATCCCTTATCTCTTTTTCTTCCTGAACCTGCCTTTGATGGATTTACCTGCAACACCAATCGCAGCGCTGCCGGCTACGCCCGCGGCACCTGCTGCCACTGTTCCTTCTCCACCTGTGGACCCCTGCGCTCCGCCTCCACTGGAGCCAGCTGCCTGCCCCGTTTGGACTGTGCTGCCACCCGCTCCCACCCCCGAGGATTCTTCGTAAATGTGGTCCGCAGCAATTGAACCGCCACCCAATGATCCCACGCCCACACCACCTCCCACCTGGGCACCGACTCCGCCTACCATGCCTTGCTGGTTACCTTGCACTCCCTGGCTGGAGCCGCCATTTCCACCATCGCCCGCGCCGGCTGACTGTCCGTCTGGTCCTGGCGGTTGATCAACGAAGCCGGTCTGGTCGGAGCCTGGTTGTGAATTGGGCAATGGCTGACCTGTCCCGCCAATGGAATCTGCAGGTCCCCCGACGCCCGATAATCCTCCAGACGATGACCCACCTGCCATGCTGCCAATCCCGACCCCCAATCCCGCGCCCGCCAGGAACGCGCCCAAATTGATTCGATGAAGTTGAGCGAAATCCATTTTAAAATACCCGGCTGTGTCCTCATCAAATGTTTGGATGATCTGTATGATCTTATGCAGCACATCCTGCGCGTAAAACAGGGCACTTGACAGACGCAAAAGGGCTGGCAGCAGGTCGTTTTCCATTTCCTTGAAAAATTTATCCGCGCCTTCACCAGCCCAGTCTTTGTGCAGGTCATGGACTCGATCGCGCATGGTTGAGTGAAGTCGAACAGTATCCTCACCCTCATTACGGAATTTCTTGACCACCGTCCTCAATTCATCATAATTTAGTTGAACTTTACGGCCCATCGATTGTCCCTTCCTAGCTCAAGTCAAAGCGAAGCGTTACATTGGGACCAAGCCCAATTACTGCCCCACCGGCGAGTTGGACAGGCTTTCCCGGCGCCAGGCGTTGTTCATTCAATCGCGTCCCATTGCTGCTGTTCAAATCGGTGATAAAGTAGGTCCGACTCGCAGCTTCATAAGTGACCTGGGCATGCTGCCGTGAAATGTTAGGGTCTTTGATAATCAGGTTTCCTTCCACCCGGCCGATAATATAGGGGAACTGCGTCAAGGCGATCTGGCGGCCCTGGTTGGAGGCGTCCTCCGGGCTTCGTACAATCATAAGGCTGACCTTTGCAGGAGCCGGCTGGGCGGCGATCAGGGTTGCCCCTTCTTCTCCGCCGGCAAGCATGGTGCGATCATCCCGGCCTCCCCCTGCTGGTCGGGAGGAACTCAGCTGGCTGGGCGGTGGTAAGAAAGGTTGTGGAACAGATCGGGCAGGCTCTCTCGTCGGTTGACCACGCAGTGGAATAGGTTCATTTTCCGACAGCGGTAGAACCGGCCCAGTGCTGCGACCCCCGGATAACTTTTCACCCAGGCGGCCCTGCATGACCGGCGTCCCGGTCATGGATTTCGACCGGATCGACGTATACATGAAGTAGCCAACCATCCCCAGGATGATGGCGATAATCAAACCCATCAGGATGGGCGAGGCAACCAGGGCCACCCCGATGTTCTGGAAAATTGAAGGTCGTGTGGCGGTGTAAACGACCCCCGAATAGTTTGAGGATGAGTACACCTGATTGCTCTTGCCGAGCACCTGCACGACCAGCGTATACTTGCCATCCGGAACCTTGCTGGCTCCAGCAGGGATCACGATCGTTCCGCTGCTTGTGCCCAGAGCCTGAATGTTGAAATCGGAGTTCTGCACCCGTGTGTTGGTGTTCTCGTCGATCAGCCAGCCGTTAAAACCGCCGATCAGGTCAGTATTGGTGGTGGTGATGGTGACAGCAATATCATTGGATTGTTGAGCCACCGATTGGATCGTGATTTGCGGAAAGAGTGCAGATGGGTCGAAGGTGAACTCATGGATGAGCTCTGCGGAAGTGTTCCCCTGGGAGTCACGGATTAATGGAAAGGGCGTATTATCCGCCCGGCTTACAGCGATGATATGCAGTTCATAGTCGCTCCCAACGGTCAGCTGGTCGGTTGCGAAAGTGAACGTATTAGAATCCACCGGATCATTAAAAACGTACTCGGCCACTTTAGAACCAGCCTTTTTATCCCAGATGGAGACCTTGACATAGCTGACAAGCTCGGGCGAGGTGAGGGAGAGCTGGATTTCATAGGTGCTGTTCTCCGGATGGAACAGTAACCCGGAAAATTGTGCTGCCACGGGACTCGGCGGGCCGGGGTAGTTGGTGCTGGATGTGAAGTTGAAATCCGCGTTTAGGGATTGGTTGTCCTTCATAAGAACAGTGAGGGTGGAGTCATTGTTGCCCTCCCTTGGGTACACCAGGGCTTCGACCATCCATTGAGCTTTGAGCGCATCCATGATCTTGCTAAAAGACACGGAAAGGTCAGCCTGTCCCCCGATGGCTGAGAAACCGCCCGTACTGACAGCCATATCCTGCAATTCCCCTGAATTAATATCTGAAGCTACATTTGCAAGGCCGATGGTGTTGACTGGTACTTGCATCTGGTTGGCCAGCGTGACCAACTCCTGATAACTGTGTTTGCTGCACGGGGTGCCGTCACCTTTTTCATCCTTGCCGTCTGTGAAAATGACGACCGCCCTTCGACCGGCAGGTGCCTTGCTCAGGGTTTGTACGGCTGAATAGGCGGCATCATACAGGCAGGTCGCATTGGGGCTCACTTTATAATGATCGATCGCATCGCTGACCAAACTGATATTCTGGGTGAAATCCTGCAGCAGCTTGCTGGCCACATCGAACTGGATCACTGAAAAGAAAGAATTATCCGGGATGTTATTAAGCGCCTGCTTGGCTGCTTGTTTGAGCTTGTCGGCAGCCGTCCCGGCCATGCTTCCACTTGAATCCAAAACCAGGGTGATGTAGATGGGAGTATCCGGTTTTTTTACCTGCCCTTGGGATACCAGATTGGTGAAAAGCAGCGTAACCTGGGCACTGGAAGGTTCAGCATCCAGGATGGGAGCCCCGGTCTTCGGGTCGAAAACATTAAAGTAGATCTTTAGATTCACCCCGTTTTGTGTTTCCAGAGTCGAAACTTGATTGACGCGGATTGCCGATGCAGACTGAGCAGACACCAGCGCCATGGCAGGGATGGACAATACGGAAACCAAGCTGACGATCAGAGCAATCCGTTTCAAGGTCATCAACACACTCTCCCTGCAATTTTTTAATAATGGGGAATTGTCGGATAGATTATATCAAAATAGGACTAATAATACTAGTAAGAGATTATTTCTCTTATAGGGTCTGGTTAAAATGCATTTTTAGACAGGTGGAAAAATAAGCTTATCAACCAAAATACGACGGTCCAATGCCAGCCATACCCGGTCACTATTCCGCTTAAATCCTCAACTCGCTGCGAGTGGTACCCCTTTCCTTCAGGCTGTCCATAAGATTAGGTCCGGTGAACCAAGTGCCAGTTGGGACCAGGGGGTTTTTTATGTTCATACGATCATTTACTTGCAGTGTGCTTTATAGGGTACCAAAAATCTCACAAAATATTAAGATTACCCCTCTTGCATTTTTATTGGTTATCATGTAATATACTTACGCAAACACTTGGGTGCCCCCCTCACCCAGGTGTTTGCGCTTAATTTAACGGTTTTTCAACTTTTCCCGCATTGGCGGGATTTTCGTTTAATAAAAGAGAATTCATATGGACACACATCTGGCAGTTATCAGCCTGTGGGCGGAAGATGCACCCGCTGCCGCACATTTCTACCGAGACGTGATCGGGTTGAAACTCCTGCCGCACCATGCGGGCGACCGCATCCACTTTGACCTGGATGGCTGCGTACTAGCGATCATCCCTGGGCGCCCGGCGCTCCGGCCGGACCCCGAGCCCCGCTTCCCGGTGGTCGCCTTCTCGGTATCGGACCTGGAAACAGCTATTGAAAACCTTCGCCTGCACGAGGTGGCCCAGCCCTGGGGGGTGGAGAAAAATGACTCCGGCTAGTGGGTGATGTTCCACGATCCGGCAGGGAACCTGGTGGAATTGGTTGAATTTAATTAATTAAGGGCGGCCGGCGTAGCCGCCCATTATTTTTTTACTATTTCCGTAAATCAGCCAAATGCTCCTCCACCGCCTGGAGTTCAAGCTTGAGTTCGGCCAGGTAGGACTCCAGCTCCTCGATTTGCTCGGCCTTTGTAAGAAACTGGCGGTCGAAGCCGCCCTCTCCACCGCAGCAATCACAACCGCAGTCGCACGTGCCTTTCTTGCAATCACAATTTTCGTCCATGTTTTGTCTCCTTGATGGATTGACCATCAGATTCTGATTATCGCTCAACTTTCAAGCGCTTGTTGAAACCAAACTATTATCTCATCTTTCCTGGGAAACCGTCCCACGCAAACTAGTCGGTCATTCACAATCAGGCTGGGATAGATGAACACCGGCGTTATCTTCTCAATTTCAACGAGATCCCTCACCTCAGAGATATCGATCAGAAGGTCCGGATATTCCATCCCAAGGGCAGACTGGGCTGCCAGAACTGCCCGCCGGACGGCGTAGCGCTGTGGAGTTTTGGAACCAAGTATTTTGACTCCAATTTTCATCAGGCCTCAGCAGTAGATTTAGGGTCTATCTTCATAAAGAATGCCAGGTAGATCAATCCAATCATCAGGAGGATGAGATATGAATGGCGATGAGGTAGTTTATTAGCCAGAACTAGAGCAAGTTATCAAAATGCCCTACACCAAGGACTCGGCTTCCAACTCTTGTTCCCTGCAAGCTCCGGCTGTATTCGTCCGGAACAGCTTCCACTCGAATTTCTTGGCAAGAAAAACGATGGTTAACATTAAAGGCACTTCTATCAAGGGGCCAATTACCGTTGACACGCCAACCATAGGCCTAGAAGCAAATGCAGTTAAAGCGATTGCAATGGCTAACTCAAAGTTGCGACCGGTACAATGGAAAGCGGTAGTCGCTGAATCAGCGTAACAAAAGCCAACTTTACGACTGATCATTAATACGCTGAAGAATAGCAAGAAGAAGAATAGGATTAAGGGGACAGCCATCAGGTAGATCAATTCGGGGTGCTGCAAGATCACATCACCCTGGAGGGCAAACATAACCACCAACGTCAAAATTAAAGCGACAAGCTGCACATCATCCAGGACAGGAATTGCTTTTTTTGTAAACCAATCTTCGCCTTTTTTCTTTATCATCCAATTCCTAGAAAGGACACCCGTCAATAGAGGTAGGCCTAAATACAACAAAACACTTTGAGCAATTAACCGAATATCGACGGACGCGTGCGTACCCAGGATCAGCCAGATAAAAAATGGAGTGGTAAAGATTTGGATCAGCGAGTTCCATGCCATTAATACAATTCCCAAAGGACCATTGCCCCTCGCTAAATCAGTCCATACCAGCACCATGGCGATACAGGGCGCCACACCCAACAAGACGAGACCAGTCCACAAATCTGGATAATTGCGTAAGAATACCCAACCGATCAGGTAAAGCAGGAATGGGTTGAAGGCATAATTGAAAAAAATCACGATTGCAGCTGGTTTCCAGTCCTTTACAGCGCCGCGGACCTCGCCAAGTTTTAACTTGGTCATTGCAGGGTAAATCATGACAAAGAGGCCCAGGGGAATCCCGGGTTGTAGAGCCTTACCAATCTGTGGAAGAAATTTTCCCAGGAGCAAACCGAAAACCATGGCAAGGATGATCCATAAAGGCAAAAGCTTGCTGACCAAACCCAGTTTGGGCTGATTTTGAGGTGTTGCGATTGTTGCTTCAGTCATTTTCTACTCCTGTTTTATGATGTTATTTTCTATCTTTTTGAATTATTTTTGCAGGCCAATTTCGAATCAAATTCGGGGATGCAAACCGGGCATGGGTAACCAGGAACCGGGGGTTTGGATTTGCTGCACAAAAGAAGATCAAGCATTATTAACGAATAGGGAGCGCAACTTTTCGCGCAACATATCCACCGTGGGAATGCCTTTCAATCCTTGCGGAGTGGAGTATATGCGGCAGTTCAGGTTATAGCGTTCCCGCGGAATGGGCCAAAAATCGACGCCATCCACGCAAAAGGCAGGTGAACCCAAAAATTTCAGGCGGGCGGCTTCGGCATTATCCGGCACCCTAACCAGGCGGATAACTGCTTCCAGCCCTTCGGCTTTCAGGGCAGACTTCAGGTTCTCAAGACCGCCCTGCCAGGAGGGACAGTCGTCGATATATAAAAGGTCAATTTTCATAAGAATTCAATATGGCAACAATCTCGCGGAGCATGTCATCACGCACTTTGCGGAAATCGTCCATATCGTTTGTTTTGGCAGGGTCAGGGTAATCGTGATGCAAGCGCTTTCCTTTCCCCAGCCAGACGGGGCATTCCTCCTGGGCTGAATCACACAGAGTGACTACCAGGTCGAGGTCTGAGTTCCGGAATTCGTTCACAGATTTTGTGTGACCCGCATGGCGGATGTCAATCTCTTCCAGCGCCGCAATTGCCTTGGGATGGACGGAAGCGGCCGGCTTGGTGCCGGCGCTGGCAGCCTCCCACGTTTCACCCAGGCGGGCATTGACGATCGCCTCGGCCATCTGGGAGCGGCAGGAGTTGCCGGTGCAGAGGAAGAGGACTTTCTTTTTCACTCTGCCGCCAGCGCGTTGGTCAGGAAAGTGGTGATCTCTGCTTCACTTGGGACCCGACCAGCTGAGACCACTCTCTCATTGATGACCAATCCCGGGGTTGCCAGGATCTTGTATTTCATGATCTCAACATGGTCAGTAACTTTCTCGATTTTAGCCTCAATGCTCAACGTGCCTACGGCGCGTGCAGCCAGGGAGGCCAAATTTTGACAATTCTGACAACCGGAACCTAAAACCTTGATGGTAAGCATGTTTGCCTCCAAATCTACTGATTTTGAATTTTGATATCGGGTTCGATGACGATCTCAGACTTCACCGAGTTCGCCACCAGGCTATACTTTTGCGCAGATTTGAGGGCGCGCCTGGCACGCGCTTCCAACGCCTGCGGGTCTTCGTCCCCTGCGGCAATCCGAATGACCGGCCAGAAACGCAGATGAGTAAAAATCTCGGTACGGTCCAACTCGATAAGCTTGGTTCCTTCGGCGCGACACTCGTAAGACATAAGCTTTAACTTGAAGCGTTCGGCTGCCCAGATGAACATCATCATGATGCAGGTATTGGCCGCAGCCACAAAGGCATCTTCCGGGGTCAAGACGCCGGGATGACCCTGGGCTTCCGGCGGCGCCGAAAAGTCCATCTCCGGGCCATTGCCCAGGACGATATGTCCCCAATGCTCACCTTTCCAGGCGACCGTGGTGTTATATGTGGACGTTTGGCTCATTTAAGTGTTTCCTGCTGTGCACAAAAAGCTGCATAGTCGCGCGCCAATGTCTCTGCATAAGCATTTTCCTGGTCGGGTGAGATCGGGTTATAAACCTTTACAGTCTCGATTAATTCCCGGGTCGTATTCTCCGAGGCAGGTTTGCCGGAATCATGGAACTGCTGGAAGATCGTCGGTAAAGCGATCAAAGTGACGGCCTCTCCGTTTATATACACTTCCTGCACAGGAACGCCGGAACCACAGGAGCAAGTCGCTTGGATCGGTTCCTGCGCTTCAAAAGCCAGGTTTTCTTCAACAGCCCCCGCTGTGCGGTTCCAGTGCTTGTGCAGCAATTCATCCACCAGACCAGCCGCCTGCGCAGCGGTTGCTTCAACCGCAAGGTGACCAGCCTCATTTAGATGGCGACTACCTTCCAACTTATCCAGGCCGTGTGAGGCGACAAGGTCGCTGACGATAATGCTGGCAGCGGGCTGGCCGGAATACATTTCGGTGCCGCGAGCCGCACAGCGTTTGTCACAGCCATCGATGGCGATGGTGGGGTAGAAACGGGCAAAGGCCCGATCTCCCTCGCCACCCGCCAGGAAAAGCGGTAGGCAAATGGTGACCGTATCGGCCGGGCGCAGCTGTTCCAGGAGCATTAGGGCGGCCAGGCGCGTCACCGTGCCTTCCGGGAGTTCCTCCCCGGAACAGGAAACGATCCCAACTTTTTTTCCGGGCAGGTCAGGCATTTTCGCCTCCATGGTTTCGGGACATTATTCCATCCACTACGACAGTGACTTCCTCTGCCAGGACACCGGCCAATTTCTGCCCTCCCTCATTGAGTTCGGCTATGCCCTGGGGTTTGAGATCCTTATGGCGGCGATAACCATCCAGAACCGCAAATTCCTTTACGACCGTCCCGCCGCTTTGCCGTACCATTTTGGCAGCGCAGGCCAGTTTGCAGCCGTCAATGGTGATTACAGGGTACGAAGCTATATCTGTGCGGGAATCTTCGTCGCCGAGGACCAACAAGGCGAGGGGCACCAGCCGGGTCTTTGTGGGGCGCAAGTCTTCGGTCACGGCGTAGGCGGCTTCACGGCTGACGGTGCCATACGCTTTTCCTATCCCGCTGCACGGCACGATCATCACTTTTTGAGTCGGAGAGGTCATGGTTTCTTTACTTCCTCTTCCGCCTGGCGTTTCATGGACTCAAAATAGGCCTGCGGATCGAGCAACCGGGCACGCTCCGTCTCCCAATCAGCGACTTCAATCACCGTTAGCCAGCCTGTGCCATAAGGGTCCTGGTTGATTGCTTCCGGTGCAACTGTCATGGCCGGGTTGACTTCGACGATTTTTCCGGACACTGGCGATAAGTAAGCGATATTAACCTTGATCGTCTCGACTACTACCACTTCTTCCGTCACAGCGAGAAGCGTTCCAACGGGTTTGATTTCTGCAAAGGCCACATCTCCGCTGCGTTGTTGGACAAAGTCAGACAACCCAATCCGAACGCGCCTCTTTTCTTCCTTTGCCCAAACCCCTTCTTTACTATAGAAACGGTCCGTAGCAACTTTGAAGGTGAATTTATCAATAGTAATTTCCAAGAAGTCAGGCATAACTATTCCTTAATGTAAGCAGGCTTGCATGGTCGGAAACATATCTGCCGGGGCTCATGCATTAACCTAATCGCAATTACCATCAACGCACGGTCCCTTTTCTTTAACGCAATTCGGGCAGGAGCAATCCGGAGAAGGGGCCAGTTTGGGCAGGGTGACATCCTGCAGCGCAGCTGCCTGCTGGATGACAGCAAGGTAACGCGGGTCGCTCAAGCGGTAATGGATGTTGCGCCCCTGGCGGCTGGTGACGACGATCCCTGCTTTGCGCAGTGCCATTAAATGCTGTGAGAGATAAGCCTGCCGCCAGCCGAACGTGGCTTCCAGGTGGCAGACGCAAGCCTCACCCTCGCCGATGGCAAGCAGGATCTGCAGTCGGGATTCCTGACCGATGGTTTGGAGCAGCGAGGCAACTTGTTCAACGGGCGATATATTCGTCATAACGAATGTATTATACCCTTTGATGATACCCCCGGGAGTGTGGAGTGTCACATCCGCTGGCGCCGGATGTAATCAAAACATTTTCCCGCATGCAAGGTGAAGGGAACAGCAGATTCAGTCGCGATCAGTTTTCCGAAAGGACGATCAGTTTGTCCTCGGGAACGAAGCTCACCAGCCTGGATTTCTGCGGGTTGGTGTGAACCCCGTAGGACCTGGCAACCTCGCCTGCTTCGGCAGCCAGCCGGTAACCGATGGCGGTCTGGCCGCGGCGGCGGGCCGCCTCCACCATTGTGTAAAAATTGACCGGCTTGCCAATTTCAACATAATCCCCGACAGGCTTCATGTAGATCTCCGAGCCTTCCGGGTCGAAGATATCAGCAAAGACCGCATACAGATCGGGATTCTCAGAGAGTTGTGACATCATCAGGCTGATGAGGTGATCGCTGACAATGAAATCATTTACTTTGGCGACCTCGGCCAGTCTGCGGTTGCGCAGGTCGAGCATCTCGCTGACGATGGAGAAGGGAGTCTCGTCGCGTTCAGCAATGTCGCGCAGGTGCAGCAGGGTGATAAGAGTCTTTGCGTCAGCTTCCTGGATGTCCAGGCCAGCATAACTCAAGGCGATGACGTGGTCATAATCGGCGGCACGGATGGTTTCAAGCAGGCGCCGGTCAGTGGTATCGCCCCGCTTGAAGGAAACCTTTTGATTTGCAAACCGGCTGCATTCCTGCTTGATTACATTTTCAATATCAGCCACCTCGGCTGAGACGTTGGGATCGGCGACCACCATGGCGCTCGAACCCCTGGGAACGTAATTATTCAGTTCGCGCAGGACGATGGCTGCGCAGCGGTTCCAGCCCAGGATGAGGCATTTTTCAGGTTTGGAGGGGCTGGTTTTGCCCGCGGATAGGATGACAGATTCATCCAGCGAAATGGATGTCAGGCCGGAGATGAGCAGCGTGTCATCATCTTCGGTCAAGGCGAAGAGTTGGTCGCCGGCTTCGATGAGGGTGTCCATGGGCGGATTAAGAGAGGCACCCTTGTCACCCTTCTTCATGCCCATCACCGCTGAAGTCTCATAGGCGAGCAGGGCCTCGCCATAAGTCTTGCCAACCAAAGTGGGTTCATGGGTGAAGTAGATCTCGTCCCCGCTGAAATTCAACAGCTCGGTATAAACGGTGGACAGGCCACCCTGGCGCGATGTCTGGGCAGTGACGCGGGCGATCAGGTCGCCAACCAGGACGGGCTGGACGCGATCGCGATTTCCGATCATCCTGACCACATCAAGGTTTTTTGGATCGCGGATCTGGGTGACAATATGGTAGGGCTGCAGGCGGCGGGCGGGATTGTTGGTGAGCGCCAGCACGGTCTTGATGACCACCGAATCAGGGTCGTCCGATTCGGGAGGGAGGATGATGATGGACCTGGCGTCGTGGGGGCTGGCAATTTCAATCTCGGTCATGTCGATGGGCGAACCGGTGCGGCAGATGATGCGGGTGGACCCGAGCGTGGCGACGCGGGCGCGCAGCTCGTCCTCCATTTCGGTCTTATCCTTGTCCGCCAGGATGACGATGCGAGCATCCTTCCTATTTTGGTTGGCAATCATCAACTCGGACAGAATGGTAAAGACCTGGGGCGACCAGCCCAGGATGAGGGTGTGCCCGCTCTCGAGAACGCGCGAGCGCCCTTTCCGCAGGTCCTCCACCTTGCGTTCAATGGCACCGGTGAGGGTACCGATGAGGATGCTGACCATGAACAGGCTGCCCAGGGTGACGCCCAGCATGACCAGCAAATAGGGCAGGGAGTTGGCTGCATCGACCGGGTTGGGGGTGAGGGCCTGGGAGAGTATGTTCCAAAAGACCTGCCAGGCCTGGTCGCCAGCGGGTATCCCATGGAACAGTGCGACCAGCGCAGTCCCCAATAATATGAGGCCAGCAGTGGCAAGAGCAAGCCAACCGATCAGAACCAGCGGACCGCCTGCAAAGCTGTTGTCGAACCAGTAACGAAAGCGTGCGCGCCAGGAAGGTTTTTGAGCCATGCTGCCTCTAAATATCCAAATGGATTATTTCAGTGATTTCAATGCCTCGCCCAGGCGGGCAATTTCGTCGAGGGTGTTGTAGTGGACGGCGCCGACGCGCACCATCCCGCCGGTCTCTTCGACGCCCAGGCGCTCGGTGACCGCCAGGGCGTAATAGTTGCCGTCCCAGACATAGAAGCCTTTGGACGCCAGGAACTCGGCGATGAGATGCGGGTTCTTGCCTGCCATGTTGAACGAAAAGGTCGGGACGCGCTGGTCCAGCTTTTGCGGATCGGTCTGACCGTAAATGCGCAGGCCCGGCACCTGTTTCAGGGTGGATAAGAGGGCGCGGCTAAGCTCAAACTCGTGGGCGCGCAGAGCCGTGAGGGCCTTCTTGAGCTCCAGGCGCCGGCCCTGGTAACCGCGGGGGCTCAACCCTTCCTCCTGTTCCGAACCAAAGGTTTTACCGAGCCACTCAAAATATTCGAGGGCGCCCAGCACCCCGGCGATGCCTTCATGGTTCTGGGTGCCGGTCTCGAACTTGCCGGGCAGGGAATTGGTGGCAGGGCGGACCTTGTAGGCTTTGAGTTCCTTGAGCAGGTCGTAGCGACCGTAGAGGATACCGGCATGGGGGCCGAAAAACTTATAGGAAGAACAAACCAGG
>JADGQC010000021.1 GCA_017882125.1 Anaerolineales bacterium
TTGGTTTGCTGTTGATGCTGCGGGGATTGTTCTAGCAGATCAAGATCGACCCGGCGCTCGTTCGCCCGGGCTTCCAAACGACACTATTCCCTTTCTTCCTAATACAAACGTGCCCGAAAGGGCACGTTTGTATTCATACATCATCTGAAGTATTAGCATTCAAGGGCGAGATCAGAGGGATTGCTTCTTGTTGCCAAGGATCAACTCGCAGGCAGCCACGACGAACAGTGAGACAGCCAGTGTGACCAGCCAGGCGATCCCGGTTATTTGTTCCACCTGGCTCGCGCGGATTTCGACCTCCCGCAGCGAGCGGCCTGCCAGGACGAATCCCGGCTGAGCCCCGCCGAAAGCCACCACCACCGCGGCAATGCGGACCCCTGCTTCAGGCTGCCAGGTTACCCGGTCTTCCCCTTTTTGGCGGGTATAGTCGAAAATTCCGGACGGCAGCGCGGGAGTTGCTCCGTGCAGGCGGGCCGACGAAGCCTGCGGCTCACCCGAGTCGTTGAAAATGACCATGAAGGGTGCCAGGCTGCTGGAAATTTCCACCTGGGCAACTGGCAGCACCGACGCGGGTATCCCGCCTGCAGCCAGTGCTGCACCAGCATCTTCCGCCATCTGGATCTGCGGGTCGTTCGCTCCCCAGCGCAGAGACTGTTGAACCGCCAGGTAGATCAGTCCACATAATAAGGTGGTTACTGCCGCGAGCGGCAGCCAATATCTGAGAATATTTGATAGCTTTGACAAGGATACCTTCCGAAATAAACGAGAATGGACGAGACTATACACCTGATTCATATGCAGGGCAAGTTTAATAAAACGATCCTCATAAGGGGTCATTCGCTTTCCGTTCTCAGGATTATTGCACAAATCCTGAAAGATATTTCCCCCGGTACCCATTTCGAAACTCTTCTCCAGACTTCGACGATCGCTCAGCAGGCGGATGTGATCCGCAATCCCCAATACCCTCCCAATGGCTCATGCATCATACCCATCCAGACTGAAGGTTCCCTGCCTCCTTCCTTTTGTGTATCGCCGACGGTACTATCGCTGGGGTTTTGCCGGAAAAAATAAAAGACCCGGCTCAAAAAGCCGGGTCGTCGGTGTTTTAGTTATTCCGTTTTTCCAGTGGTCAGCGCCATTTTGACTTCGCCGATGGCCCTGGTGATCTGGATCTCGCGCGGGCACGCCAGGGTGCAGTTGAAGATGGTATGGCAGCGGTAAACTCCCCACACTTCGTTCAAGATTTTCAGGCGCTCCGCGGCCGCCTTGTCACGGCTGTCAAAAATAAACCGATGAGCTGCCACGATCGCGGCCGGGCCCACGTATTGTTCATTACCCCAGAAGGAGGGGCAAGCGGTGGTGCAGCAGGCGCATAGGATGCACTTGGTGGTGTCATCGAAGACGGCGCGCTGATCGACGCTTTGATAACGTTCCTTTTCCGGTTCGGGATCGTCATTAATCAGCCAGGGCTTTACGGAACGGTAGTGTTCAAAAAATGGTTCCATGTCCACGATCAGGTCTTTGATCACGCGCATGCCGAGCAATGGTTGGACCGTTATCTTCGCGCCGGTGTCGCGGACGAGGGTCTTGCAAGCCAGGCGATTGAACCCGTTAATGCGCATTGCGTCCGAGCCGCAGATGCCATGAGCACATGAACGACGGAAGGACAAGGTGCCGTCCTGGTAGCCTTTCACCTTTTCGAGCAGGTCGAGCACGCGGTCGGTCTCGAGAGCCTCCAGCTTGTAGGTCTTGTAGGAGGGCTTCTTATCCTTTTCAGGGTTGTAGCGGAAGAGTTTGATGGTTACTTCCATTTCGTCTCCTAGTAAGTCCGTACCTTGGGCTCATACTTGGTGATGACCACCGGCTTGTATTTCAGGTCGATTTTGCCATCCTCGCGCACCCAGGCCAGGCTGTGCTTGAGCCAATTCTTGTCGTCGCGGTCGGGGTAGTCCTCGCGTGAATGACCTCCCCGGCTCTCGGTACGGGCAATGGCTGAGACTGTTATCGCTTCGGCCAGGTCGAGCAGGTTGCCCAATTCCCAGACATTGATCAGTTCCGTGTTAAATATTTTTCCGGTGTCGGTCACGGAAACGTGCTGATAACGCTGCTTGAGTGCGCGCACAATCGTGAGGGCTTCTTCCATGCCCTTACCCGATCGGAAGATGCCCATTTTATCGAACATTACTTTTTTCATTGTTGTGGCGATGTCGAAGGCGTTATCCTTGCCATCCGCTTTGCGTATCCGGTCAAACTGGGAGCTGGCATATTTGGTCGGATCGGAAGGAAGTGGTTGGAAAGGAACCGTTTTGGCGAACTCAGCGGCGCGCAACCCGGCATGCTTTCCGAATACCACCAGGTCGAGCAGGGAGTTCGTGCCAAGCCGGTTGGCCCCATGGACCGAGACACACGCGCATTCCCCGGCGGCATACAAGCCCGGAACGGTTGCATTCGTCTCGTCCAAGATGGTTTCACCATATTTACTAGTCGGGATGCCGCCCATGGCATAATGTGCAGTCGGTTGGATGGGCATTAACTGGGTGACCGGGTCCACGCCCAAGTAAACGCGGCAGAAGTCCACGATATCCGGCAATTTCGCCAGGATTTCCTCTCCCGTAACTGTGTAGGGAGAGCCGTCCTTATTTTTTCGCCCGTCCAGCGCGGCGTATTTGTTGACGCTTTCAGGTCTCACATCCAGGTAAACGTAGTTCTGCCCATTGGCGCCGTTGCCGTCACGGATCTCCATATAGATGGCGCGGCTGACGACGTCCCGCGAGGCCAGGTCTTTGACATGCGGGGCGTATCTTTCCATAAAGCGTTCGCCCTTGCCGTTGATCAGGACACCGCCCTCGCCGCGCACCCCTTCTGTGATCAGGATGCCAAGTTTGTAGATGCCGGTGGGATGGAATTGAAAGAATTCCAGGTCTTCCAGGGGCAGCCCGCGCCGCATGATGATGGCAGGACCGTCCCCCGTGAAAGCATACGCATTGGAGGTGATTTCCCAAATGCGCCCATAACCGCCGGTGGCAATGATGACTGCCTTGGCATGGAACACATGCAGCTCGCCTGTGGCAAGCTCGATGGCCACCACGCCTGCCGCGGCACCGTTGACCATCAGCAGATCCACCACCTGGAACTCATCAAAAAAGTTGACGTTATTCTTCATGCACTGCTGGTACAGGGTTTGCAGGATCATGTGTCCGGTTCGGTCGGCGGCATGGCAGGCACGCTTGACGGGTTTACCGGTCACGTTATTGGTGTGCCCGCCAAAGGGTCGCTGGGAAATCTTGCCTTCAGGCGTGCGGTCAAAGGGCAGGCCCATGTGTTCCAGTTCGTATACCGCCTGGACAGCTTCCTCGCACATGAATTCGATGGCATCCTGGTCCCCCAGGTAATCCGACCCTTTTACCGTGTCGTAGGTGTGCCATTCGGGATGGTCTTCTTCTTCACTTCCGAGCGCCGCGCCGATACCACCCTGGGCGGTGCCGGTATGCGACCGGGTGGGATAAAGTTTAGTGATGATGGCTGTCTTGGCTGTCCTGGAAGCATACAAACCTGCCATTAAACCTGCTCCGCCGGCGCCAACCACGATCACTTCAAATTGATGGGTTTTCATACTTCTGCTCCTAGGAGGTCACAATGACGGTGATGCCAATGAGGCTGATTGCCACCCAAATAACGAGCACCAGGGCGCGCAGAGACATGCGTATCCGTCTGCTTGAAATGTAGTCTTCCACTACATTAAGCAATCCGTGCAGTCCATGCGCCCCCGCAAAAAAGAGCATCAGGATGGCCATCACCTGCCAGAAGATGGTCTTCCAGACTTCGATATCCGGAATATTGGTGCTTGCCACGTGATTTGGGTTGGGCATGAAGGCCCAGCGCATCAGGTCGGCTATGGACATGTTCTGACGGGCGCTCATCAGCAGGGCACCTGTAAGCGCCACAATGACGATCAGGTACATTGCCAGGGCCGACAAGCGGGTGAACAGCCACATAATGTAATCAAAATTGAAGCCGCCCAGAGGAGCAGGTCTCTGTTTCGTTTTCATCTGCTAACCTCCCAACCCACTGCGGACGATCACAAAAAGTGCGATGCCGTAAATTGGCAGAAAAACAAACCATTCCAGCCAGATGGCTTCACGCTGGTATTCAATCAATTTCGGCCAAAGATCCAGGATGACAATACGCAGTCCATTGATGGCATGGAAAAGAGCAAAGAAGAAGATGAATACCTGGAAGAGCCAATTCTCATAAATTGAGTTGATAAATATCCCGAGATTTGCCCCCCAGGCATGGTTGGCGAGATAGCCCGCCAGGATGTGTAAACCCACAAAAATGACGATGCTGAGACCGCCTATCCTGTGCAGGATATAGGTCAACATCGGGCCTTTCCCTTGATATCGCAAGGCTTCCATGAGGCCAACATTCCTTTTAAGACCCATCTACGCCTCCATAATGTCTTTCGAATAATGCGTTCTTCAACTGCGGGATGCCCCCCGCAAGTGGAGGAAATGTCCATCCTTCATATTTAGTTTCTTCGGTTTGCGCGTCTGCACGCAGCAGCAAAGAAATTTTAACACGGTCTATTATCCCATCCTCGTTTCTTTAGTTAAAAGTGACAATACTCATAGATTAATCATTCCAGACATCCTCTTGGGGATGGACGAATCATCCTTATAATCATATCACGTGGATTTATGGTTTCCTTTATTATATAATCCAGTTCATACCGGGAGGTTCGCATGGCGGGGTCTCATAATATCAGCCGTCGCGATTTCGTTAAACTTATCACAGGGGCTGTAGGTGCGATCATTGGTGCGGCAATTGGTTTGCCGGCCATTGATTATCTTATCGATCCAGCCCTAAAGGCTGCCGGTAAAGATGCCTGGGTACCTCTGGGTAAACTCGAAACTTTCGAGATCGGGAAACCGACCCTGGCAACTTTCACCCGCAGTACGGTCAATGGCTGGGAGAAGACCGTCAACAGTTATGGTGTGTTTGTATTGCGCTCGTCGGATACGGATACATTGATATTATCAAATAAATGTACGCACCTGGGCTGTCACGTCAATTGGAACGTAGACAAGCAGGAATATATCTGTCCCTGCCACGATGCCCAGTTCGGGATTAACGGCGAGGTGTTGGGCGGTCCCCCGCCCCGTCCTCTGGATCGTTACACAGGCGACCAGGTCCAGGTCACAGACGGTAAGCTGCTCATTTATTTCCGGGGAGGGTAACGAAGATGTGGAAGAAGCTATTCGCCTGGCTGGATGAACGACTCGCACTGAACGAGCTCTACAAAGCCACCCTCGACCGTCCCGAACCAAAAGGTAATTGGTGGAATACGCTGGGTTCTGCCAGCCTGTTCCTTTTCCTGCTCCAGGGGGTAACCGGTATTTTTTTGAGCGTGTACTATACCCCTTCCCCAGACCACGCCTTCGACAGTATCCAGTACATCATGAATGGCGTCGCTTTTGGCTGGTTGATCCGGGGCATTCATCACTGGGGCGCAACGTTGATGGTGCTGGTTGTTTTTATCCACATGCTGCGGGTCTTTGTAACCGCTTCATATAAATATCCGCGTGAGTTAACCTGGCTGATCGGCGTGGGTTTGCTGCTGTGTACGCTGGGAATGGGTTTTACCGGCTACCTGCTGCCATGGGACCAGAAAGCCTACTGGGCCACGACGGTTGCAACGTCCATTGCCGGGAGTGTGCCCATTATTGGCTCCTTCATCATGAAAGCCTTGCGGGGAGGTACTGACTTGAGCGCCCTGACCTTGAGCAGGTTCTTCGCGGCTCATATCTGGATGCTCCCTGCCGTATTGGCCGGGTTGATCGGTGTCCACCTCTTCCTCATCATCAAGCACGGGGAATCAGAATTCCCGGGCAAGGACGACTAAAGGAGCGCGGACATGAAAGAAGAACAAAAGAAGACCGTCCTCGAAAAATACAAGATCGCCTTGCAAAAAGGCGAGCGCTTCTGGCCTGACAGCATTTACAAGGATCTACTGGTTTCCCTGGCGATCTTTATCGTATTGATCCTTCTGGCAACTTTCCTCGGTGTGCCGGGAGAACCAAAAGCGGACCCGAGCGATACTGCCTACGTCCCAAAGCCGGAGTGGTACTTCCTTTTCCTATTCAAGTTCCTCGCAGTATATGGACAAATCCCGCTCCTGGGAAAAATAGAGTGGATCGCCACGGCAGCCATCCCCGCGCTGGTCATCCTGCTCCTGTTCGTCCTGCCGCTGATGGATAAGAATCCTTACCGGCACTATTCCCGGCGCATCATGGCACTGAGCATCATGGCGGTTTTTGTTACCAGTATGGTTGTTTTAACAGTCATTTCAGGGATCCCAACCACCTCGGGAAACACAGGCATGTCTGCAATGACGCTGCTTCAGTTCCTGACCGGGCTGGTCATCCCGATCATGGCTTACATTATTATCGTTGGCTCCTCTTTCCTGTCGAACAAATTAAAACTCCTTGGCAGCCGCCTGCAAAAATGGACAGCTGTCGGTGGCTCATTATCGATGATCGTTGTTGCCGGCGTAGTTATTTTGATAGCGCCTCCAGCCGCACCCAGCGCCGAGGTCCAGGTTGCAAATACGCTCACCGAGCAGATAATTGCCGGGCAGGACCTGTATTCGCTCAATTGCGTCCAATGCCATGGCGCAGACGGTGAAGGCGGAATCATCTCGGGAGTGCAAGGGCTTGAGGGGTTCAACATGAAAGCCATCCACAGCCAGGACGAGATGTACACCCGCTCGGATGAAACGTTGGGCGATATCATCTCGTATGGTCAACCGAATCTCGGCATGCAACCCTTTGGAAAGTCTTATGGCGGTGCGCTATCAACTTCAGAGATCGATTACATCGTGGCATTCATGCGCTATACCTGGGACGACCGCTCGGTGATCCCGGCCGGCGCAGTAAGTACCATCCCGGAATTGAATCCGGGTGAAGTGCCCTCCTGGGACGTCCACATCCAGCCATTGGTTAAACGTTACTGCGTTTCGTGCCACCGAACTGGAAGGCAGAATAACAACTACCTGATGACCTCCTACCAGGAAATGTTGACAACCGGCGACAATGCTCCGCTGATCACTGCCGGCGATCCAAAAAGCCTGTTACTGACACTTATCAACGGACACGAAGGCAAGGACCCGGTCACGGGTAATGTCATCCGGCAAATGCCGCCGACGAAACTGCTGGACCCGAAGTATGTGGATATGCTGACCCGCTGGGTAATGGCTGGCATGCCGCAGACCGCAAAAGAGGCCGCGGCCCTGGCTCCAACCCCAACCGCAACGCCAACCGGCGGCGTGGCTCCGGCAGTTCCCACTCCCACACCGACACCATAATAAGAGACAAGTTAAAGAATAACAGCCCGCCAAAAGAGGCGGGCTGTTTGTTTCAAATTCGCCTTTTGTACGGCGATACATTTTACATGAATACTAATCCATATGCTTGATGATCGCATCTCCGAATTCAGAGCACTTGATCTCCGTGGCACCCTCCATCAGCCTGGCGAAGTCGTAGGTGACGGTCTTGGCTGCCACCGCGCCTTCCATGCCTTTGACGATCAGGTCAGCAGCTTCCTTCCAACCCAGGTAGCGGAACATCATCTCGCCCGAAAGAATGACCGAGCCGGGATTAACCTTGTCCAGGTCGGCATATTTTGGAGCAGTGCCATGCGTGGCTTCAAAGATGGCATGACCTGTCACATAGTTGATGTTTGCGCCCGGGGCAATGCCAATCCCGCCCACTTGCGCGGCCAGCGCGTCTGAAAGGTAGTCACCGTTCAGATTCAGGGTGGCGATCACGTCGTAGTCGCGAGGGCGGATGATGGTGAATTGGAGGCTGACGTCGGCGATGGAATCCTTGATCAGGAGCTTGGACTTCCACTTTCCGTCGCCATGTGTCTCCCAAAGCATCAGCGCGGCTTCCACTTCGCGCTTGATATCTCCCTGCTGGTCGGGTGACATCATATCGAAGCCCGGATCCACCAGCTTTGCATTTTCTTCCACGCTCAAGCCGGGAGTTTTTTCCTTGTTACCCAGGATCCAGGTCTCACGCTCGGTGACGATCTCATTGCGGAACTCACGTTTGGCGAGTTTGTAACCCCAGTCCTTGAATGCGCCTTCAGTAAACTTCATGATGTTGCCCTTATGGACGAAGTTCACGCTCTTGCGCTTGTTTTCCAGGGACCACTGGATCGCCGCTCGCACCAGTCGTTCGGTGCCTTCAACCGATACCGGCTTGATGCCGATGGCGGCCGTATCGGGGAAGCGCATCTTGGCGTATTCCTTAGGGAAGGCTTCCTTGAATAATTTCATGAACCTGGTATTGTCTTCGGTGCCATACTGGAACTCGATGCCGGTGTAAATATCCTCGGTGTTCTCGCGGAAGATGATCATATCCACATACTCGGGATGTTTCACCGGCGAGGGCACCCCTTTATAGTAACGCACCGGGCGCTGGCACACATACAGGTCGAGCATTTTGCGCAGTGCCACGTTTAGTGAGCGGATACCGCCACCGATCGGTGTGGTCAGAGGACCTTTGATGCCAACGAGGAATTCCTTGAAGGCTTCCACCGTTTCATCCGGCAGCCAGGTTTTGAACTGCCTGAATGCCTTCTCGCCGGCAAACACCTCCACCCAGTGGACCTTCCGTTTTCCACCATATGCCTTTTGAACAGCTGCGTCGAAGACGCGTACGGACGCCCGCCATATGTCTCGCCCGGTCCCATCGCCTTCGACAAAAGGGATGATCGGGTTGTCCGGCACCTGGAGCTTGCCGCTTTTATTTGTTATTTTCTCCCCACCCGCGGGGATTTTGAACTGTGTGTAGGCCATAATTTGTTCTCCTTTGGATATGACGCGGATTATATCAAATTGCGTTGGAAGATAACCAATAACAAAACCCGATTTCCCACCAAACCCTTGACAAAATCCAAGTCTGGCATAGAATTGCCTGCAATGTCTCATAGATATTTATTCCGGGATTTTCAGCGCTTGCGGGTTTTCAAGGTCACCGATTTAGTTTTTTAAGAGAGCCGTTACGGCTCTCTTTTTTTTTATCTGGCGACGGACTGGATACAAAAACAACCCAAATCACCAAAGGAGGAAGAATGTCCGCAGAAACGCAGTCTCAACCCACATCATCCCTGAAGGGGAAGGTCATCGGGTATCTGCCAAACGACCGGCCGCCAGTGGGAGCCATGCTGAGTCTTGGATTCCAACAATTCCTGACGATGTTCCCTGCCACCGTGCTGGTTGCCATCCTGACCAAGTTTGATGTGGGGGTCACGTTGTTGGCCTCCGGCCTGGGCACGATCATTGCATTGCTGGTATCGAGGCGCAAGATCCCGATGTATTACGGTTCATCGTTCTCGTACATCGCTGTGATCATCGTCGTAATGAGCAAATTCGCCCCGGCTTGTTTCAGTGATCCAGCCCAGATCTACTGTCCCGATGGGGTTCGCATCGTCCAGGTTGGTATCATCCTGACTGCACTTTTTGAAATTGCTATCGGTTTCCTTATCATGCGCATCGGAAAGGAAGCGTTGGACAAGGTACTGCCCCCCATCGTGACCGGTTCCATGGCATTGGTCATTGGTGTGGCACTTGCAGGTTCAGCACTCAACAATGCAGGCGGGGCTGCCATTAAAGTCGCAGCGGATCTGGCTTGGAAATTCTGGCTGGTGGCTTTCATTACCCTGGTGGCAACAATCCTGTTCTCGGTCTACTTGCGAGGAAAAGGCCTGATCGGGATGCTGCCAATCCTGCTGGGAGCGATCTTCGGCTACCTGGTTGCCATTCCCTTTGGATTGGTGCATTTCGAAAATGTCATTGCGGCTCCCTGGGTCGGGATGCCAAGGTTCACGTTCCCGGCTTTCGAAGATCCCAATGCCTGGGGGATGGCATTGAGCATCGCCCTGATCTTCATTGCAACAGTGCCGGAGAGCACCGCCCACCTGTACCAGATGAGTCTATATATTGACACACTCGCGGCCGAGTTGGGGCGTGTGCCGGTTGAAATTAAAAAATTGATCGGCTTGAACCTGGTTGCCGATGGGTCCGATGACCTGGTGGTCGGTTTACTGGGTGGCTGTGCTGGAACCAATTACGGGGAGAACAACTCGCTGATGGCGATCACGAGAAACTACTCCATTTCTGTGCTGTTTACCGCAGGGATCATGGCGATAATCCTCGGTTTCTTTGGCAAGCTGGTAGCGGTGGTCAATACCCTTCCTGTTGCTGTTCAAGGCGGACTGGGCATCTACCTTTTTGGTGTGATCGGAATGCAGGGCATTGCACTCATCCAGTCCGAGAAAGTCGACCTGTTCAATCCCAAGAACCTGGCAGTGGGTGCCATCATTTTGATCTGTGGGATCGGCGGTAACCTGGCTCTCCCGAGTGGTGTATTTCCCTTCCAGATCCCGGTCTTGTTCCCAAATGGCATTCCTGCCATTGTTTTCGCGGCCATCCTCGGCATCCTGGTAAACCTTATATTCTTGATCTTCAAACCGAAAGAATAAGCGCTTGTAACCTTCCCGTCAGTGAGATAAGATTGGGGCAGGGAATTATCCCTGCCCCTTCCCCTGCCCATGATAAAACTTCCTGGATTGATCGACCCGCACGTCCACCTGCGCGAACCCGGCGCGACCCACAAAGAGGATTGGGATTCCGGCACTTCCGCTGCGCTGGCTGGTGGCGTAACCATGGTACTGGCAATGCCCAACACCAAACCGCCCATTTTCGACCTCCCCACCCTCGACCTGGTTCTGGCAGCCGCACATACCAAGGCTCGCTGTGATTATGCCCAGTTCCTCGGCGCTGGGCCGGATAACGCTTTGATTGCCGCTTCCCTCGCCTCCCGATCTGCCGGGTTAAAAATGTACCTCGACAGCACCTTCGGGGAACTGCGCCTGGATGACATGACCCTCTGGCAGGAGCATTTCAAGCGCTGGCCGAAACACCTGCCCATTGTGGCTCATTCCGAGAGCCGCAGCATGGCAGCAGTCATCCTGATGGCAGCCATCTATGACCGTCCTGTACACATCGCTCATATTTCGCTGAAAGAGGAAATCCTGCTCATCAAGGCAGCCAAGGAACGGGGGATCAAAGTGACTTGCGAGGTGTGCCCCCATCACCTGTTTCTCAGCAGGGACGACATTCCCGGCATCAGCCAGGGGCACCCGGGACGCGGCGAGGTCCGTCCGCGCCTGGCGACCAGGGAAGATGTGGCTGCCTTGTGGGAAAATCTTGAAGTCATTGACTGCTTCGCAACCGACCACGCTCCGCACACCCTTGCCGAGAAGGATGGTGATAACCCCCCACCCGGGTTTCCCGGCCTGGAAACCATCCTGCCCCTCTTGCTCACTGCGGTCAGCTCCGGGCGTTTGACGTTGGACGATTTAATCCTGAGAATGATGACCAACCCGCGTAAAATCTTCCATCTGCCCGAACAACCCGAGACCTGGGTCGAAGTGGATGAAAAATCCTCTTATGAGATTCATGCTGCCGAAATGCATTCACGCTGTGGCTGGACACCCTTCGAAGGCTGGCAGGTCAAGGGACGGGTTCAGCGCGTGGTTTTGCGAGGGAAGGAAGCATTCCTGGATGGCAAAATTCTAGTCAATCCCGGTTTTGGTCATAATATCCGTGTGTAATCGTATCTTTCAAAAGGAGAGTAGCTATGCCCACCCAACCCAATAATTCCCACCTGCCCTTCGGCGACCAGCGCACTGCGCCGTGGTACGGCAAGGACATCATCTCGGTCAAACAATTCAGCCGCGAAGACCTGGAGTACGTCTTCGCCGTGGCGCACGAGATGCACGACATGGTCGACCACGTCGGTACCTTCGACCTGCTCAAGGGCAAGATCCTTGCCAACTTGTTCTACGAGCCATCCACCCGCACCTCGTCGTCATTCACCGCCTCCATGGAACGGCTGGGTGGTTCGGTCATCCCGATCAATGAGGTGAAGTACTCCTCGGTCGCGAAAGGCGAATCCCTGCCTGACACGGTCCGCACATTGGAATGTTACGCCGATGTGATTGTCATCCGCCATCCAGAAGTTGGTTCGGCAGCCGCAGCCGCCAAGGCATCCCGCAAACCGGTCATCAATGCCGGTGACGGCATCGGCGAACACCCCACCCAGGCCCTTCTGGATGCCTTCACCATCAAGGAAGAACTCGGCCACGTGGACGGCCTCACTGTGACACTGCTGGGCGACCTGAAGCACGGACGCACCGTACATTCGCTGGCGCGGCTGCTCTCGCTTTACAAAGTCAAGCTGAACTACGTGGCGCCCGATATCCTGCGCATGCCTGCCGAGTTGATCGAAGAACTTAAAAGCAAGGGCGTTCAGCAGGAAGAATTCACAGGGCTCGACAAACCCCTGCCCGCGACCGATGTGCTCTATGTAACCCGCGTTCAAAAAGAGCGCTTCACCGACGAGTCTGTCTACGAGTCTGTGAAGGGCGCCTACGTGATCGATCCCAAGGTGATGAAAGCCGCCAAGGAACGCATGATCGTGATGCACCCCCTTCCGCGCGTTGGTGAGATCGCGGTCGAGTTCGATGACGACCCGCGGGCCGCCTATTTCCGCCAGATGGAATACGGCTTATACGTTAGAATGGCGTTGCTCGCCATGGTCCTGGGAAAGGCGTAAGAACAGGACCCGGTAATTTTGTGTGGGAGTGGCGTTAATGTTTACAGAAGACTATCTCATGCGCATCATTAACCAGGCCATCGCAGCTTTGATGACTGCCATTGGTCTGCGGAAGGCTGGCAAGTTCGCGGAGGCACAGCAGGCCGTTCAGCAGGCAATTGAGCAGTTAACCACACTCCCGGCAAACCTTGTCGACCAGATGGACGACAGCAGCATATTGGCGCTGCTGGCGGCGCAAGGACAACTGGATGTTGGCCGCCTGGCGATCCTGGCGGATATCTACCTGGAACAAGGTGAAATCTTAATCAAACAAGATCAACCCAGGCAGGGTGGCGCTGCTTTCGCCCGTGCCTTGCGTTTTATACTTGAAGTGACCCTGTCCGAGGATGACAAATTTTCAATCAATAACATTGGCAAAATTGCAGTATTAGCACAACGACTGGAAGGGGTTTCTCTCCCGGTCGATACGCAGTTGGCGCTTTCTGATTATTACCTGCGCCTGCTCGAAAAGGACGACCAAAGTCTCGTCGCGGCGGGGATCTCCCGCACACAGGTCAGCCAGGCACTTGCCAAACTTCAGGCCCAAGCGGGTCCAAGTTAAAATTTACGAGGCGATACAGTAAGTATGGAAACCTTCTTTTCTTTTCTCTCAAAACGCGTTGACGATTGCTCGTCCCTCCTGTGTGTGGGTCTAGACCCGCATCCCTCCGACCTGCCAGCTCCCACTGCCCAGGCCGCCCGGACTTTTTGCCTGCGCATCATTAAAGCCACCGCCTCATACGCGGCTGCATTCAAACCGAACGCGGCTTTCTTCGAACTCTATGGGCCCAAGGGCTGGGCAGTTTTGAAGGATGTCATCGTTGCGATAAAGGAAGAATCAGACCGGCTGGGTTCGATGATCCCGGTTATCCTGGATGCCAAGCGCGGCGATATCGCCTCGACAGCCGAAGCTTATGCCAAATCTGCCTTCGAGACTCTTGGCGCGCATGCCATCACATTGTCACCCTATCTAGGCAAGGATTCGATAGACCCATACCTGGCTTATAAAGAGAAGGGCGTCTTCCTTTTATGCAAGACATCCAACCCCGGTGCCGCAGACTTCCAGGATTTGCCGGTCGTCGTGGAAGGGGAAAGTGAACCAGCCATTCCTTTACATGTACACATCGCTCACATGGCTCAGACCTGGAATACTGGGAATAATATCGGCCTGGTTGTCGGCGCAACCCAACCTGAAGCATTGGCTCGCATCCGCGCTGCGGCACCTGACCTGTGGTTCCTGGTCCCGGGTGTTGGCACCCAGGGTGGTGACCTGGAAACTGCGCTCCGTTCTGGTTGCCGGGTGGATGGCAAGGGTGTCCTGATAAACGTTTCACGCGGTATCTCGCGCGCTGACGACCCCGCCAGGGCTGCCGCTGATATTCGCGACGCGATCGTCAATTTCAAATATGAGTTGAAACCCTGATCTCCCTCAAAAAATGTCCCGAGTCTTGATCCTTTCCAAAAATGCTGCTGAATATCGTCCCCTGGTCGAGGCCGCCCGCCTGCCCGGGTTAGAGAAATTGGCAGCGGCAACCAACCCAAGTGAAGCGCTCGCGCTCGAAGACGATTTCGACGTTGTCTTTGGGGAACCTTCCCTCGTCCGGAATGTCATAACCCAACTGTCCAAATTGCGGTGGGTACAGGCTACTTACGCCGGGGTGGAACCATTACTCGATCCAACCCTGCGCCGGGATTATCTATTGACCAACGCCCGCGGCGTCTTCGGGGGTTTGATGTCCGAATATGTTTTCGGTTACCTGCTTCAGCATGAACGCCGCATGGTCGAACGCTATCGCGCCCAGCAGGAGCTGCGCTGGGACCGCACTATCACCGGCACCCTACGCGGCAAGACTATTGGCTTGCTGGGCGTCGGTTCGATCGGTACTGTCCTGGCTGGCACTGCCAGGCACTTTGACATGGCTGTGCGAGGCTATACCCGGGCAAGTGAATCCTGCCCGGATGTGAATACCTACTATCACGGCTCCCAGTTACTGGATTTTGCCGATGGGCTGGATTACCTTGTCACCGTACTGCCCAACACCAGGGAAACCGTTCGTATCGTGGATGCCTCCCTGCTCGCCCGGCTGCCTGCTGGCGCGGTCTTCATAAACGTAGGGCGCGGCTCGACGGTGGAGGATAATTCCCTGGTCGACGCGCTGCGGACCGGGAAACTTGCAGCAGCCGTGCTGGATGTCTTCGAGCAGGAGCCGCTCCCTACCGAGCATCCCTTTTGGCACACGCCCAACCTGCTGATGACGTTCCATACCTCGGCACCAAGCATCCCCGCCGACCTTGCCAGGTTGTTCATCGAAAACTACTGTCGCTACGAGGCAGGCCAAACCCCGCTGCATGCGGTCGATTTCGAAAGAGGATATTGATTTCCTCTGCAAGGAGAGAACCAATTGGACAATATCATCCCCCTGCTGGCAGATGCGCTGCTCGAGGCTGGCTGTGTCAAGTTTGGGGAATTCACTCTTAAGTCCGGGCTCAAATCCCCCATCTATATCGACCTGCGCCAGGTTATCTCTTTTCCAAAACTGCTGGAACAAATTGCTGCAGCCTATTTACCAATTTTAAAGGAACTCAAATTCCAGCGCATCGCCGGACTGCCATACGCGGCCATTCCCATTGCGACAGCCATCTCTTTGCGGGGCGGGTACCCGATGATTTATCCGCGCAAGGAAGTCAAGGAGTATGGGACGAAAGCTGAGATCGAGGGCGAATTTCACCCCGGGGAAACCGTTGTTGTGATCGATGACCTGGCTACCACGGGTGGGAGCAAGTTCGAAGCCATCGAAAAACTGACCGGCTCCGGGTTGAAGGTTACAGATGTCGTGGTTTTGATCGACCGCCAGTCCGGGGCAAAAGAGGCGCTGGAACAGGCTGGCTTCCACCTGCATGCAGTCCTGACGATTACCAGTTTGCTCGATCATTGGGAAAAGATGGGGAAAGTGGAAAAGGAAATGATTATGGAAACCCGTCGGTTCCTTGAGAAACGAGCATGAGTAAAAAACATACTTTCACTGCGACCATAATTGGCACCGGGGGCGGTGGAGCTTATGTTCCCATCCCTTTTGACGTGGAGCAGACTTTTGGAAAGAAACGTGTTCCGGTACAGGCTGAGATTAATGGAGAGCCTTACCGCGGCACCCTGGTGCGGATGGGCGATCTTTATCATATCTTGATCGTGCTCAAGGGGATCCGACAAAAGACCGGCAAAGATATCGGTGAGGAGGTGGAGGTGGTGCTCGAAGAAGACACCCAGCCGCGTGTGGTGGACGTCCCGGAAGATTTCAAGCAAGCGCTGGAAAAATATCCGGTCGCGAAGGCAGTTTTTGAGAAAATGTCATACACCCACCAAAAAGAATATGTAAATGCCATCCTGGATGCAAAACACGCGTCCACCCGCCGCGACCGGATCAATAAAACCATTGAGATGTTGAAAAAAGTCAAAAAGGGGAAATAATAGTAGTCAAAATTGAAGCGTGGGCTTTTATTTTGATTTGATCAGCTTTTCTTTCGCTTTCCGTCCCATTTTCTTGATTCGGAACTCACGCCGCATGGCACTGCCGCGGTCCGGATGTTCCTCCAGGTAAGCCAGCCTGACCGGGCGCCGGCAGCGGGTATACCGGGCTCCGGTCCCTTTGTTATGTTGCTTCAGGCGTCTTTTAGGGTCGGTCGTCCAGCCGGTGTAATAGCTTCCGTCAGAACATGTGAGGATATAACAATAACAGGTCATGGCGGGCTGTTATTCTTCCCCTGGCTTCTTTTTATCGCGGCGCCCGAACAATTTATCCAGGCCTCCGATCTGCTGCTTCATAACATCACTAAATTTGGGCATTTCTGGTCTGGGGGATTCCACAGACGACCAGTCTCCCCGGGCTCGCTCCATTTGCCACTGTGCGCGTCTCCGCTGGGTATCCTCCAGGCGAGACTTAAGACTCTTTACATCTTCATCAGCAATATCCTTGCGCAGGGATGCCAGGGTGTTTAGGTACTCATCCAGGATGCGGATCGTATTGGTGCGGTTATGCATGATCGCTTCAGCCAATGCCATGGGCTCCTCTTGCTCCAGGGGATGCGTGACAGCCGCATAAGGTTTCCCGGCCATTTTACGGATATCGGACCAGCCTGGTTGGCTGGTAGTGGTCTCGACCAGGGCGGCTGCCAATAATCCTGGCAAAAGGTGGGCTGAAGCCATCACTCCGTCCACTTCAGCCAGGTCTGCAAAATAGGGCTTCGACCCAAGCAGGACCACGAAATCCGCAGCAAGTTTTAATGCTCCCTCGGCAGTTCCCTGCGGTGCAGTGACTGCAATAATCCCCTGCTGAAAAAGGTCCGCCCGCGCCGCCTCCAAACCTCGGGAGGAATCCTGCAGGCAGTCCGGGTTAAGAGCTGGTGTAAGGCCAACGTAATGCCGCTTGGGTGGCAGGAGTTCCCTCGCCCAGTCAGCCACCGCCGATTTGACCGGTCCCGTGTCCATTACAACTGCATCTTCGCGTACATCCTGGGCAATAAATTTCAAAGTTTCATGGATTTCATCGAAAGGGATCGCCAGTACGATGACGTCCGCCTCTTCGACCGAAGCGGGCAGGTTGTTGGATATGCTCTCGACCACCCCTTGTTTTTGGGCTTTGCGGGCGATCTCTGGAGATTTATCGTGCCCGAGAGTCTTGACCTGGTCGTTGTGGTTTGCCAGTGCCAGCCCCATGGAAGCTCCAATTTGACCGAGCCCGATGATGGTGATTTTTACAGTCATGCTTTCCTTCCTGGATTTTTCACGGTGAAATCTAAGGGATTTGAATCAATTTTCGTCATCCGCAGCTTGCAATGCGGTGAGCAGCTGGTCGTCTTTGGAGGGGATATCCTGGTGGTGACGGATCAGCTCAACGGTCCGGTGAGAAGCGCATGCCTGCTCTGCCAGGTCTGCGCCCCACCCGGGGTGATGGGAAGCCACCACAAATGGGCGGCGGAACCGGTCCGGAGTTCCCTCGCTCCAGCGCCCAGCCAGGCGGGGAAAAATGCTTTTGCCCAGCACGATGACCACGCGGTCGAATATGGTAATCGGAAACAGGACTTTGCCTACATCATGCAGCAAGGCTGCCGATAACAGGTCCGGGTCGGTCTGACCGGCAGCTTTCAGCCGGTTTAACACTTGCAATGCATGGGTCTGTTCAGACCTCTGCATCCGGCGAAAAAGGACAATCTGGGTTGGGGTAAGATGGGGAAGAAGAGCCTCGGTCTCGACCCGCTTGCGGGTACCGGGTAAGGCATTCCAGAACTGGCGGGTGCGGTAAGCGAGGCGGGAAGGCATCAAGACGAAATCCCCGGCGGTATTCTGCCGACAAAGAGGGATTATAACATTGTGATAGAATCGTGAGAGCCGGGGACGCCGACCCCGGCCCTCTTGAAAGGAGGAGAAGAGAAATCGCCTTACAACAATATCTTACCATCTGGGTCTAAAATATACTTGACGCTTCCCCTACGCTTCCCCTACGCCAATTTGACAATTTTGTAATCATTTTTATAATATTTTCGGAGTATTTCATGCCTCCCTATGCCATCGAAACTGAAAATTTAGGGCGGATCTACAAGATTCGCGGCACAAAAAAAGAAAAAGCCATCCGCAAAGAGCTGGTTGCCCTGGCGAATGTTAATTTAAATATCGAACAGGGTGAGCTGTTTGGCTTGCTCGGACCAAACGGTGCGGGAAAAACCACGTTGATAAAGATTCTTACCACGCTGTTGGCCCCCACCACCGGCCATGCCCGCGTTGCCGGGCATGATGTGATCGAAGCTCCACAGCTCGTCCGCCCGCGCATTAACATGGTATCAGGCGGCGAGTCCTCGGGTTATGGCTTGTTAACCGTGCGCGAGAACCTGTGGATGTTCTCACAGTTTTACGGCGTTCCGTCGAAAGAAGCTTACGAGCGTATAGACGGGCTGCTCAAACGTGTCGGGATTTTCGACCGGCGCCACACCAAATCATCAGACCTTTCCACCGGGCTCCGTCAGAAAATGAATATCGTGCGCGGCTTCATGACCGACCCCCAGGTGCTGTTCCTCGATGAGCCGACCCTCGGCCTGGACGTGGGCGCCTCCCGTGAAGTCCGCCACCTGATCCGCGAGTGGCTGGACGAAGACAAGTCCCGCACCCTGCTGCTGACCACGCACTACATGGTCGAAGCGGACGAATTATGCGACCGGGTAGCCATCATCAACCAGGGCCGCGTGCTCGATTGTGATACGCCGGCAGTATTGAAACAGCGCCTTCAGAAGGATGCCATCTTTGAGATTGAAACAAGTCCACTGAATGGTCTTTCGGTGTCGAAATTGGAAACCCTGCCGGGGATAATCAAAGTAACCTGCCAGGAAGCGGATGGGAGCGCAACCTTGAACTTCATCCTGAAAGAAGAAGCGGTCCTGGCAGTCATCATCAATACCCTGACCGCTGCAAATGTCAGGATCATGAAATTATCCAAGCATGAACCCACCCTCGAAGATGTGTTCGTGACCCTGGTGGGGCATTCGATGACTGACATGGAAAAGGGAGAAGCAAGTGAATAGTCAGGATACAGGCGGCAGTGTAAAAAATACCGGCTGGCGTTTGTTCCTGCAATCGGTGATCGCCCGCGCGTACCCGCGTATCATCGGGCAGCAGCGTGAAAAGTCGTGGATGATCTTCGACGTGGTCATGCCATTGGGATCGGTGATCGCGTACGTGCTGGTCTACCGCGCCCTCAATGCCCCCCAAGAGTACGTGGGGTTCGTAGTCATCGGCGGTGCCATGACCGCCTTCTGGATGAACGTGCTTTGGAGCATGTCCAGCCAGTTGTACTGGGAAAAAGAACAGGGCAACCTGGCTCTCTATATCATGGCGCCCAACTCGATGATGTCCATCCTGCTTGGCATGGCGCTGGGCGGCCTGGTTGCCACCATCCTGCGCGCCCTGGCGATCATCCTGCTTGGCTCGCTCATGTTTGGCGTGCAGTACGTGGTGGTCAACCCGTTCGAATTGTTTGCCGTTTTCACACTATCAATGATCGCTCTTTATGGAATGGGGATGATGTTCGCCTCTGCCTTCCTGCTTTTCGGAAGGGAGGCCTGGGCAGTCTCGGATATGATCCAGGAGCCGGTCAACCTGGTTTCCGGTTTCTACTTCCCGATCAAATCGCTCCCGTTCTGGGTGGCAGCCGCAGCTTCGGTCATACCGCTCACCCTGGGCATGGATGCCATGCGCCAACTCGCCTTCCCTTCCGGGTCCCAATTCGGTTTTCTTTCAACCCGGCTAGAAATTATTGCCCTGGCTGTGCTGAGTGTGGGCTTCCTGGTGGGGGCGAAACTGCTGCTCGATTACACGGAGAAACTTGCCATCCGCGAAGGTCGGGTGACGGAGGCACGCAGGTGAGCATGGCTGATACCCCTTCCGAAGCCGCCCGTTCCGAGGCGTGGCGATCCTTTAAGATTGCTGCCTGGCTGGGATGGCAAATCACGTCCAACTGGACCGATCCATTCCTGTTTGCAATCTATTCCATCATCCGGCCCATCGCACGTGCTGCCATTTTAGTGGTCATGTACGGCGTCATCACGCAGGGCAATTTTACCAACCCTCTATTCCCATATATTTATTTGGGGAATGCCTTTTACACCTACGTTTTTACGGTCATGAACGGAGTCTCGTGGGCGGTGATCGACGACCGCGAGCATTACAAGACCCTCAAGTACATGTATGTTGCCCCCATCCGTATCCCATTCTACCTGCTGGGCCGCGGGGTTGCAGGCTTTTTTACCGCCTCGTTGTCGGTATTCATTACAATTCTTGCCGGTGTTTTTTTCCTGCATGTGTCTTTCGATCCATTGCAGGCAAACTGGTTATTGTTCATTGTTTCATTGTTGATCGGTGTCATCATGCTTGCCATGATGGGACTGGTGTTGGGAGCGGTGAGCCTGCTGGTGGTGCGTCACTCCGGGTTCCTGGCGGATGGTGTCAGCGGCGTATTGTTCATTTTCAGCGGCGCGATCTACCCGCTGGAGGTGCTGCCAAAATGGCTGCAGCCGGTTGGGTTTGCCATTCCCATCACATATTGGTTGGAACTGATGCGCAGGTCGCTGGTCGGGAATGTGGCCCAGGCATTTCCAACCCTGGCTCGATTCAGTAACCTGGAATTACTCGTCATCCTGGTCGGGCTTTCGCTCTTATTTGGTATTGCTTCAATCTTTATCTTCCGTGCCTGTGACCGCCGGGCGCGCGATCGCGGCTTGATCGACCGCACAACTAATTACTAGGAGTTTACAGGTAACAGGTGTTCTTGCGTGTTATATTAAATAATTAGAGTACCAATGCACTTTTACGAAGAGGTGGCGCAATGGATAAACTCTATTTTGGTCAGACTGGCAGGACTCCTCTGGGGAAATTTTGGGTGGCTGCCTCGGACATCGGACTGGTGGCGGTGGAATGGGGTCAGACCCGGGCCGAATTCGAAGCTTACCTCTCCAAACGCTTCAAGCATGCGGCCGAGTTCTCCCCGGATCGCGTCCACGAATCTGCAACACAGGTGCTGGAATATCTATCCGGTCAACGCCGGGCATTCTCCCTTGTCATTGACTGGACGGTGATGCGCCAATTCCAACAATCTGTGCTGCACGCCACCTGTGAAATCCCCTACGGTGAGACCCGCACTTATAAAGAAATTGCCGGAAATATCGGCAGACCGAAGGCTGCACGCGCCGTGGGACGTGCCGAAGCCACCAACCCGGTTCCGCTGGTCATTCCCTGTCACCGCGTCATCGGCATGGATGGGAAGCTGCACGGCTACGGCATGGTGGAAGGTATTAAGACGAAGGCCTGGCTGTTAAAGTTGGAAGGGGCAATGATCGCTTGAAGGATCGGCTGAACCAGAGCAGGGTTCAAACTCCTGCCCTGGTTTTTTTATCCTTGCAAAACACCCCCCATTCGGGTATCCTTGTTGCCGGGAGTGGTTAGGTCCCGGAGGGCTTCCCGGTCTTCAACACCGGCGGCGGGTCGCGTTGCGGGCCGCGGTGGGTTCGACCCCCATCCACTCCCGCCTATTTTTTCCGGACGCCAGATTGGATTCAACTGGAATCTGCCGTCCATTATCAACCTTACAGGTGAGAAAATGACTTTACCCGATACTGAAATCCTGTCATCGATCGTTGCACGGGTCTTCCGCGTGGACGAGGTTACCCTTGGCGACCCCAAGAAAGGCTATTTCCTGCGCTTCCGCGGAGAATTGATCCGTGATTCGGTCGAAGCTTATGACCAGTTGGCCGCAGCCCTGCTACCTTACGATATTACCCCTCTTTTTCGTATTGAGGATAAACGCCAGACCGTTCTGTTGGTGCAGGGTACCATTCATCCCAAGCCAGGACGGGCCTGGATTAATGTGCTTCTCTTCGTCCTTACTGTCTTTAGTGTGTTAATTGCCGGGGCGCTGTATAGTTATACCGGTCCCGCTCCAGCCGATTTTCTCGGGCAGATCTGGACGATAGTTACCCACATGTGGGTCGGCTGGCCGTTCGCGCTCAGCCTGCTGGCCATCCTGACCGCGCACGAGTTCGGGCATTACTTCGTGGGACGGGCGCGCGGCGCCGCGGTCTCCCTGCCATATTTTATCCCCCTGCCTTTCAGCCCCCTTGGGACCATGGGTGCATTCATCCAAATGAAACAACTCCCCAAGAACAAGCGCGCCTTGTTCGACCTTGCGATTGCCGGTCCGCTGGCCGGACTGGTGGTTGCCATCCCGGTTCTGCTGTTTGGGCTGTCACACTCAACCCTTTCCACCATCGTCGCAATTCCAGGAAATTGGTCTGAAGGCAATTCCATCCTGTATCTCCTTGCGAAATTCGTTGTTTTCGGAAAGCTCCTGCCATCTGTTCCCAACCTTTCAGGCCTGCCTTTATTGCTCCACTGGATAAGCTTCTTTTTCATCGGTCAGCCATCCCCGGTCGGCAGCCAGGATGTCATGATCAACCAGGTAGCCTGGGCCGCGTGGGCCGGTCTGCTGGTTACCTTTCTGAACCTGATCCCCGCCGGGCAGCTTGACGGAGGTCACGTGATCTTTACCGTATTTGGCAAGCGAGTAAACCTGATTCTGCCTGTCATCCTGGTTGCCACGATCGTGCTTGGTTTCTTCTGGAGCGGATGGTGGTTGTGGGCTGTCCTGATCTTCCTGCTGGGACGTTCCCATGCCGAGCCTCTCGACCAGATCACCCAACTTGATTCCTCCAGGAAAGCGCTGGCGGTGCTGATGCTGGTAATTTTCCTGCTAGTGCTCATGCCCGTCCCCCAGGTGACCTACTAAATGCCCATCCGACCCCATCGTTCACTGGCGCCGGTCCTGCTTGCATTATTGATCCTTTCCGCCTGCAGCCCGGGCACCTCCACTCCCGCCATGACACCGGGGCTGCCCACTCTCACCGGTTCCCCGGGTCCCACCCTTACCATCCCTCCAACCCCGACATCTGCCATCAGCGTGGACCCGGCTGCGTTGCGCGGGCTAAACCTGCAGGTTTGGCATGCATTCAGCGGAGGCGCGGAGAAAACTTTTACAGATCAGGTTGCCCAGTTCAACGCCACCAATCAATGGGGGATCGTGGTCACCCAGGCTGGTTATGGAGACTACCCGACTTTATTCGATGCGGTTAACTCATCCATCGCTTCTGGCGGAACGCCGGACCTGGTGGCTGCCCTGCCTGAAGAAACCCTTGCTTGGAACGCCGCTGGTTCGGTCGTGGATCTAACGCCTTATCTTGGCGATCCTACCTGGGGGCTGGGAAGGGGTGGCGTCGCTGATTTTCCCGCAGTCTTCTGGGCACAGGATACCCTGGCAGGGAAGCAATTGGGCGTGCCGGCCGAGCGTTCGGCCCGCTTCCTGTTCTACAATACGACCTGGGCGCACGAACTGGGCTTCGCCAACCCGCCCACAACTTCGGATGAGTTCCACCAGCAAGCTTGCGCGGCCAACGCTTTCTTCCGCAAAGACGCCGATCCACAGAATGACGGGTATGGCGGTTGGATCGTCGACTCTGATTGGCAATCGATCTATTCATGGATGCTGGCGTTTGGCGGGGGTGTGGTGGACGGGAATGGTTCCTACGGCTTTCAAACAGACCCCAACCTGGCTGCCCTGCAATTCCTGAAAGGTCTATATGATAATAATTGCGCATGGCTGGCCTCAGATCCAAATAATGTCAAGGACATCAGCCACGGACCATATTTCGATCAGTTCGCAAAACGGCTGGCGCTTTTCGTCACCGGTGACCTGGCCGAGGTGCAGGCAATGAAGGATGCCATGTCCCTCGCGAAAAATACGGACGCGTGGACCTTGTTGCCCTTCCCTGGTACTACCGGCAGCGTCCTGGTAACCTACGGTCCATCCTACAGC
>JADGQC010000022.1 GCA_017882125.1 Anaerolineales bacterium
AGCAGAAGGTTTCAAAACCGAATGGGATTCAACGCTCCCCAACCTGGCCTCGGTTCTCGAGACCGGACTTGACCGGCGTACATTCGACCGACCAATGTTAGGGATAAACATCAATGATTTCAACCCTGAAATTGCAAAGACGTTGGGCGTGCCTGTCAGCCAGGGGGTCCGTTTGGACGAAGTCCGGGCGGGGATGGGCGCGGCCACGGCGGGTCTGAGGAAAGACGACGTCATCGTTGAACTTGATAAGAAGCCTGTCACGAACGATTATGGAAGTTTTGTAGCTGCGCTCCAGGGCAAGAAAGGGGGAGATAAAGTCGAGGTGGTCTTCTACCGCGGCCCTCAAAAAAATACCATCACGATGGAATTATCCAAAAGACCCGTGCCGGAGATTTCCTGGAACCCGGCTGAACTGGCCGAGCAGGTACGAGTCAAATATGAAGAGGCGCAGGGCAGGCTGGATGGTTGTTTTATTGGAGTGAGCGAAGCCGAGGCTGACCATGAGCCTTCACCCGGTGAATGGAGTGCCAAGCAGGTGCTGGCCCACCTGATTCAAACCGAGCGCGGCTGGATCGCCAACCTGGATGACGCAGTGGGTGGATATGAAAGATTGGCGGACGATTGGGGAGGCAACCTACCCGGACACATCCGCGCCACCGTTGCCGCATATGGCACATTCAAAAACATGCTGGATGAATTAAAACGCCTGTCGGTGGAAATGGTGACTTTTTTAGGGGCCCTTCCGAAATCATTCGTAGATCGGAAAGCAAGTTACTTTTTGAATGCTGTCCAAATGCTCGAACTGGAATCGCACACCAACTCCCATGTCGACCAGATCAAAGCAGCCTTCGCAGCGGCGCGTAAATCAAAAGAATGACGACGAGCTGTCACTAAAAATGGGTAAGATAATCGCAATTACCGGCACCACGGGAGTGGGTAAGACTGCACTCGTACGGGCTTTGTGCAAACAAGGTTTGTTTATTACAGGTTTGGAACAACATATTGAACGCCCTTTCCAGCAAGAGTTTAAGACACAGCGCGAATATGCACTCCCAAACCAAATCGATTTCCTGCTGCTGAGAGCCGAACAGGAGCAATTCCTGCGCCAGTCGGTTCATACCGGTTTGATGGACGGTGGGCTGGATGTGGATTTTTATGGTTTTACCCATCTCTTTCATGCACGCGGCTTGCTGACTACTTCTGAATATTCACTGTGCCAGCGATTTTATAAATTCGTTCGTACCTATTTGCCTCCTCCTGATTTAATTATCCATCTGACCGCCCGCCCGGAGGTGATCGACCACCGCCTCGCAAGACGAAAGCGAATTAATATCGCTGAACCCAAAGACGTCCTCAAACTGGCGGCTTTCCTTGAAGATTGGCTGGCTACAATACCGTCCAATCACATTATCCGCCTGGAGGTCTCGGAAAATGATCCCGGGTACCGGCGATTGCTTCCATCCTTGCTACTCAAAATTCGACCATATATCAATTAATGTTTTCCGTCATTCCTTAACGAGTACTCAAATTCTGAGGTAACCACTATGAAACATAAATATTTTATCGATATCAACAAAGGGGTCACATTCATCGTGATCCTGGGAATGATGGCATTCTATAATCAATGGCAAAATCCCACTGCCTGGGTTTACCTTGCCTTGCATGGTACTTATGGTTTGCTGTGGGTGATGAAAAGCAGCATGTTTCCAGACGCTTCGTGGGAACGAAAGATCAATGTTTGGTTTGGACTGGTTTCCTGGATTTCCCTGGTCTTATATTGGATCCCGGGTTGGTTACTCATGTGGAAAGGGGTTACAGCTCCGCCATGGCTCCTGGGAATTGCGGTCAGCATGAATGCATTCGGCATTTTCTTCGTCTTCGCAGGTGACATGCAGAAGTTTACTTCCCTGAAATTGCACCCGGGTGAATTGATCACTGACAGCCTGTTTAAGTTATCGCGCAATATCAATTATTTTGGTGAATTCCTCATTTATGCCGCATTTGCCATTCTGCCTATGATGTGGTTTGCCTTCCTGCCGCTTGCGGTATTTATTCTTGCTTACTGGATCCCTAACATGGTCCGCAAGGACAAAGCCCTGGCTGCCCTGCCAGGATTCCAAGCTTACAAAAAGCATACACGATCGTTCTTCCCGTTCCTTTTCTAGGAGACCCATGGCAAGTCTTCGCAGCCGGATAGTTCAGCGGATTATGCGCGATACCAAAGATGCCCTTCTGGGGGATCTCCCGGTTGAGGTACGCCGCAGGCGGATCGACTCTGCTGCGCGCCGAGCCATCCGCGTGCCGCGCGGTGTGTGCCTCAAAACTGTTTCAGCCAATGGGGTTCCATCAGATTGGCTTGAACCAGATGAAGCCATTCCCGGTCGGGCCATTCTTTACCTTCACGGAGGCGCCTATGTCATTTGCTCACCCTCCACCCATCGCGGCCTGGTCGGGCATATCGCCCAAACCAGCCAGTCACGGGCGTTATTAATCGACTACCGGCTTGCCCCGGAACATCCCTTCCCTGCGGCCCTCGATGATGCATTGGCCGGCTACCGCTGGCTGCTCGAAAATGGTTACTCTCCGGAGCACATCGCCATTGGAGGTGATTCGGCCGGGGGAGGCCTGACACTTGCGACTGCTCTTTTCCTGCGGGATACCCATAAAATAATGCCTGCGGCGCTTTTCCTGCTTTCACCCTGGACCGACCTGACCTTTTCCGGAGAATCCGTCCACACGCGAGCCGACCGTGACCCACTTCTGAGTCTTAGCAACGATGACTGGCTGGTCAAAATTTATGCCAATGGGCATCCGTTGGAGTACCCTTATATTTCCCCCCTCTTTGGAGATATGCACGATCTGCCTCCCACTTTGATCCAGGTTGGGACAGAAGAGATCCTTTACGATGATTCCATCCGCCTGGAGCAAAAGGCACGTTTGGCGGGCGTCAACGTAACACTGGAAACCTGGCCGGGGATGTGGCATGTTTTCCAGGGGTTTGCCCCTTACGTTCCAGAATCGCGCCAGGCCATTGAAAAGATCGGGGAATTTCTCCGGGCTCATTTATGATTTTAATGGACCTGGGGAAACCACTTGCCCGCGGGCGTACGTTGGATGTTTACGAAAAGGAAGTTGATCAGGTTCTCAAATTAATTCACAATTGGTTTAAATTTGTAAACATCCCTGAAATGGAATGCTGGCTGCCGAAACAAGCAGAAATTGTTACGTAGAGAAAGAAAATCTAGAAATCCCGTTCTCTACTATTTTCACTGGATAAATCGAGAGGAGAAACCATGAAACATACCGAGGGCAATTTCGTAGGGGTGCGCAACAGCAGCAATTATTACCAGGGGTGGATTCCTGATGGGAATGTGAAAGCAGTTCTGTTGATCGTTCACGGAGTTGGAGAATATTGCGGGCGCTACTCCAACGTGGTTAATTATTTCGTCCCGCTCGGATACGCCGTCTATGGGCTGGATCACATAGGGCATGGCAAATCGGACGGACAGCGCGAGGTGATAAAGCAATTCGAGGATTTCACCGAGCCGCTCAACGTGTTCTATAAAATGATCAAGGAATGGCAACCTGGCAAACCAGTTTTTATTTATGGGCACAGCCTGGGAGCGTTGATTACATTATTTTACCTGCTCGATCACCAGGGTGATTTCAAGGGCGCGATCATTTCTGCGCCACCTGTTAAAATCCCCGACAATATTTCACCAGTGACAGTTACCATCGGGAAGATCCTTGCTACTATCGCTCCAAGGACTGGACTGATTGGGCTGGATACCTCCGGCCTATCCCACGACGAGGAAGTGGTAAAAGCATATAACGCCGATCCGCTGGTCTTTCACGGTAAAATCACGGCAAGCATTTCTGGTGGAATGCTGCGCGCCATGCTGCGTGTCAACGAAGAAGCCGGCGAGATTTCTCTGCCACTTTTTATTCTTCAGGGCGGCGCCGACAAGATCGTGGATCCCAGCGGAGCTAAACTTCTTTACGATAAAGCAGGATCCAATGACAAGACCCTCAGGATTTACGATAACCTTTTCCACGAAGTACATAATGAACCGGAGCGGGTGACCATGTTCAACGACCTGCAAGCCTGGCTGACAGCCCGCGCTTAATCGAGGGAACTGCTATTAAGCAAAGAGCGGCAATCACTGGATTGCCGCTCTTTTGATTTGTACGATTTTATTCTGCTTTGCCGACCCAATACCGACCTGCCTGGATCACCATCTTATCCGGCACGTCAGTCAGGACAATAGCGCCATTTCCGATCCGAACCCCCGAACCGATTTTTATCCCGATGGTGGTTGTCACCCCCATTCCAACCAGCGTGCGTTCGCCAACACGGACGTGACCCGCCAGCAATGCTCCCGGGGCAATGTGCGTATATTCTCCAATCTCACAATCATGCGAGACTACCGCATTGGTGTTGACCATGCACCTCTCCCGGAGGACTGCTTCTGCTCCAATGTAAGCATTGGCAAACACCTGAACTCCCTCTCCCACACTGGCACTCGGTTCCACGCAAGCTCGGGGATGAATTTGGCTGGGGAATGAGAATCCACTGCTTTCCAGTAGTTGAAAAATACCTACACGCAATGCGATGTCTATTATACCGCCCACCCCATTGGCTGCCATCAATACTCCCCGCTCTATAAGCGAAGGCAGTAGAACCCGGGTGCCCAGCACAGGAATCCCAAGCACGAGCTTTCCTTTCAAACGACCATCGTCATCGACGATCCCTGCGATTGTGTAAGTATTGTTTTGAAGAACCAGCTCCATAAGAGATTTTGCGTGCCCACCCGCGCCATAGATAAGCAAGTAAGGTTTTTTCGAAACAGCAAATGATGCCGTGAGCTTTTCTTCCCTGCCGGCAAGCTGACGGATATCATCCACCGTAATCAACCCTTCGTTCTTCAAAGTCGCCAGGTCCACACCAAGAGATTCGGCGAGCGCTTTTGCCGGCCTTGTTATTCGCAAGCCGTCTTTGGCTGGTGAGGATGCTCGTTGACCAACCTGGTCATTTACCGGGTCATCGATTTTCCCCGTTATAACTGCCAACCGATCCCCCACTGATAAAGTGTCCCCTTCCCGGGCGAGCAATCGAATAAACCCTGCCTCTGGCGATGTAATTTCCGTTGCGGCCTTGGTAGTTTCAATGGTGAACAGAAGCGCACCTTTTTTGATGGCTTGCCGGTCCTTTATGTGGACGTTTACAAGCCTGGCTTCGGGCTCGTTTGCATTCAGGAGAGGAACGAGAATTTCGGATTTGATCATTTTTTTCTAAAAATAATCCCTATGAAAATCAAGAATTATTCGACAATGTATAGCCCTGCATTAACAATATCCTGCACCGAAGGAAGAATTTTGTCTTCCAAACTCTTAGCATTGGCAACCGGTAAGTCCAGGGCTGCCACACGCCGTACCATTAAACCTCTCATTTTTTCCACAGAACGGGCCGCCAATTCCGCACCCCAACCGAGTGAAATCGTCCCCTCTTCAACCGTCACCAATTTCCCCGTCCTTTCCAGTGACTGGAAAAGCGGATCCAGGTTAAAAGGACTGAGTTGTGAAAAAAGAATGATTTCTGAGAATATCTCATGCTCCATTATAAGATCAAGTGCGGCGAGTCGGGCAAGTTCGAAATTATATCCATAACAAGCAAGGGTTAGATGGGCTGGTTTTGTTGGTCGCATGGTAAAAGTCGGATAGTCGCCGAAGGTTTGATCAACCTGGTAATCACGCAGGTCAGCCTTCCCTGCTTCAAGCAACTGTCGGGTATAAAGCAATTTGTGCTCTATGAACAATACCGGGTCCTCATCGGATATTGCTGCAGCCAGCAAGTCCGCCGGATCTCCCAATGTATTGGGAGCGATGACTTTCAGGCCGGGTACACCCAGGAACATTTTCTCAAGAGATTGGCTGTGAGTTGGACCATAACCGCGCCGTCCGCCCATCGGGGTGCGCACAACCAGCGGGACTCTGACCAGGTTGTTATATATCCAGCGGAACTTGGAAGCATGGTTGACTAACTGGTCGGCGACCAATGTGACGAAATCTCCGAACATGATCTCTGCCACCGGAATCAAGCCGCGCAGCGCCATCCCGGATGCCATGCCGACGATCGCAGCTTCGGATATGGGTGTGGTCAGGACACGCGTCGGGAATTTTGTGGAGAGACCGCGCGTTACCTTGAATGCTCCACCGTAAGGGTCTAGAATGTCCTCTCCGAGCACATAGACTCGTTCATCTGACTCCATGGAGCGATGCAGGGCAAAATTGAGGCGGTCCAGGACTGTCGTCATCAATATTCGCTGCATAATTCGGGGAATGGATCAAGACTTGCACGATCAAAGGCGTTATTAACGATTTCTGCAACCTCAGACGCGGCTCGCGGAAATTCTTCGGTCGCGAGACGCAGCCCATGGATAGTCAAGGGGTCAATTTTGTGAATGCGGGCGAGTTCTTCGGGGGAGCGCGGATCGTCCCCTTTGCTGTGCGCCGAGAAACGATGGGTATGCAGGATCAGGCAGGCGGGTCCGGTTCCGGACCGGGCGGAAGCCGCGGCTTCCATTGCTAACGAGCGCACCTCCAATACATCGGATGTTTCCCGCTCCCAGACCGGGATCCCGAATGCGGTAAACCTTGCCGACATGGAACCGGCGACAGCTTTCTCAACCGGTGTTGTCTGGGCATAATGATTGTCTTCGAGAACGAACAGTATGGGAAGTTTCCACAGGGCAGCAATATTCATGCTCTCATAGAGAGAGCCTTCCCCAAGCGTGCCATCTCCAATGAAAACAAGCACTATCTTTCCAGTATTACGTTCTTTTTCAGCCAGTGCCATGCCAGCGGCGATCGGTACGATTCCTCCCTGGATCCCATTCGAGTAAAAATTGCGCCAGTGGATGTGCTGGCTTCCACCCCTTCCACCGACGAGACCGGAAGCTTTTCCCATCAATTCGGCAGCCAGCTGGTATGCCTCGCCACCATAAGCCAGGAAATGGCCGTGACAACGATGATTGCTGAAAACCACATCCTCCGTGTCCACTACCGAAAATATCCCCGCAGCATCGGCTTCCTGGCCAATATACGCGTGGGTCGTGCCGACGATTTTTCCGGTTGAGAACTCAGATAACAAGCGTTCTTCAAACCGGCGAATCACCAGCATGGTTTTATAAAGGGTGAAATTGTCATCCATTGCGAGGACATTATAACGCACACAAATCTCCTGAATTGCCATGTTGTTATCATTTTTACCGGGATTCGCCTTTTATAACGTATTTCTCTATACGCAATCCATTCCGGGCCACAATGTTGCTGCATCTGCTCCTCATGGTATAATCGCCGAACTATGAGTCCTGAAGCAACCCAAACCAAACTCTGCCCCACTTGTGGGACGCGGCTGGCTGAAAATGCCACGCGATGCGTCGTATGCGGGGCAGAATTCAACGCCACCCCAAAACAGAAAGCAAAATCAGAAAAAGCAGTCCAGGGGGCACGCATGCCGGAATTAACCTTGAGCCTGCCGGTCGCGCTGGGCTTGTTGGCAATATTCCTGGTAGTGGGTGCCTTGGCATTGTTTTTAACCTTGAAAGGCACCGGAAAATTGCCCAATGCCACTGCAGTATTCACTCCCAGCGTGACGGCATCGATCACATCAACCCCCACTGAGACGCTGGTCCCAACCGAGACTCCCACCTTGACCCCTGAGCCACCGATTGAATATACGGTAGGGAACGGAGATTCGTGCATTTCAATCGCAGGATTGTACGGCTCATCCGTAGCTGCGATTGTAAGCTTGAATAACTTGAACAGCCAATGCACGAACCTGCTGGTCGGACAAAAGATCCTTGTCCCACGACCGACTGCGACGCCACCACCTGCCGCCACTGCAACCCTGGAATCAGCCGCGGCCACCCGGGCTGCCTGCCAAACCGTGAAATATACTGTTAAAGCTAATGATACACTCAGCACGATTGCATCAGCATATGCTGTCTCAGTGACTGCCATTAAAGAGTGGAACGGGTTGAGCACCGACACGGCCATGCTCGATACCGTTTTGATCATCCCGCTGTGCATGCGCGACGCCACCCCGGGACCAAGCCCTACGCCAACCACCCCGCCTCCTTATCCGGCTCCCAACCTGCTCCTGCCAGCCAATGGTGGAATGTTCACCCTGGCGGCAGACAGCGTAACATTACAATGGGCATCTGTTGGCGCCCTGCGCGATAACGAGCGCTACCAGGTGATCGTGGAGGTCCTAACGGGGGGGACCGGGCATAAATTAACGGAATATGTAATCGATACCAAGTTCATCGTCCCGGTGGCCTTCCGCCCACAGGATAACAGCATCCTGCTCTGGTGGGTGGTCACCGTTCGCCAGAGCGGCACCGATGACCAGGGAAATCCGATCTGGTCAAATGCAGGGGCGGCATCTGAGATGCGCGTCTTTGGGTGGAGTGGTGCCGGTCCGATCGCCACACCGACCAAATAATACCCAGGCTACAGGAAACCCTTCCCCGCGAGTCTCCTCGCGGGGATTTTTTTCCTAGAATCATGGATATCCGGAGTAATATATGACCAAGTCAGCTCTCAACGTGCGCGATTACAATCGATATGCTTGGAATCACCAGGTGGACAAAAAAAATAAATTTACCATTCCCGTGGACTCAAAAACCGTGGATTCCGCTCGAAAAGGCGAATTTAGTGTCCTGCTAACCGAGACTAAACCAGTTCCGAAAGATTGGTTCCCATCCTTCCGGGGACTGGATCTGCTCGGCCTGGCTTGCGGCGGAGGGCAACAGGGACCTGTGTTTGCTGCGCTTGGAGCCAATGTAACCATCTTTGACAACTCCCCGGCACAGCTTGAGCGTGACCGGCAGGTAGCCGACCGCGAAGGATTGACGATCCGTACCGTCGAAGGGGATATGCGCGACCTGTCCGTTTTTCCGGACGAAAGTTTCGACCTGGTCTTCCATCCAGTTTCCAATGTCTTTTGCCCAGAAGTACGCCCCGTATGGAAGGAGTCTTTCCGGGTTTTGAGACCAGGCGGTTCACTGCTTGCTGGGTTTGCCAACCCGATATATTACATGTTTGGCACGCACGCTGACGAACAGGAGACCCTGCAAGTGAGATATGCCATTCCTTATTCCGACTTAAATGACATGGAACCCGAGGAGTTGGACATCTGCATTGAAGAAGGCATCCCGCTCGAATTTGGCCACAGCCTCACCGATTTGATCGCCGGTCAGACCGACGCAGGGTTTGCCATTACCGGATTCTTCGAAGATATCTGCCCGGATTCGCAACTAAGCAAATACCACCCGGCTTACATTGCGACGCGTGCAGTCAGGAAATAAAGGAGGTTTGAAATGAAGTTGATTACCGAAGAAAAACGCATTGCCCTGGTGGCGCATGATAACAAAAAATTAGACCTACTCGATTGGGCGCGTTTTAACCGTGAGACCTTGTCTCGACATTTATTGTATGCAACAGGAACGACCGGAGATATGCTTGCAAAGGAATTGGACCTCCCGATCACCCGCTTCTTCTCCGGACCCCTGGGAGGTGACCAGCAGGTTGGCGCCGCCATTGCCAAGAGTACGGTGGATATGCTCATCTTCTTCTGGGACGCTCTCGAACCTCAGCCCCACGACCCCGATATCAAGGCCTTATTGCGCCTGGCCGTGTTATACAATATTCCGACTGCCTGCAACCGGTCCACGGCTGATTTTATTATCTCCTCCCCCCTCATGGCACAGGAGTATGAACGCCCCACCCCGGACCTGGAAAGGTACGCCTCAACCCGTCACCCGCTGGATTAACTAATATTCATCCATGCTGGTATAAGCCTGCCTGAATATACAAATCTTCCGAAATCACAGGATTTCGGAAGATCTTTTTAATCGATTTCTTTATAATTTTTGGTGACCGCTGGAAATGAATTATTTCTTCGCCAATTCTTCCAGCATTGCTGTTGTCAGGGATTTGGGTCGTTCAATGGGTTGACCCAGTGCACGAGCCCAAACCAGGTTTGGCATCACGCCCAGGGCACGCCCTACCCCAAACAACACCGTGTAAAAGTCAAACTCGCGGACACCGTAGTAATACTGCAGGGTACCGGAGATAGCGTCCACGTTTGGAGCCGGGTTCTTGGCTTTGCCCTGTTCCTTGAGCACAGCCGGGACCACATCATATACAAGTTCCGCCAGGCGGATGAGAGTATCTTCAGGGAAACGAGCCTTGGCAAATTCGAGCTGAGCCGTAAAGCGGGGATCGGTAACTCGTAAAACCGCATGACCGTAGCCTGGAATGACCTTGCCGCCATTCAATGTGTCCCAGGCGAATTTGTATAAATCATCACGGGGGGGAACACCTCCAAACTTGTCGCGCACATCGATCAACCAGCCCAGGCATTCCTGGTTTGCAAGACCATGCAATGGTCCCGCCAGTCCGTTAAGACCTGCCGAGAAAGAGTAATATGCATCCGAGAGTGCCGAACCAGCCAGGTGCGTGGTGTGGGCGCTGACGTTACCTGACTCATGGTCTGAGTGGAGGATGAAATACAGGCGTGATAGTTCGGAATACCCCTTCTCGTCCTTTACGCCCAGCATTTTGGCAAAGTTGGCGCCATAATCCACCTTTGGATCATAATTGGGTTCTTTTCCATCACCATATTTCAGCCGATAAATGAAGGCTGCAATTGAGGGGAGCTTGGCAGTCAGGTCAAGTGCATCTTCCAGGGTGGAATCCCAATACATGTCTTTCTTGACACCTTCATGGTAGGCTTTGGCAAATTTTGAACCGCTTTGCAACGCCAGTACCGCCTGCGAGAAAAGAACCATCGGGTGGGTGTCTTTCGGCATGGAGCGTAACATGGCAAATACGTGCGCCGGGACAACCGCCCGTTTTGCCCATTCGGCTTCCACTTCTTCGGCCTGAGCTTTGGTGGGTATTTCACCGATCAGCAGGAGATAAAACAACCCCCCGACATAGGGGATGGCTGCGCCGGCGGGCTTGGGAAGTTTTTCGAGTACTTCCGGGATGGACATGCCCCGGAATTTGATCCCGGTTGCCGGGTCCACAAAGGAGATATCAGTCACCATGGATTTTATGTCGCGCATCCCACCGTATACCTGGCCAATGGTTACCTGGTCGATCACAGTTTCACCGTGCTCTTTAACCAGGGTCTTGACGCGCTCCCGCCAGGCAGGAAGTTGGGATGATAATTTCTCGTGCAGAATCATTTTAGCCTCCGATTTCATGGTGTCGCTGCGAGGTTTCCCGCAATGGCACTAAAATTTAACCAGCGTTTCCATAACGCCGATACTTTCCTTGACCGCGGCAGCTGATTTTTCAAGCGCGGCTTTTTCGTCCGGGTCGAGTTTATATTCGATGACTTTTTCAAGACCGCCGCGTCCAAGCTGCACGGGTACGCCAAAGAACATATCCTTCAGACCATATTCGCCATTGAGAAATGCTGAGGCGGGAACGATCAGGTGCTTGTCCTTTAGGATGGCTTCAGCCATTTGAGCTACAGCGACCGAAGGCGCATAATAGGCTGACCCGGTTTTTAGCAGGCTAACGATCTCGCCGCCGCCTTTGCGCGTGCGGGTGACAATCGCATCCAGTTTTTCAGCTGGCAGGAATTCCCGCAAGGGTACACCGGCGATATTGGAGCGGCCAGTTAGAGGGACCATCTCGTCGCCATGACCACCGAGCACGTAGCAGTCAATGTTTTCCACACTGACGCCGGTCTCGAGTGCCACAAATGCGCGCATACGGGCCGAATCCAGGATGCCGGCCTGCCCAATGATGCGCTCACGCGGCAGTTTACCAATTTTCATTGCCAGGTATGCCATCGTATCGAGGGGGTTGGTCAATACGATTATTATGGCATCGGGTGAGAACTTGAGTGCGCCGGTGGTTGCATCTCCGACAATTTTGGCATTGGTTGTCAGAAGATCTTCCCGGCTCATACCTGGCTTGCGTGGGATGCCGGCGGTGATGACAATAATATCCGAGCCTTTGGTGGCTGCAAAATCGTTGCTCCCCACCACCGATACATCCTTGCCGATGATCGGCAGGGATTCCAACAGATCGAGAGCCTTGCCCTGGGGCATACCCTCGACAATATCCACCAGCACCAGGTCGGCGATTTCGCGCTCCGCCAGCCAATGAGCAGTGGTCGAACCGGTCATTCCGGCTCCGATAATGGAAATTTTTGCAGTCATTGTTCCTCCTTAGGCTAAGACTAGCAGATATATACTACAAAATAAATCTTATAGATGATAGTACTCTTTGTCACACTCTTCTCATGTAAATATCTTAACAAATAAAGGCGGCAGTTGGTCTGCCGCCCTATAGATTCATACAAAAATATCAGACCGTTTCCTGTTCGAGGAAGCGGGTGGCTTCCATGGCAGCGGCGGCACCCATCCCTGCCGAAGTAATGACCTGTTTGAACCAGGAGTCAGCCGATTCACCTGCAGCGAAAACTCCGGGAACACTCGTATGACCCCGGTGATTCACTTTAATATAACCATTTTCCATTTCCAGTTGATTGGCAAACATTTGGGTATTGGGGGTATGGCCGACAAATATGAATAAGCCATCTGTCTTGAACGAGTCAATGTCATTCGTCTTAATGTTTTTAATCTTTATCGATTCAACCTTCTCCACGCCAATCACGTCAGTTACAGCTGTATTCCAGATAACCTTGATCTTGGGATTATCCTGGGCACGCTTCTGCAAAATGGCTCCGGCCCTGAAACCATCGCGCCGGTGGATGATCGTCACAGAGGTGGCATAGCGCGTCAGGAATAAACCTTCTTCAAGTGCGGAGTCGCCACCGCCTACTACCACGACTTTTTTATCTTTAAAAAACCATCCATCGCAGGTGGCACAATAGGACACGCCTCTGCCTGTCAGGTTGGTTTCGCCCGGGATATTAAGCAGGTTTGGGCTGGCTCCCGTGGAGATGATCAGCGTGTCGGCCAGGTATTCGGCATCATCTGTCACAATTTTAAAAGGCCGGGTGGATAGATCCACGCTTTGGGCAGAATCAAACTGGACACGCGCTCCAAAACGTTCCGCCTGTTTCTGGAACAATTCGCCAAGTTCCACCCCCCCCACCCCTTCTGGAAAGCCTGGATAATTCTCTATTGTATTCGTAAGTGAGACCTGCCCGCCCAATTGAAGCCCGGTCAAGACCACCGGTTCAAGCTCCGCGCGGGCGACGTATAACGCTGCAGATAAACCGGCTGGTCCTGCTCCGAGGATCAGTACTTTCACGTGTTCAGGTATTAATTTAGCTTTGGAAGATTCGCTCATGTCAGAAATGACTCCCTTATTATTATAAATTAGATGCAACCAAACTGGTTAAGTTACGAGTTTCACACATCTGTTTTGTGTTTTAACCTGGCCTAAATAGAATTATTAATATTCACACTGAAAAGAATATCCTCGCTGCTGGATTTAAGGTATATGTGGCGAGAACTTGACATGGGCGAGGCCATCAAGGAAAAAATTGCCCGATCAAATATCGCGATATCCATCCAGGCATGTCCCTGTATTTGAGAAATCGCCTGAATCTTATTTTGAGGTTAGTCTATTTCACTTTCAAGACCAACATTTAAGGAATTGGTTTTGTCGAAATTATTAAAGGATATAATCATCTTGTGGAAACCTTGCCACGATTGCAAACGTACGATGGGTCAATTTTTTATCCTTGCAAAGGTCAAATTTCCAGTTTGGTATTAGAGTCATCAGAACCTGGTTCAAGACTTGCCTTCTGAATAACACAATAAGGAGAATTAAATGAAAATCCGGATTGTTTTATTTCTGTCAGTTCTTGTCCTATTGATGGTGGCATGCAACCTGGCGGGTGGCACTGGAAATACGCCGCAGGCGCAAGGCACCACCCCGCAAGGGAATAGAACCCAAGCGACTGGAAATGTGCCGGTCGGGACCCCACCGGCGGATCCGGTCAGCATCAACGATGGACTTGGCAGCCTGAACAGCTACCAGATGACCGTTATCATCAAATCCATCGGCCCAGACCCAGCCCAATCCAGCACAACAACAATTGAGACCCAGCGTTCCAAAGACCTGAATGCCTCTTACACTCATCTAACTATGTCTGCTATCGACCCAACCGGAGGCAATCCCAATAATACCGATAGCAATATCTACCGGATCGGCAATGATCAATGTTCTGGATCAGATCAAGATTGGACCTGGACCAGCATGGCTCCAAACGAGGCAGAAATGTTGGATATTATTACGAACATGCTGCGCATAACTCCCCTTATCGATACCCCCACATTCGTGGCTCAAGAGACGATGAACGGCATCCCCTCCAACCATTTTACATTTAAAGTTTCGGGACTTGGTGTTAGTTCAGGAGCCCAGGTAAATGCCGACCAGGGGGACTACTGGCTCGCGGTGGACGGACAATATATAGTCAAATACAACCTCGTTCTGGAAACAAGTATCGACCCAAAGACAAACGTGCTGCACGAGGAAATTTCCATCGAGTTGACCCAGGTTAACCAACCGATTTCGATAGCCTTCCCGCAAAGTTGCCTGGATGCTTCCCTGGCCACTCCGCAGCCTTAACCGCCCGTGGAAAGATTCGCACCCCTGTCTCTCCGCAATAGTTGATATTCAAGAAAAGAAAGATCCATTTCCACCAGGACAACGGAAAGAAGAATATTTGGGCGTCTTACTACTTTTTGATTCTATTCAATGTGATAACCAGGTGGCTAAATAACTGACCTATTTAATATCAGCCGTCTGAACGCCAACCCAAATCCGAAGCATTTCAGTTATAAAGTGCTTGGACTTTTCTCCTGGGGTGTGCTTGTTTTATGCTTCGTCAGCCTTGTGGTGGCGCCGCGCCTTTTGTTGGGTGTTGCGCGAGTTGTGGCTATTTACACGATGATCCGCTGGATCGCATTCACTTTTTTTTACCTGGCGGGAATGTATAAAATCAGGGGGTTAGAAAAGCGGGGCAATGCGACCCATTACCGGGATCTCGCCGGAAGTGAGATTGCCCGCCATAAGGCGGTTCATCACCTGGTAATTCTCCCAAATTTTAAGGAGCCACAGGATATTTTGAGCCGCACCTTGCAGTCACTGAGTGTGCAAGCTGATGCGATAAATTGCATCACGGTCGTATTGGGCATGGAAGCACGCGAGCCTGAGGCCAGGGAAAAGGTCAAAACCCTGATGGCGAAGTACAAAGGGAAGTTTTTTTGCTTGTTGGCCACATTTCACCCCGCCAATCTGACCGGTGAAGCACCTGGCAAAGCGATGAACGAGACTTGGGCAGCCCGCTGTGCCCGGCAGGAACTGGTCGAAAATTTGGGCATTTTGCCAAGCCAGATCGTGGTGACGGTAGTAGATTCGGATTCGATACTCCACCCCAGGTATTTTACGGAGCTCACCCACCAGTTCGCGGCTGACCCTCGACGCTATTCACTGATCTGGCAGGCTCCCATTCTCTCTGATAACGATATTTGGCGCACCAGCCCTATGATTCGGCTGATGACCTTTTACACCAATGTGATCACCTGCGGCGATTACTTCAATTCCTGGGAAGCCAAATTCCCATATAGCACCTACTCTCTCAGCTTGAATTTGCTGGAAGATGTGAATTACTGGGATCCCACCGTCATCGCTGAGGATGTTAACATCTTCATGCGAGCTTTTTTTATAAAAGGCGGGGAGGTCTTCCTCCAGCGCATCTACCTACCGGTACACAGCAACCCTGTTTACGGGGCAAACCTGTGGCACGCCATCGGCATCTTTTATAACCAAAAAGTGCGCCAGGGTTGGGGCGGTGCGGAGATCGCCTATCTGTTCCAGAAGTGGAATTATCCGCCGGGGGCGCCGTTACTATATAAGCTTGGGCGGCTTCTAAAGCTTTTCCACGACCACTTATTCTTCTCCACCGCCGGCTTTATCGTCAGCCTGGGTACGGTGCTTTCGATCATAATCGATCACACTGCCATTATTACCTTTCCGCCGGCCAGTTTCAGTCCGCTGCTTTTCATTATCCTTAACTTGTTGGGCGGTTCTGCCCTGATAGTGGTCTGGTTTGCCGAGAGAATGCGCCTGGGTCGGGGTTGGAAAGACTGGAGCCTAAAAACCCTGGCGGGCGAGATCGTGTCCTGGTTATTTTTTCCGGTGCTGTTTTTCCTGCTTATGAACCTGCCAGGCCTTCAGGCTCAAACCGGGATGTTACTGGGACAACCCATACCTTTCAACCGCACGCCAAAGGGAATCTATTCAAAAATCGGTGAGTAGCAGCCTGCCCGAATTCGGTGCTTAAGATTTTCAAGCAACCCTAATCATACGGGGAGACCAAAATTGTCATTTTATTTTCTGTTGAAAGTGGATTTTATTCAGAATGCAGCAGTTTAGCCAGGTTTAAATGACTTAGCCGCCAGGCTGGTAATAGGGTGCCGGCCAGGATGATCAAACCGAACCAGCCGAGGCCGGGGAGAAGGATTCCAGGCTCTACACGTGGAACGATAGTGAAGCTGGAGACGGTCAGACGTACGCTTATGGTAAAGGCCAGCGTGAACATGCCACCCAGCAGGAGGCCGAGCAGGGTGATTCCGCCTGCCTGCACAAACAGATAGCCCACCAGCGATTGAGTGGAAAAACCGCAGGTGCGCAGGATGGCCATCTCGCGCCGGCGCAACCAGGCAAGCCGCCAGAGAACATTGGCGAGAGCCAGGGATGCAGCAATCCCCAAAGTCAGGGAAACAATATGCCACATGTTGAGCATGGGCTGGTACTGTGCGGCGATCAAGCGCAAGTCCTCGCCTTTTAGCGTTACGGAGAGACCCCCAGGTAGGTTCTCGCCATCGTGCAGGATGCCTTCATCTGGGATGATAAAAACGGATACGTCCTGTCCCCATCCCAGCAGAGTTTGCGCGTCAGACAGCGATATCCATGCCTGGTTATCCATATATGTACCATTCTGAAAAATCCCTACGACGTTAAAATTTCGGCCTCGCAAGGAGATCACATCGCCTATCTTGAGATGCTGCCTCTCAGCCAGAAGCATACCGACCATGGCCATACGGGCGGGGTCACCAGGCTGCAGGCGGCGCCCGGAGACCATGGAGAAGGTTTCCAGGCGAGTATATTGCTCCAGGTCGATGCCTCGCAGAAGTGTGGCATTCTGAATGGAAGTGCCCGTCAAGGCACGGATCTCAGGGATGATCATGCTGATCCCCATCCTGGAGAGTTGTTGTGCCACCTGGCTGGAGATCCGGCTGCCGGCGATGTCGCCCGCATTCTGGCTATCATGGACCACGAGCAGGTTGTGGGTTTGTTCATTGAACTCTGCTGCCAGACCAGCGCGATAGGTTTCCAGGAAAGCAGTCATTGCGGACGCGATGGCGATCGAGAGCGCCATGATCAATGCCAGGCGCCGATAACCAAACAAATCGAGCAGGCCAAGCCGTAAGGTGAACAGGAAGCCAGCCATGCTCATTTGCTTCCGTTCAGCGGGTTTAGCCCAGCCAGACGTCCGGATGTGAGCCAAACACCTAAAAAGGCAAAGATGACTGCGAGTCCCAGACCGATAAAACTGGAATATGCGGTCAATCTGAGGGTAAGAAAAATAAGGTCAACGGACGCCTGGGTCCGTTGGTGATTGATGAAAATAAAGGAGACCACCCACCCAAGACTATAAGCCGCCAGCGTAAGCACAAGGGCACGTGCAAATAGAAAACCCCGCAGTTTACTCAAAGGAAAACCGATCACGCGCAGCGTCCCGATCTCGAAGCTGCGCTCGGTAAGACTCAGGCTGGTGGCATTGTAAATTCCGAAAGTAATAGCCAGCAAGGAGACCAGGACCATCAGACCGCTAAGGATCAGCAGGTTCGTATTGGACTGGTTATAGTCATTGGTGAATACGTTTTCGAGATAGACGGAGTAATCCGCAGAGATGCGGGGATCGGCCAGCAACTTGAGGCGGACGCTTTCAGGGTTCGCAGTAGATACAAGGACCAGGCAGCCCACCTGGAAGCCGTGCGCTGTACCGAAGAGGTGCTGGCCTTCCGTGTAAGTCATCCACAGGGAGCCAAAAGCGTTTTCCGTGGAACGTACCAGTCCGGTCACCAGGAAATTTGTGCCATAGATATTCACAATGGAACCGATCTTCCAGGAAGCCTGTTGGGCCGCCCCTTCACTGACCACCACCTGCCGTGGGCCATCCGGCCAGTAACCCTGGATCAAAGTTAGGGCAAGGGCAGTGGGCATTTCTTCCAATGGCACGGCACGGACCTGCATGATACGCCCATCAATTGTCAAATGTCGAAAAATGATCGGGAAGGCGTGCTGGATCTGGTCTGGAGTGATCTCCATGGCAGTTTGCAGGACTGCATCTCCAAGTGAACTATCCATGGGGTCAATGGTATTTGTAGAAACGATCAGCAGGTTATTGGTGACCTGGGCCTGCCTGGTCAGGATCACAAAAGCCTGCGCAAGCGAGGCCAGCAGCAGGTAGCCAACCACAACCACCGCCAGGCTGATTATAGTCAGCAGGCTGCGCCAGCCATCGCTTATCAGATCCTTTATCACAAACCGAAATACGTCACTTAGTTTTGTCAATGTGGTTGGGTTGGATTTTTCCATCACGGAGTTCAACGACACGATCTGCATTTTCTGCAAGTCGCAGGTTATGGGTGGCGACGACAAAGGTGAGACCCATTTGTTTATTCAATTCGTGCATCAAGGCGATGATCGCTTGTGCGTTCAGGGAATCAAGATCCCCGGTGGGTTCATCAGCCAGGATTAACTCAGGCTCGCTAATGATCGAACGGGCAATGGCAACACGCTGCTGCTCTCCCCCCGAGAGTTCCGAAGGACGGTGGTGCAACCGTTTTTCAAGTCCAATCCGAGTAAGGATCTGGACGGCTTTTGCTTTAGCTTGCTTGAAAGCAATGCCTTTGGCCATTAATGGCATGGACACATTTTCAATGGCATTTAACGAGGAGAGCAAGTTGTAAAACTGAAAAACAAACCCGATGTGATCGCGCCGGAAGCGGGTTAGGCTTTCCTCGCTCGCAGTTTCCAATGCGAACCCATTCATGGTTATCGTTCCTGCTGTGGGATGATCAATCCCGCCGATCAAATTGAGCAGCGTGGATTTACCCCCTCCGCTCGGACCAAGAATGACCATAAATTCACCTTTTATTATTTCGAGGTCAATTCCGCTCACAGCTTCGACAGATTCTGAACCGCGATGATAAGTTTTATACAGTTGATGAATTGAGATCATTTTATCTTTTTCTTTGTCATTTTTCGCCTGTTCCGCTCATTAGTCAGGTAAAAATATATTCGGTGTTTCTTGTGGAAGGTGGTTCCTCCTTCTTTAAATTCCTAAAAACTGAAATCAAGAAAAAGGATTCTGATAATATACGACATATGGTTATTTCTGGCTGTTATACTGTCCAACAATCCGATTAATGATTATGCGGTATTATACTTCCACCAGGTGCAGGTCCGACCCAACAATAAAGGCGCACCGTCTTACTTATGGATGAATTCAGCAGGTACGACTATCCCCGTGATCCCGAAGGTTGGGGACTTATAAGGGAATTTATGGGTATTTGGAGAATCCATTGTTGAGACATTTTTCTGCATGATACCTTTTTTGATTTTAGGGATAACTTACGCCTTTGCAGCGGCCGTGCAACCCGGGCCATTCCTGACTTACCTGATTTCCCAAACCTTGACGAACGGCTGGCCTCGTACGGTCCCGGGCGCATTCGCTCCCTTGCTCAGCGACATCCCGATCATTGCATTGGTCCTGCTTATCCTTAGCCGTATGCCCGCCTGGCTGGTCCAGTTGCTGCAACTTGCCGGCGGAGTTTTTCTGCTTTACCTCGCGTTTGGCGCGTACAAAACCTGGCGGACCTTTAATACGGATAAACCGGTTGGGAATAACACGATCCATCAAACGGTGCTAAAAGCTGCCCTGGTAAATTTGTTGAACCCGGCTCCTTACATTGGCTGGAGCCTTGTTATGGGCCCATTGCTGCTGAAAGGGTTGGCGGGAGGCCCCGGCGAATGGCATTGCCCTGCTCGCAGGGTTTTACAGCATCCTGATCCTTGTCACGCTGGCAATTATGCTTTTATTTTCAGTCGCAAGGAAGACCGGGCCGCGCATTAACCGGAGCCTGGTGGGTCTTTCAGCAATCGCCCTGAGCATATTTGGGCTATACGAAATATGGTTGGGAATAAGATCCATCTTCATCTCCTGATCATTTAAGATCCGAAAAATACTTCCCTTTCGGATATCTGCGAAAGGGAAGCAACGTTTTAGACGGTTTTCTCAGCCTCGGCGGTTCTTAACTTCTCGGCTGCCCGGAAATATTTAAGGTATCGCATGGAGTTGTCATCCCGTCCAAGGAGCATATCTGCCGCTTTAACTGTAGCACCAAGTTTTGCCGGATCGGTGATCGAACAAGTGGCACCCAACTGAATGGCAAGGGTCAGGAATGCCTGGTTGACGGTCGGGCGGTCAGGCAGACCGAAGGACACATTACTGGCACCCAGGTTGATGTTTACACCAAACTCCTTGCGCAATAAGTCCACGGTTTGAAGCGTGACCAGGGCTGCCTTGCTGTCAGATCCGACCGTGAGAACCAGTGGATCGATGATTATATCTTCGACCGGGATCCCCATCTTTGCTGCACGTTCGATGATCTTTTCAGCCACCGAGAGTCGTTCCTCAGGGGTCTTGGGAATGCCATTATCATCCATGGTCAAGCCAATGACCGCTGCGCCGCGGTCCTTGACAAGCGGAAGAACTGTGTCCAGCTTTTTTTCCTCTCCACTGACCGAATTGACCAGCGGTTTGCCTGGCGCGGCAGCCAGGCCGGCAGCCAAAACCTGCGGATTGGCCGAATCCAGACAAAACGGCACGTCCACAACCGAGACAAGCATTTCAACAAGTTTTTTAACCACCGCGACCTCATCCAGGCCTGGGACGCCTACGTTTATGTCCAAAACATCCGCCCCCCAGGCCACCTGGCTTTCGGCGAGTTGACGGGCGTAGTCCAGGTTGCCTTCAGACAATGCCGCCGCCAGCTTCTTGCGCCCGGTGGGATTGATCTTCTCGCCGATCATCACGAATGGGCGGTCAATCCCGATAATGACTTCCCTGGTTGCTGATCTCAGAATAGTGTGCATGATAGCTCCTTTATTGATAGTTTTTAATGGAAAAGAGAACAAAAGAAATTATTTGCGTTCTTTTCCACTTTTGTTTATTTTCCCGTTGCGCGCATGAACCTTAGCGCAGTCTCCGCAAGGACAGCCGCGCCGACCGGCAGGCAGCTTTCAGCAAGGTCGAAATCCGGGTTATGCAGTTGGCACTTGAACTTTTCACTGCCAGTACCCAAAGCAAACATTGCTCCGGGGGCAAGTTCCATAAAACAGCCAAAATCTTCCGCGCCCAATTCATCCTTCCACGGCAGTACATTTTGCCTGCCGATCAGGTCGGCTGCCACGCCTTCGATCAGGGCGGCTGCCACCTTGGAATTTATCATCGGAGGCGTGCCAATTTCAAATTTCAGCTCATAATTCCCACCCAGGCTCCGAGTGATCTCAAAGGCGCGCCTGATCTCGGCATGGATCTGTTCCTGGACCCTTTTCTCGGTAAAGCGCAATGTACCGGTTAATTTTACCCGTTCCGGGATGACATTTTCCGTAAAGCCTCCATTGAGAGAACCTATGCTGATAACGGCCGGGTCAAATGGATCAATGCGACGTGAGATAATCCCATTGAGCGCCAGGATGACATGCGCGGCCAGGTAAAACGGGTCGATGGTCTGGTGCGGGTGCGCACCATGCCCGCCTTTGCCAATGATCTCCGCGAACCAGGAATCCACTCCACCGGAGGCGGGTCCGGAATGGATACGGATGGCTCCGGCTGGTGCGGTCGGGTCCACGTGCAGCGCGATGACCAGGTCCACTCCCTCCATCACACCTTCCTGGATCATGCGCGGCGCGCCGCTGAAGCCTTCTTCGTCGGCGACTTCTTCAGAAGGCTGCATTAAGAATCTAATCGTCCCCGGGAATTTTTCTCCAGCAATCAAGGTTGCTGCGCCGAGAGCCATGGCCATATGACCATCATGCCCGCAGGCGTGCATCACTCCGGGGTTTTGGGAGGCATATGGCACCTGGTTGGATTCCTGCAGGGGCAGTGCATCCATGTCGGCGCGGATGGCAACGATCGGCTTCCCAACTCCGAGCTCAGCCACCACCCCGGTCCGCCCCAAGCCGCGCCTAACGCGATAGCCCAATTGCTCCAGGATTTCAGCCACTTTGGCAGATGTACGGGTTTCTTTGAAGCCAAGTTCCGGATGCATGTGGAAATCCCGGCGCCAGCTGCTCATTTGATCCTGGATCGCTCTTGCTTTTTCCAGCATATTCACCTGCCCGTTTTGAAATTTTAAAAATTATCGTCCGAAATTACTTAACCAATTCTATATTTGCAGCCTTCATCAATGCGTCCAATTCGCGCTCCTGGGCGGCTTCGAGCGGCGGGACCTGGTGTTCACGCAGGAGCTTTTCAGCCTCTGCCTGCGCCCGTTCCACAAAACCCAGTCTTCCCGCATTTTCCCATGCTTCCCAGGATCCCCGTTCGGCAAGCTTTGTTAAATAAACCTCGCCGGATCTGAGGTATTTCATGGTGTGCTTCTGACCGAGAAAATTGCGCGTGGATGACATGGCTGACGCGATCACGTCCACCGCCAGTGCATCTGCGTCTGCGGCAATGCCTTTGCGGATACGATAAATACTCCCGGCAAATTCGTTATCGGCCACCATCTGGGCATATGATCCCATTACCCCCGCCTCCATTTCGCCAATGCCGGATAATTCATCCGCGCCTGCCAGGGCGGGAATGGCGGCGTTCAGGGCGCGTTCAAACCCATCCTGAGCGTCCAGCCCATGCGCATTGGTGGAAAATCCATAAACATTGACCGGCAGCCCATAGCGATGCCCTATTTGTACTGTACCTGCGGAAGCCATCCCCATTTCGACTCCGCCCCAAACAGAAAGACCGCTGCGAGGTTCCATCATCGCAAGGCGGCCGCAGTAAATGATCGGCAGGCCCGGGTGGACGAGTTCTGCCAGAACCAGTGCCGCCAAAACTTCTGCATTCTGTTGGGTAATGGCTCCGGAAATTGAGAACGGTGCAGTCGTGCCTGCGGTGGGACAAGGCAGCGGGGCAAAAGCGATTCCCTGGCGGGCGATTTCCATGATCGCCTCGGCCTCATGATTGGGTATGCTCAACGGGCTTACTGGAGAAAGCGACAAGGTCAACACTTCCGCGGGAGGACCGATCAGCTCTGCCATTTTTACTGCGTAGCGGACTTCGCCAGCAAACTGAACGCCCGGTCCCTGGAGTGGTTTTAGAGTATAGGCTAACGAATGCCGGTACATCGCCAGTGACATGACTCCACCCGGGACTTCTGTGGGGGTAAAGAAAGGAGTGATGGTGTGACAATTCTCAAGAGCGTCCAGCAGGCGGGTTGAGTCTTTTACGTCTTGAACTACAGCCAGGCGGCGTGTGCCTGACGCTGCGTCGTAAATTTGTGGAGCACCACCCAGATTATGGAAATACAAGTTCCCTTCTCCAAGCGTCTTGACAGCCCCACCCCGCCCTCGAATGGTTGTTCTCTTCCCAGCCAGCGCAATGCAGCGCTCCACCAATTCGGGTGGGAGCAGGACCCGTGTCTCATGCACTTTGGCGCCGGCGTCAGTCAAAAGAGTGCGGCTTTTTGGCTCGGTCAACACCACACCGGTCTCGGCCAGGATTCGCAGGGTTGCTTGGTGGATAGCTTCGATTTCGTTATCGTCCAGGATGGAAAGACGGATCATTTGGGGTCTCCATAATTACCGACCAAAGCTGCTATTACCTTCAAGGATTTTCGTAGATTAATAACTATTTCTAAGAATAAAGTCGATACTACTTTTCGAGGTACTTCGCCAGAAAAGCCACGCGGCGCTGTTCAGAATCCAGGACGTTTTCCAGCTTTAGAAAAGCATGACCCTCGTCCTCG
>JADGQC010000098.1 GCA_017882125.1 Anaerolineales bacterium
TGCTGGTACCGGAGGATGCACAAATCGACCTGGAGCCATTATTACGGGAATATGCATTGCTCGAATTCCCCATCAAACCGGTATGTAGACCGGATTGTAAAGGGCTGTGCCCGGTCTGTGGTGAGAACTTGAACCTGACCGATTGCGGGCACAGGCCAGAGCCCGAGACGCCATTTTCGGCGTTGAAAGATCTGTTGAAGTAGGAAGCGCCAGATGAGGAGGGCAACCAATGGCGCCGCTTGATAGACGACATCGCAACCGTGAAGTATTGACCCTCCTGCTGGAAAAAGCCTCGGTCCAGGGGTATTTAACCACCGACGATTTACTGGAACTCTCTCCCGAAGTAGGTGAGGACGCCGAGCGACTTTCGGTCATCATGCTGGCGTTGCGACACCGGGGGGTGGACGTTCTGGACCCTGAAGCACCAGAAGCTCCTCCAAATGAACTTGTCATGCTCCCGGGACTGGAACCATTAATTGAACCGGAACCGGTAGTCAACGATACCTTGAGTGATGATACGGTGGGTATGTATTTCAAGGAAATGTCGCGCGTCCCCCTGCTCAAAGCGGACGAAGAATTCGAAATTGCCATCCGCATCGAGGATGGACGCAAAGCAAAAAGAGATTTGCTTTACGCTCCCAGACGGAAAGCATCCTTCGAACGGCAGGGTTTGGAAGCCCTCGTCCAGGATGGGATCATGGCGCGCGATCATATCATCAAGGCCAATACCCGTCTGGTGGTCAGCATCGCCAAGCGTTACATGGGACGAGGAGTTCCATTCCTGGATTTAATCCAGGAAGGCAACCTTGGTTTGATGAAGGCGGTTGAGAAATATGATGCCCATAAAGGCTTCCGTTTCTCGACATATGCCACCTGGTGGATCCGGCAAACCATTACGCGCGCCATTGCCGACCAGGCCCGCACCATCCGGGTCCCGGTCCACATGAGCGACCGCATCCGGCAGACGTACAAAGCCACCCACGACCTTGAGCAGCGGCTGGGACGCGTCCCGACACTAGAAGAGCTGGCTGCGGAACTGGGCCTGGATCTGCAAAAAGTTCAATGGATATTGCAAGTTTCCTGGCTGCCACTTTCGTTAGAAAGCCCTGTGGGGGATGATGAGGATTCCGAGCTGGGGATGTTCATCGAAGATGAACTGACACCCTCACCCATGCAAAGTGTTTACCAATCCATGCTTAAGGATAAAATCGACGAGGTGCTGGGTACTTTAACCCCGCGTGAGGCGCGCATTCTTCGCATGCGTTTTGGGTTGGACACAGGAACCCCCTTTACGTTAGAGGAAGTGGGGGAGAAGTTCGGACTGACCCGGGAACGCATCCGGCAGATTGAGGGAAAGGCTTTGCGGAGGTTGCGTCACCCGAGGCGGGCGAGGCAGTTGAAGGAATATTTGTAAAAAAACTGGAAAAGACGCACTTAAAAAGGTAATGTAAGGTGAATTTCCATTTTTAAATGAAATGATTTGATAATAGTAGATCAATCATCAATATTGCAAAACGGCCTCCCCAGAAATGTAGTGCACCCCGATTGTTGGACAGAAGTTAGGTAGAAATAAAGGACTGAGTTCTAAACTGAACAGGGCTCAGTCCTTTGAGTTTAACCTTGATTCGCGAATTGTTGTAGTAGTCAATGTATTGGTTCAGTTCTTCCTGGAAGTTATCAACCGATGGGAAGGACTGGTTGCAGAAGAACTCAGTCTTGAGCAGACCGAAGAAGTTCTCGATCACACAGTTGTCATAACAATTGCCTTTTCGGGACATGCTTTGGGTGATGCCGTTTTCCTTGAGCATCCGTTGATAGGGTTTCATCTGGTAGTGCCATCCCTGGTCCGAATGGAGCATTAGGGGACCATGGTCAGGGATCTTTCGGAAAGCCTGCTGCAGCATGTCCATCACCAACTGGAAGCCAGGAGTTTTCGATAGGGAATAGCTCACGATCTCGCCGTTGAACAGATCCAGGATGGGGGACAAATAAAGCTTCTGGCCGTTCACCTTGAATTCGGTGATGTCCGTGGTCCATTTCGTATTTGGCTGCGGCGCCTTGAAGCGGCGATTCAATCGGTTAGGAGCCACTTTTCCAACCTCTCCCCGATAGGACCGATACTTTTTTGGTCGCAGCATACAGATGAGGTGCTCTTCCCGCATGAGTTTCATGACCAATTTGTGGTTGACCTGGTACCCCCGTTGATGCAGCGTCAGGGTGACCCGCCGGTATCCATAGCGCCCTTTATGCTCTGCGCAGATCTTCCGGATCGCCTGCCTCTCCGCAACGTGTTTTTGGGGCCGCGAGAGCCGTGCGGCATGGTAGTAATAGCTGCTCCGGGGAAGATGCGCGAATTGGAGCAATGTGGTCAAAGGATATCTTCGCCTTAGTTCAGAGATGATCGCTACTCGGTCGCTTCGTCGTGCTTTTCCCGAGCTTCCCGCTCTGCTCCTAAGGCGTTCAGTTTTTTTAGGTATTCATTCTCCGCTCGCAGGTATTCATTCTCTGCCAGCAGCTGCTCATACGGTGTTGGCGGTGCTTTCGGCTTTGGAACTCTCGGCCGTCTGCCTTTTTTCTTCGGCTTGAGACCATCGATCCCGTTTTCCATATATCTGCGCTCCCACGCCCAGATCGTCCTGGATCCAGTTATCCCGAATTTTACCGCCGCTTCCTCGCAGGACATACCCTGGGAGTGCATGGTTCCCAATACCACGAGTTTTTGTGCAACCGTATAGCTAGCCTTCTTTGCTTGGAAGCCTGCTTCCCCTTGCTCCCGATAGAGCTTCACGCTCCATTGGACAGTTTGCCGGGACATCCCAAATCGCCTTGCGACATTGGATGGGCTATCTCCTGCCTCGACAGCCTGGGCTGCCGCGAGCCGTTCCGTGCGGGTAAATTTGGTCATAAAAACTGCACCTCCTAAGTTGGTTGTGTCCAACTTTGGGGGTGCAGTTCAGAAATAGGGAGGCCGTTACTTTATGGATTGAGATTTCCCTGGACGGTGGATAGCCTTCGATACAATCCGTCCTGTAGCATTAATTCCTCGTGTGTCCCCATCTCGCGGATGGACTTATCCTCGAGAACCACGATCTTATCAGCATTTCGGATAGTGGACAGACGATGGGCAATGATGATAGTGGTCCGTCCCTGCATCAGCCGTTCAAGTGCCTGCTGAATGAATTGCTCGGTCTCGGTATCCACGGAAGAAGTGGCTTCATCGAGAATCAAAATCGGGGCATCCTTCAGGATGGCGCGTGCAATTGACAAGCGCTGCTTTTGTCCACCGGAAAGCTTGACACCCCGCTCGCCGATAAGAGTGTCGTAACCCTCGGGCAAATCGGAAATAAAATCGTGGGCGTTGGCGGCTTTTGCGGCTGAGATCATTTCAGCCTCGTCCGCCGTCGGACAACCGAATAGCAGGTTATCCCGCACTGTCCCATAAAAAAGGAACACGTCCTGCAGCACAATGCTGACCTGTCGTCGCAAACTGTCAAGCGTATAATCGCACAAATCCCGACCATCCAGTGTAATCACACCACTGGTCACGTCGTAAAAACGGGGGATGAGGCTGACCAGCGTGGTCTTCCCTACTCCCGTCGGTCCAACCAGTGCCACCACCGATTTGGCTGGGATCTCCAGTGACACATTTTCCAGTATCATGACGCCTCCGGTGTATTCGAAACTAACGTTTTGAAAAACGATATCCCCTCTGACGCGGTCCGTGACCGGAGCAGCTCCGCGAGCGGTTTGAGGCTCGTGGGGTTCGGCCATCAGGTCAGCGACCCGGTCTGCCCCAGCCAGCGAAGACTGGATAGCCTCCCAGGCACCACTTAGGTTCTGTACGGGTGAATAAAAACTTTGAAGGTATAGAAAGAAGGCTACCAGGTCCGCAATTGGTAGCTTCCCCTGCAGCGCCAGTCGTCCACCGAAATAAATGACGATCAGTGTCCCAAGCGAGGAGGTAAATTCCACGAATGGCTGAAATGTAGCCATCAATTTTAGTGCCCCAAGCTGGGATTTGCGGTAATTCTCGATACCTTCATGAACACGTTGTGCTTCTTCATCTTCACGGGTGAACGCTTTTATCTCGCGGATGCCCGACAGGTTGTCGTTGAGCAATGCATTCAAATCGCCCAACACCTTTTGGCGATTACGGAAAGCCGGGCGGACATACTTGGCGTAGACCCGTAGTGACAGAATGACGAATGGGATCGGAATAAGACTAAGCAGGGTCAGGGTCCAGTTCAAGCTGAGCAGTACAGCCGTCACCCCGATCAACGTGACCAGGTTAACGACCACGTCGGGGATGGCGTGGGCGATCAGCTGTTCAAACAGGTCGGTGTCGTTTACAACGTTGGACATCAGGTTGCCGACCTGCTTGTCCTCGTAGAAGCGCAGCGAGAGGCGCTGCATGTGTTCGTAAATGTATTCCCGCACGTCGGCAACTACTCCCCAGCCTGCCACGTGGGCAACGTACGATCGAACGAAGGTCAGACCTGCCCGAACGAAGTAAGCCCCCAGGACCACCAGTGCCAGGATTGTGACGTAATTCATACTGGCAAGGCTGGCGCCCGGAGCAGTGACATTTGCGACCAAAAGTTTGATTACCCAGGGGATGAGTAGTTGGATGCCCACCAAAACCAACATACTGAAGGCGGTCAAGACAAGTGAAAGGGTATACCGGCGGGCATAGTTAAAGATGAGTTGAAATGGTTTCATTATTTTCCTCGGAATGGATTGTATAAGCAGTGCCTCAATCCAAGATTAAGATTCTACCCCAGTAAAAAAGGACCGCCGGAGCAAAGGGCAGTCCTAATTTAATCAAACCACCATACATGTCAAATAAACTATGGGGTAATCCCAACTTCTTTCAAGTATTTACTCAAGCGATCTTGTTCGACCTCGAGGCGGGCAAGAAGTTTTGGGGCAGTGCCAAGATCATCCTGGCGGCCTAATGCTTCCATTTCAGCGCATATATTTGTCACCAGAGCTGCGCTGAAATTGGCTGAAACACCCTTCAAATTATGGGCGTGCCGGCTGAAATCGTTGGCATTATGAGTTTCGAGGGCGGTTCTCAGATCTTTGATTCGTTCCGGGAAACCCGCTATATAATCACGGCTCATTTCATATAGGAAGGGCCGATCGTTTCCGAAGCGTTCAAGGGCGCGTTCCACATCCATGGGGAGTCCATCTGACAGCGGGAGGGAGGGTTCCACGGGAGCCGTAATAAATTGAGTTGGTGAGTTAGTCGATTCTTCGATCCGGCCCGGTTGGGTATCTGCAGTTTCCGATGGTTCCAGCCATCGATCAAGCACATCAAGCAAAATGCGAATTTCCAGCGGCTTTGGAACATAGTCATCCATCCCGGCGGCCAGGCAGCGGCCACGATCCCCCTTCATGGCATGAGCTGTCATGGCAATGATGGGAACACGTGGATGCGTGCCGCCTTCCCATTCACGGATGCGACGGGTGGCTTCGAAACCATCCATCTCCGGCATCTGCACATCCATTAATATGGCATTATATTTCCCTTCTTTTGCCTTTTCGACAACCTGCAGGCCGTTCTCGACCGCGTCCACGGAATAACCGGCCTTATTGAGTAAAATTGCAGCCAATTTCTGGTTAATTGGATTATCCTCTGCCACCAGGACACGCTGATTGGAATGCTGCTTCTGCTCGGCGAGCAAGTGGCGTGTAATAATTGCCGGGTCTTTTTCTTCCTCCCTCCCCATGACGGCTTCCAGCGCCTGGTAGAGCATATGCTGGCGGACCGGTTTTAGCAGGTAACCTGAACAACCCAAAGCCTCCAGGTGGGAAGCGTCGCCGCGCTGACCAATGGAAGTCATAACGATAATGCGAATATCTTTAAGGGCAGGATCAGCCTTGAGAGCCCGAACGATTTGCTCGCCATCCATACCGGGCATTTGCATATCGAGCAGGATTACCTGATAAGGATCACCATTCCGCAAGGCATTGCGCAAGACTTCAATGGATTTGGAACCGCTGGCAACGGTATCCACACGGCATCCGAAACCTTCCAGGGTCTTGGTCAAAATCGTGCGATTCGTGGCATTATCGTCCACGCCAAGAATATGCATCCCTGACAGGTTGACCGGTTGAAGAGTGAGTGGAGCTGTACCGCGTTTTTCGGCAGGTTGTTTTTCAAAGGTTACTTGAAACCAGAAGGTACTTCCCATTCCGGGACTGCTCTGCAATCCAATTTCCCCGCCCATGGCCTCCACCAGTTGCTTGCAGATCGTCAGACCCAACCCACTCCCGCCATACCTGCGTGTGGTGGACCCATCAGCCTGGGTAAAGCGCTCAAAAACTGATTGCTGCCGGTCGATCGGAATGCCGATGCCGGTATCCTGGATCGAAAAATAAATTGCGGTGTGTGTAGCGGTTTCGCTGACGGGCTCTGCGCGAACGACGATTTCACCCTGGTGGGTAAATTTCACAGCGTTCCCGATCAGGTTAATAATGATTTGGCGAATGCGACCTGGGTCGCCCTTCAAGTCAATTGCCAGATCCGGGGAAACAAGACAGGCGAGCTCCAAACCTTTATCCTGAGCGCGCTGGGCAAGGGATGCGGTAGCGTCCTCCACGGTTGTGCGCAAATTAAAGCTGATGGATTCCAACTCCATCCTTTTGGCCTCAATCTTGGAGAAATCAAGAATATCATTAATAAGCGACAGCAATGCTTCGGCGCTCTGGAGGGAAATATTTAGATACTCCCGCTGTTCATCGGTCAGACTTGTGTCAAGTGCCAGTTCGAGCATCCCAATAACACCATTCATGGGGGTGCGGATCTCGTGACTCATATTGGCCAGGAACTCGCTTTTGGCGCTGTTGGCATCTTCAGCCTCCTGGCGAGCGCTGATGAGTTCGGTGATATCGTGGTAGATCGCCAAGGCTCCAACTTTTTGCTCGCCGACAATTACCGGGACAGCCAGAATTTCAACGTCCACCATTGTTCCATTCTTGCGCCGTCTTTTGCCAATCCCATGAATCGTCCCACCTGTGAGGGTCTGCTGAGTAAATTGGGAAGCCTCCTGGAAAGTGGCATCGGTTGTAATCAACGTATCCAGGTTTGCCCCCACTATATCATTTTGCGTATATCCGAATAACTTTTCAAATGCGGGGTTGCACGAAGCAATCCGTTCTTTTTCATCAAGGACGATGATGGCACCCGGGTTGTTAATAACAAGAGATTCAAAGAATTTCTTCTGCCGGGCAATATCATCTTCGATTTTCTTCCGTTTTGAAATATCATGTAAAACATATATTGAACGCGGCGGAACTTCGAAAGCCCCGTTCTCAATCAGTACCTCGAAAAACCCACCAAGCCGAGGGATTTCCATTTCACCGGCATGCAATTCCGTGAGGGCAGGTTGATCAATTACGCGTAATGCACCCAAAAACGGAGTACCAATTAATTGCTTGTATGATGAATTGAGTTTCTTTATAACTGCTTTATTGCACCGGGCGATATTCCCAGCAGAATCGACTATAAAGATCAGATCATCAACCGCATCAAATGTGCTTTCCCATTCTTTCTTGCCGCGGCTGATCACCTCTTCAACCTGGTGGAGGGTTCCAACTTCCTGGTTTAGTTTCTTATTAACATTCCACAGTTCCTCGGTGCGTTGCTCAACCGTGGTTTCCAGTTCATTTTTCAATCTTGCCAGGCGGTTCTCACGTATGCCAACCAGGATAAATACCACTCCGAGCACCAGGGGGGCACAATCAATTATCCATAACAGAGGCTGAGCTTGCTGAGCCACAAATACCGATGACAAGGATAACGGCAAACCGCTTATGAGTATTTGAAAAAAAGTCCCGATCGCGGGAAAGAGCAATCCAAAACCAATTCCCAAAAGGAAATACAGGAAAATGATCGGATGGAATGCATTTCGGGTCTTCATCTTTATGACTCCAAGTCCAGCGAGCAATGATAGATTGCTTCTGCTTAGTATTATAGCAATAATGCTGCCAAAAAGAGAGTGTTTTAGCATCACCGTTTGGAATCCAGATTCCACTTGCAACTTATCGGACAACATAGTAAACTCGATTGATGAGCAGCAGTACCTTGTCTCGAATAATGACCATGCCTATGGGAATGCCTTACCACCAACCGACAGCTGAACGGAGAAGGTAAAATTCTTACGCGTCCCCAAAAGGCTGTCCGATACCGGGACGGCCTTTTTGTTTGGTCGAACGTTGAAGTTGTTAACCAATAAATAACCGTAGGAGAACCAATGCCTGAAAACATTTTAGTCGCCATAGCCTGGCCATATGCCAACGCCGAGATCCACGTGGGGAATATTACCGGTTCGCACCTTCCGGGTGATATTGTCGCGCGTTATCATCGCTTAAAAGGAGACCACGTGCTGATGGTCTCTGGCACGGATTCGCACGGCACTCCGGTGACAATTGCAGCAGATAAAGAGGGAATCCCGGTAGAGTCAGTATATAAAAAATACCATAATGGCTTCATTGATTTATTCATGCAACTGGGTATCCAGTATGACCTGTATACCAGCACCCATACTGAAAACCACTTCAAAGTGGCACAATCCATGTTCCTGGCATTACAAAAGAACGGGTTCCTGTTTACTCAGAAATCCATGCAATGGTACTCACCCTCTGCAAAACGATTCCTACCTGACCGCTACGTGGAAGGCACCTGCTATATTTGCGGTTTCACAGGCGCGCGTTCAGACCAGTGCGACCGGTGCGGAAATGTCCTTGAACCAGAAAAACTGTTAAACCCGAAATCAAAAGTGGATGGTTCGACTCCTGAACTAAGGGAAACGGAACACTACTTCCTGGAACTTTCCAAACTGGAACCAGAAGTTACCGATTTCCTGCGAAAACGGTCAGGTTATATGCGCGAAACTGTGCTGGGGGAATCGCTCGGGAAAATCGAGGCTGAGGGGCTCAAACCACGACCCATCACGCGCGACCTGGATTGGGGAATCCCGGTACCGGTGGAAGGCTGGGAGGACAAACGGCTTTACGTCTGGTTCGAAGCTGTCATCGGGTATCTCTCGGCAGCAATCGAGTGGTCAAAGCTCAGCGGTCCG
>JADGQC010000099.1 GCA_017882125.1 Anaerolineales bacterium
GCCATAGGTCTACTCCAAATCCAGGGTTGCGGGTTATTTTAGTCCAATCCTGCTGAAATGACGCTTATGTTAACACCCCCTGGGAAATTGTGGTGCGGTCTCGGCTTGTTTAAAAACAAACACTCCGGGTTTTTTGAGAACCCGGAGTGTTATATCTGGTTCTAAATATATAGATCGCGCTTGTTGTAGGTCCAATAGGCTGCCACCATGCAGATAACGATGATGCCTGCCGAGAGCAGCAGGAAGGGCACGTCCAACCGGCCGGTTTTGAGCAGTTGCGCTGCGTCGAAATACTTGAACGGAGTGAAGTACTTTAGAAAATCCAGGTTCGACTGCAAACCGGCCATGATGGAAAGGAAATAGGCCACCAAAATAATGTAGACGGCCACCGAACCGGCGATTTTATACTGTTTCATGGCGCAGCCAAGCAACAGGCCGATTGCCAGAAAGACCAGTTCGAGCAGGAACATGGCTTCCATTTCGAGCGCAAGGAAGTTGTTGAATGCCTGGTCGGGTTTGTACGACTGCACCGCCAGCGCGGAAATTCCCCAGGTGACCAGGACAAAAACGAGGCAGTCCACCACGGCCGCCAGCGCCTTGGCCGTGATGACCCGGCTGCGCGAAACGGGCAGCACAAGGCTGAACTCGACCGTCTTGTCGCGCTCTTCCTTGGAGATCATATCGGCGCCCCACATGGCGGCTGCGATCCCGCCCATCAAAGCAAAATAGACGAACATAATCCCGTACAGGCCGGTTAAAGTGGTCAGGTTAAAGGCCAGCAGGCTCATTGCGTCCAATAACGCCTTGGGGAAGGAGCTAAGGATCTCCAGCGAGGAGGGTTGATTGTAATAGGCGGAAAATTTGGCGAGTCCCACCACGATCAGCAGGATCATGACGACGCACCAGATCAGCAGGGATTTTAGATTTGCTTTCAGCTCGCGAAAAAAGATATTCACCGGGTACCTCCTTATGACACCGCGTGAATGTCACGGCGGATGTACAACCAATAACTGAGCCCGATTGCGACCAGGCTGACAGCCACGTTGAGCAGCACCAGGGGCGTGTCGTAGGCCCCGTTATGGACGATGTAAGCCGGGTCCAGGTGTTTGAAGGGGGTGATATATTCCAGCTTGACCTCGACCAGGACCGCACTGAAGGCGCTCAAAACGTACATGCCAAAGCCCAGGCCGAGGGAATACGGCGTCACGCTGCGCACGCGCTTGACCAGCAGGGAAACGACCAGCCCGACCGTCAGGAAAAAGAGCTGGAAGATCACGATGCTGACGAGCAGCAGGAGCAGTGTGCCGATCTCGTACGTACGGCCGCCGTTGAACATAGCCAGGGAGATGAAACTGACCACCCATACCACCAGGTTGGTGATGATCAGGCTGGTCAGCGCCGCCAGCAGCTTGCTGGTGAGCACCTGGGCTCGGCTGACCGGTTTGCTGAGCAGGAAGTCAGCGGTCAACTCGGTCTCTTCGATCGAGACCAGCCCGAAGCCATAGTTGCCAGCCTGGATCGCCAGGCATAATTGGACAAACACGAAAATAAAACTGTAAAAACCCAGCACGGTCGAAAGGTCTGAATTCTGCATGCCAAAGGCCTCCAGAAGCGCCGGTGGGAATCTAGCAAAGAGGCTTTTGACCAGATCGGCCTGGGAGGCAAATCCCGGGAATAAGGAGGAGAACAGGAAAACGATCGCCGCTACAGACACCGACCAGGTGATGACCGACCTTATCCGGGTGCGAAACTCGTGCAAATAAATGGTTGCTTTCATGATCGCTGCCTATTCGTAGTAGTGCATAAAGATTTCTTCGAGCGTAGGCTCTTCGATGGTCACATCGGCAACCTTCATGCTGCTCACTTTTTGCAGCACGGCGTTGATATCGCCCTTGAAGAAGAAATGCACGCTGCCGTTTTCCGCCACCACATTGGTCACGCCTGGCAGGTCAAAGGAGGCCGGGTTCAGCCCATCAGCGGTCACGTTGATCTTCTTGTAATTGTTCTGCTGCAGGGTGCGGATGTCGGAGATTTCAGCAATTTTGCCATCGCGGATGATGCCCACCCGCGTGCACAATCGCTGGACTTCGCCCAGGATGTGCGAGGAGAAGAAAACGGTCACGCCGCGGGCGTTCTCCTGGCGCACAAGGTCGAAGAACTTGTGCTGCATGAGCGGGTCGAGCCCGCTGGTGGGCTCATCCAGGAAGAGCAGCTTCGGGCTGTGCAGCAGGCCCTGTACAATGCCGACCTTTTTCTTGTTGCCGTACGAAAGGTCGCTGATGCGCCGGTTCATTTCCAGTTCCATGGTTTCGGATAATTCATGCATGCGCTGGGTGCAATCGTGATCGAAAAAACTGGCGGAATACTTGAGCAGGTCGATGACTTTCATGCCTTCGTAGTAAAAAACCTCGGAGGGCAGGTAGCCGATATCGCGGCGAATTTCCGGTCCGTGCGACATCACGTCCTTGCCAAAAACCCTGGCGGTGCCGCTGGTGGGATGGATCAGCGATAGCAGCAGGCGAATGGTGGTGGATTTTCCGGCGCCATTCGGTCCGATGAAACCGAAAATCTCCCCTTCTTCCTCGCTGAACGAGACGTCCTCGATGCCCCGGGATTTGCCGTAATATTTGGTCAGATGGCTTACTTCGATGATGCTCATGGAGTCACTCCTGTGGTCAAAAATAATGATGACGTCACCTGGATTGTGACGTCATAAAATAATAACATAAGCCAAATCAAAAAAATATCAAGATATTTTCCTGGCGTCCCATCCTTACTATTATAACCACCGCATCAATAGAGGGACAGCGCCATATTTTGTTTTCACCAATGACAACCTTAACTCTCCGGGTGCCGAACGATCAGGAACCCGGAGGGCAAATTCTAAATATCCAGGTTCCTGACTGCCTTGGCATGGGTCTGGATAAAGCGTTTGCGCGGATCCACGGCGTCGCCCATCAGCATGTCGAAGGTGCGGTCGGCCTCGGCGGCATCGTCCACGCCCACCTGCAGGAGAGTGCGGTTTTCCGGGTTCATGGTGGTCTCCCACAATTGGATCGGGTTCATCTCGCCCAGACCCTTATAGCGCGACAGGCTGACCTTGTCGGGGCTGACACCCATGGTTTTCAGGAGCTTGTCCTTGTCGGCATCGTTATAGGCGTAATGGACCTGGTTCTTGTAAGCCAGTCGATAGAGCGGCGGCTGGGCGATATAAAGGTGACCTTCGTCGATCAGGGTGGGCATGTAGCGGAAGAAGAAGGTGAGCAGCAGCGTGCGGATGTGCGAGCCGTCCACATCGGCATCCGTCATGATGATGATTCGCCCGTAACGCAGGCCTGCCAGGTCGAAATTATCGCCGATGCCGGTACCCAGGGCCGAGATGAGCGACCTGACCTCGTTGTTCCCCAGGATCTTGTCCAGGCGGGCGCGCTCGGTATTCAGGATCTTGCCGCGCAGCGGCAGGATCGCCTGGAAATGCCGGTCGCGGCCCTGTTTGGCCGAGCCGCCAGCCGAGTCGCCTTCCACGATGTAGAGCTCGGTCTTGGTGGCATCCCGCCCGGAGCAGTCGGCCAGTTTGCCGGGCAGGGTGAGGCTTTCCAGCGCTGATTTGCGGATGACCAGGTCGCGCGCCTTGCGGGCGGCGTCGCGTGCGCGCGCCGAAGTGAGGCACTTGGCAATGATGGCCTTGGCAGCTTGCGGGTTCTCTTCAAGGAACGTCCCGAAGGCTTCACCCACCACCTGGGTCACGTAGGTCTGCACTTCGGGGTTCATCAACTTTACCTTGGTCTGCGACTCGAACTGCGGGTCGGGGTGCTTGATGCTGATGATGGCGGTGAGACCCTCGCGCGTATCGTCGCCCGAGAAGTTCGGGTCGGCTTCCTTGAGCAGCCCGCCTTTGCGGGCATAATCGTTGACCACGCGCGTCAGGGCGGCGCGCAGGCCGGTCAGATGGGTGCCGCCGTCCACCGTGTTGATGGTGTTGGCGAAGCAGTAAATGGACTCGGTGTAGGCGTCGGTGTACTGGACGGCGAACTCGATGCCGATGTTCTCGATCTCTTTCTCAGCATAGACCACCTGGTGCAGGGTCTCGCGGTTGCGGTTCAGGTAACGCACGAAGGAGGTGATGCCGCCTTCGAAGTGGAAGGTCATTTCCCGGCTGGAACGCTCGTCGAGGAAGTAGATGGTGATGCCGCGCGTGACGAAGGCCATCTCGCGAAAGCGCTGGACGAGGGTGTCGAAGCGGTACTCGAGCACCTCGGTGAAGATCTGGGGGTCGTACTTGAAGGTGGTGCGGGTGCCGTGCTCGGATGGCTTGGCCTCGCCAATTACCTTAACCGGTTCCTTGGGATGACCGCGTTCGTAGCGCTGGAAGTGGACATGACCGTCGAGGCGGACTTCCACCTCGCACCATTCTGAAAGTGCATTGACCGCGCTGACGCCCACGCCATGCAAGCCGCCGGAAACCTTGTAAGCCCCACCGCCAAACTTGCCGCCGGCATGCAGCTTGGTCATCACCACCTCGAGGGCCGACTTTTTCTCGGTAGGGTGGATATCCACGGGGATGCCGCGCCCGTTATCCTCAACTGTGATGCTGCTGTCTGGATGGATGGTGATATCAATGCGGTCGCAGACACCAGCCAGGGCTTCGTCGATCGAGTTGTCCACCACTTCATAAACGAGGTGGTGCAGGGCCTTGACGTCGGTGCCACCCACATACATGCCGGGGCGGCGGCGGACGGCTTCCAGTCCTTCCAGGACCTGGATATCTTTTGCGTCGTAACTTCCATTTGTTACAGCCATAAATTCCTCAATCCGTGTTGGTTCTTTCCGTGCGGAAGCGTGGGGGAGTACCCCACGATCGCATGTTTATTAAGATGATACCTCAAATTATACTTTTGCCGAAGTAGCCTGGCTCTGCAACTGCTCGAAGATCACCTTCAACCAGGCATTGATATCCCGATAATATATGAAGCTCGCTGCCAGCAGGGCGGTCGAAACGAAGGCATGCCCGCCGATGCCCACCAGCATCCACCATGAGGTTTGGGCCGGGGTGGTCCATAAATAGCCCAATCCATAGTTGATCAGCAAAAAGACCATCAGGAACAACCCGGTGTTGGGCAGGGTGAAGCGCACCATGCGCAGGCTGCTAAGGATGGCACGCAGGGCATCCAGTTGAAAGGTGAAAATGCCGTGCGCGGAGAAGAAGATCGGCATTACCAGCCAGATAATCATGATCGCCCCGGCAAAGAGTGCGATCTGTCCCAACACCGTGCTGACCACGGTCAGGATGGTTAAGACTATCAAAACCGGCAGCCCGATCAGGAACAGCAGGCCCGCCCAAATGATCGATAGCAATAGTGCCTGTGCAAGGGATTTTCCGAGCGTGTGTACATCCGATTTTAAAGCCACCCTGGAGACCCAATAATAATAAATTCCGCCGGTGATCCAGCCCACGAAGACCAGCACCAGCGCCCAGCCCAGGATGCCCACGAACGAACCGGCATCCAGGTTCTGCGGGATCCCCAATGGGTTCTGGGCGAGTGTCTTAAAACTCAACAGGCTGGTGATGCCCACCGGGAAGGTGCGCAGGATGACGAACAGGTTGAAATTTTCCGCAATGGCGTTCCAGGTAGCCTGGATGGTGGCAAGGTCGGGGAAGCTGGCGGGGAAAGAGGTTGCCAGCGAGGGCAGCTGGGAAATGACCGGCTGCAGGAACTGCTTCAGTCGCAGGTGCGGTCCGAGCCACAGGAACAGGTCGAGCAGCACGGGGGGCAGGATCACCGCGATGTGGGTGGCGACAGAATCAAATCCCGCCATGATCGAGGCCAGCAGCCCCGGGGGCGGGGGAAATTTACCTTGTGACGTGGGTATCGACATTGATTGCTTCTTATTTGTCCCTGCTTAATTTATGTCATGAATTACCAAAAAGCGAGGAACGAATGATGGGTTATATTGCCTGAAAAATATGGATGGCTTTCTGTGGCGCAGGGCTCCAGGGGGATTGGATTTGGCTCAAAAATTTGGGAGACCCAGCAGTTAAAGACAGCATGTATTCTACCACAGGGGCTTGATCGCACGAATGTTCTGCCCCTGCCCAAAATCGTGCCGGAATTTGGAGCCGGCAGGGGAACTGGACCCTTTAAATTTAATTTGCCAATGCCTGGTTTTCGCAAATTCCATGCTTCGGGAAAGCACATAGCCCTTCCGAAGGAAGGAATTACGATCACCGTAAGAAACGGGAAGATCGCCAGGCTTGAGACCGCGGTTGTCCCGGGCGGCGGGGTAAATGGAGTTTTGGCGCAGCTGGGCGTCCCGATGCCTCAAATGGCATAAAATATCCACATAGCGAATAAAATGCAGGTCTCCAAACTTCCGGAGACCTGCATTTTTTATTTCCTCAGGGCAAGCTGCCATGAACCACTTTCGATGTGCGCTCGCTCAGACTTTCGATGAGGTCGATCTTACGCTTCCACTTCCACCTTGGGCAGGTCCTTCATGGCCGCTTCGATGGCGTGCGTCGGATACTCATAGTCTTCCAGTTCGTCATTCAGGTAGGACTGGTAGGCGGTCATGTCAAAGTGCCCGTGACCCGACAGGTTGAACAGGATCACGCGCTTCTCGCCTTTGGCCTTGGCGTCCAGAGCTTCGTCGATCGCCACGCGGATGGCATGAGCGGATTCGGGAGCCGGGATGATGCCTTCGGACTTGGTAAACTGCACGGCTGCATCAAAGGTCCCGATCTGGGGAACAGCGACCGCTTCGATCAACCCGGCGTCATATAACGCTGAAACACTGGGAGCCATGCCGTGATAGCGCAGGCCTCCGGCATGGATGCCGGCCGGCATGAAGGTGTGACCGAGCGTATGCATCTTGACGATGGGGGCCATCATAGCCGAATCGCCGTAATCGTACGTATATTTGCCCTTCGTCAGCGAAGGCGTTGCGGTGGGCTCCACCGCCAGCAGGCGGGTGCGCTGCCCGTCCTTCAGGTTCTGGCGCAGGAAGGGAAAGGCGATGCCTCCAAAATTCGAGCCGCCGCCCACGCAGCCAATGACCACGTCGGGGTACTCACCCGCCAGGTCCATCTGCTTGAGGGCTTCCTCGCCGATGACCGTCTGGTGCATCAACACGTGGTTCAACACCGAGCCCAGGCTGTATTTCTTGGAACCACCGGAGGTGGCTGCCACTTCCACCGCCTCCGAGATGGCGATGCCCAGCGAACCGTTGTTCTCGGGATCCTTGGCAAGCAGGGAGCGCCCAAATTCAGTACGATTCGATGGGCTGGCAAAAACCTGCGCGCCAAAGGTCTGCATGTAGATGCGGCGGTAGGGCTTCTGGACGTAAGAGACTTTGACCATGTAGACTTCCAGGTCAAGACCGAAGAAGTTGCAGGCCATCGCCAGGGCAGTGCCCCACTGACCGGCGCCGGTCTCGGTGGTCATGGCTTTCGTCCCGGCCACTTTATTGTAAAAAGCCTGCGGGATGGCCGTGTTGGGTTTATGGCTGCCCACCGGCGAAACGGACTCGTTCTTGAAGTAAATGTGGGCTGGGGTGTCAAGCGCCTTTTCGAGCCGGCGGGCACGCATCAGGGGAGTTGGACGGTAAAGCTTGTAGATCTCGCGCACTTCCTCTGGGATCTGGATGAAGCGCTCGGTGCTGACTTCCTGCTTGATGATCTCCATCGGGAACAGCACCGAGAGGAACTCGGGGGTGATCGGTTCCTTGGTCATCGGGTTCAGCACCGGGGTGGGCGGCACGGGGCTGTCGGCCATCACGTTGTACCAATTCTTCGGCAGGTCGCTTTCGTTCAACATAAAACGGATTTGGTCAGACATATTAATCTCCTTTCAGGGATAAGCGAATCGGGTAAATGGATTACAGTGTACAGGCAGCTCAGAAAGAAGAGAACCTTCAGGGTGGATGAAATGGTATTGGCAGCATGCCAGCGGCTCCTTAAACAAAAACGCGTTCGTCCGAATAACGGGACGAACGCGTAGTCCGTGGTGCCACCCGAATTAAGGTCGCTTAATAAAAAACCCCTGCAGTGTGCACAGGGGAAAGCCAGCCTCACTCTTGTCGGTCAACGGGTCAAGTCGATGGATTAACCCTGCTCATCGAACCTGGCAAATTGACCTGGCCCTGATAACGGTGGCCGCTCCGGCTCAGGATACTCGGCTTGCGCCTTTCGCCTGGCAACTCCAAGGTCCATTCGACTTCATCGTGCGGGCAGGACTTTCACCAATTACCGCCTGCTCTCTGGTCCGCCGTATAAGGTTTACTCGTCCTCTTCAGCGTTTTTCAAGTATTGGGCGTGATTATATGCAAATTTGGCGGATTGTCAATAGCTGAAAATCCGGGGGCATCCCTATTTTTGCCCTTTTTTCCTGGGGACTCTACGCCCGCCCCAGGTTACGCCAACCAGGATAATTACCACCACCAGGATGCCCAGCGTAATAATGCCGGTCATGTCGGTGATGTATACCGGTTCGGGGATGGGAGTGGAAGTTGGGGCAAGGGTGGCAGCCGGGGTTGGCGTGGGTGTGGCACTCCCGGTGGGAGACGGCAGAAGAGTGGCTGTCGGCGCGGTAAGAGTTGTTGCCGGTGTTGGGGAACCGAGGCTTGACCTTGTTGTGGGTGTGGGAGTGGGTGCCAGCGCTGCCGCGGCGCTTTGACCGTTTCGGCTGCTGCCCTCAATATCGTCAGCAGCCTGGGCTGAGGCGAATGACTGCAGGCTCCCAGCCAGGGTGGTACCGGCAACCAGGATGAACAGCAGGATAATGAGCGCTCTGGGGAGGCGGGGATGGTTCATCGTCCTTCCGAGTATATCATGAGAGTAATCGCGGGTGGTTTGCCGCTAGAGGCTGTCTTTTTCTGCCGGAGGAACAAAAAGAACTTCCCGCGTAAACGCTGCGGCAAGTTCTCTCTGGCGGAGAGGGCGGGATTCGAACCCGCGAACCTTTAGGGTTACACGCTTTCCAAGCGTGCGCGCTAAGCCAGCTACGCGACCTCTCCGTAAGGCGG
>JADGQC010000023.1 GCA_017882125.1 Anaerolineales bacterium
TACTCACGCGGTTCGGGGTGTAGCGCAGCTGGTAGCGCACCGCGTTTGGGACGCGGGGGTCGGCGGTTCGAATCCGCCCACCCCGACTGACCGCCGAGAGCACCCTGGAACTCGGTGGTTTTGTATCTATATAATGTGGGTAATCAAAAAACATAATATGGATAAGCATCCTATGCTACAATAGCAAGGAGGAATTTTTTATCATGACCAGCAGGAAAGTGGATGGCATTATCGAGGCCGTCCGGTATACGCCGGGTGGGAAAATCGCCGTGGTACGTGTATATGAACGTCACGGGGTGGTGTGGTCCGATCACATATTGATTGGACGCCAGGAATTATCCGAACGACTCAGGGATGGTAAACGTTTCGTGATTGGGGAACGCAAAACCTATCTCGGCAGCATGTTTAATACTGGCGACACCGTATGCCAGTTGCAGGATTTTATCGTTACCGAAGGGCAGGCAGTCGCGCGCGATCTTCTGAACGGAGTCCCTATTTTCTAACTGTTTTTCCTGGAAGGTTGTCCCATGAAAATCATTGACCATACCCCGTACTTTAATACCGAGACCGGTGAGATCACGTTCACCGACCGTGTCAGGGCAATGATGAAATTCGGCTCAACCTGGATAAAAGAGGTTGAGGCGCAAAACCAGATCATCCCTGTGTTAGGGAAAGTGCTCGATCGCAACTATACCCTCCTGCGTAATGCTACCCCCCCCGGTCTGGATGCCAGTCTCCCATTCATCCTTGTGGGACCCACCGGGATATTCGTCATGTATGTCACTCCCATTACAGGCATGTTCCGCGCCAAGGGGGATCAATGGGGAACCGTTTCAGGGAATGCCTTCAAGAATGAAAATCCAAATTTATTAACGCGTACCGAACACATGGCACGCGCCATCCAGTTGTTCCTGCAACGTCAAGGGTATTTGTTGACCAGCGTAGAGGCCATCCTGCTCTGCTCTGACTTATCCGTCCATGTGGACAGCATTCGACCCATTATTCGAGTGGTCATGCGCGATGCCCTCGAGCGATTTGCAATTTCCATTACCCAGGCTCGAGAAGTGCTCAGCCCGGAAGCCGTCCAGGATGTTATTGGGAAAATTCTTAATCCACCTATCCCAGCCCCGTCTGAATCACCTGCCCCGGAGCCGAAACCTGCTGTCCTGGAAGATACTTCTGCGCCAGAAACAGACCCCTCTTTTGCCCGGGCATTCGCCTTCCCTGAAACACCGGCACCTGTAACTGCAATTGCACCTGATCCCAGCCCGGTTGCCGAAACTTCAGATCTCTCACTGGCACCCATGTGGAGCAGCGACCTGACTCCCTTGCCTGCAGTGGGCGATATTGAAGGTTCCTTAACATCGAAGGGCGCACGGTTAAATCGAAACCAGTGGGTTTTATTAATTGCCATGTTTGTGATCTGGGCCATCCTGGTCGGTGTTTTCCTTTTCGTGGTGGTCAGAGACCAGTGGTCATTTATCCGCGGCATGTTGCCTTGAAACTCCCGTTCCTTTCCATTATTATTCCCGCCCACAATGAAGAAACCCGCCTGCCCCGTGCCCTGGGACAGGCATTTGCGTTTCTTGAGAAACAAAACTATGCCTCCGAAGTGGTTGTTGTAGAAAATGCAAGCACTGATGGCACCCTGGAAGTGGCCCGCGGGCTCACCCGCAACTATCCCAGCCTGGTTGTCCTTCATGAGGAATTACCTGGGAAGGGTCGCGCAGTCCATCGCGGGGTGACGGAGACCCATGGGGAGTATCGCTTCATCGCTGATGCGGATTTCTCCATGCCGGTTGAGGAAATTAACCGCTTCCTGCCGCCAGATTGTTCAAGCGATGTCTCCATCGCTTCGCGCGAAGCCACTGGTGCTCATAGATTCAATGAGCCTGCTTATCGCCACCTTACCGGGCGGGCTTATAACTTTTTAATCCGCTCGCTCGTCCTGCCCGGGCTTCAGGATACCCAATGCGGGTTCAAATGCTTCCGGGCGGCTGTCGCCGAAGATGTGTTCCGTTACCAGACCCTGACCGGCTGGTCATTCGATGTGGAAATTCTTTTCCTCGCCCGCCGGCTTGGATATTCCCTGTGCGAAATTGGCATACCCTGGTATTACAATCCGGGCAGCAAGGTTAACGTCTTGCATGATTCCTGGCAAATGTTTTTTGACCTGTTAACAATCCGCCGCAACACCCGTCGAGGCGTTTATGATTCGCCCCGCTGAATTGCGCCCATTTCCCACCCTGGAATTTGAGTTGAACCTTTGGAATGCCGGCTACACACAAATCGCCGGGATAGACGAGGCCGGACGCGGCGCCTGGGCGGGGCCGGTGGCCGCAGCCGCAGTCATCCTGCCTGCCAACCCTTCCATTCTCCACACCCTGGACCGTGTCCGGGATTCCAAGCTGATGACACCCCTGGCCCGTGAAACCTGGGCTCCGCGGATCAAAGAATCCGCTATGAACTGGGGGGTGGGTTTTACTTCGGCAGATGAAATCGATAAACTGGGTATCCTCCCCGCAACCAAGCTGGCAGCCACCCGGGCGCTTAAGACTATGCTCCCGGATTATCTGCTCACCGATTACCTGGTCTTCCGTGAAATTGACCTGCCACAGACAGCCCTGGTCAAAGGTGACCAGCGCTCGCTCAGCATTGCGGCGGCTTCCGTATTGGCCAAAACTGCCCGGGATGGTTTGATGCGCGTGCTGGATCGTGAATATCCCGGGTATGGGTTTTTCCAGCATAAAGGCTACGGGACCAGTCGTCACCAGGATGCAATCCAAAAGTTGGGACGCTGTAAGATCCACCGCAAGTCATTTTCAATTCCTTAAATGTTGGCTGGTTTTTTCGGGTCTAACAATTCCCCACCATATCTGACAAATTAATTGGGGAGGCACGAATCAAATATGATTCGTGCCTTCATTAAGTAAAACGAAATCAGCCTATTAATTACTAGACGATTTTCTCAAATTTCTCTGCAGGTGTGGCACAAACAGGGCATTTACCATCTACCGGGCCTTCGTGGGTAAATCCGCACACCGGGCAAACATAATATGTTTTTTCTTCGATATCTTTGCCTTTGCCCAACATTTCCTTGGCCTGCCGATAGAGTCTTTCGTGGACTTTTTCCGTTTCCAGGGCATATGCGAATGATTTTTCGGCGCGTTTGTCACCTTCCATCTGGGCCTCACCATGCATGGTCGGATACATCGTAACCACCTCATAATTCTCTCCGGCGATGGCGACATCCAGGTTTTCTGCTGTGGACTTGACGCCGTCCATGGCTCTCAGGTGATTGAGACCATGCACGGTCTCAGCAGCAGCTGCTGCCCGGAATAGTCTGGCGATCTGGGGGAAGCCTTCCTGGTCTGCTTTTTTGGCGAAAGCCAGGTATCTCCGGTTAGCCATGGACTCTCCGGCAAAGGCCGTCTTCAAATTATCAACGGATTTCGTCATGGGATTCTCCTCTCAAAATAAAACTAATATCGTGATGACTAATTATACCCAATAGTCGCTGGTTGGATGATTGACGCTTGTTCCAAGAACAGGTATGATAAAAATGCTTCAGGTCGGCCGGACGGTCGCGGTTTTGCGCTTTGGCGCAGAGTCGAGGAAAGTCCGCACTCCATAGAGCACGGCACCGGGGAAACCCCGGGGTGAGGTAACTTACCGGACAGGGCCACAGAAATAGACAGCCGCCGCAAGGCGGTCATGGTGCAAAGGCGGTGTAAGAGACCACCGGCGTCTGCAGCAATGCAGGCGGCCAGGTAACCCCCGCTGGGAGCAAGGCCAAGCAGGGACAAGACGCTGCTCGCGTCGTTTGAGTTCCGGGTAGGCTGCACAGAGAGATGACCGTCCAGGTGGAGCGTCGGGAAGGAACTCTTCGGAGCGTAAACCGACCAGCCTTCATCGGACAAAATGCGGCTTATAGGCCGGCCTGAGGCAATGTTTTTCATTTCTGCTCCCTAAGAATCAAATGTTTCGCACCTCTTTTGGATTTAATCCCTATACCTTCCTGCCTTAAGACACTTCATAATTTGTCTCTTGCAAACCAACACGATGGAACCGAAACCCGGATATAATTCCCCCTGGATGGTTCATGCCGCGGAAATTCGCATCGAACTGGAAATGGCAGACGCCGCCCGTGCAGGCGGGAACGAAGGACGCGCCCGTGTTTGTGCGCGTCGGGCAGCAGGGTTGGCAGCCAGGGATTTTTTAAACCTGCACCAGGAGAGCCCTTTTGTTGCGGCTCAGGAGCGTTTGCGCAGTAACAGTGCCTACGCTGCGCTCGAGACATTGGCAACATTTCCCGGTCTCGCCCCCGATTTGAAAAAGGCTGCTGTAAACTTAACCACACGCGTCACACCCGATTTCCAACTCCCCAACGGGATCGACTTGATCGATGAGGCTCATAAGCTCATCGGAGGATTAAAATGAGCGAAAATGAAACAATTGTCATTTACGGCACAACCTGGTGCGGTGGATCCCGTCGCTGCCGTCTCTTACTTGACAGGCACGGTATTGCATATAAATGGATCGATATTGACAAGGACGAATCTGCCGGGAAACTTGTCGAAAGCCTGAACGGAGGTCATCGCAGCGTCCCCACCCTTGTCTGGCCGGACGGCTCGAAGTTGACGGAACCATCCGAGTCGGACCTCGCGAATAAGCTTGGGTTGAAACTTTGATCAGCGATTATTGATCATCTTCTGCAGGAGTATTAAAAAACCGACCCGGAGAATGATCTCCGGGTCGTAACTATCTTTATCATGTTTATTCGGTGGGCTTTTTCTTGTGTAATGTCATCAGTGCCCGCCCCAATACTGCCAGGAATACAGCCATGGATATAAAACCAGCCGTGAGCATGGCAACGAGGTGCCATTCGGCAACTCGGTCCACAAAAGCCGTTTGCGTCCGCGTCTGGAAGCGCTGGGCAACTTCATGGACAAATTCTTTGCGCGGCTTGATCGGCCTGAGCACTCCTGACAGCCGGTTTTCCATGGAGGCGATTTTCTCCATGGAGGCATCGGCGAATTTTCTCATTTTCGTATTCATGTACTGCTCCTGCAAAATAAACAATTATTCAAAGCGTCCCAACCCGGTTGCGGATCTATTCTTCCAGGTCCGAACCTTCCATTTCATCTCTGAGTGCCAGTAATGTGCGGTGGTAAAGGCTTTTTACCGCTCCTTCACTGCGTCCCATTGTCTCTCCAATTTCGGAATTCGACATATGCTCGACAAATTTCAAGATGAGCAAATGCTGTCGTTCCGAAGGCAGGTGCCGGATGAGTCGCAGCAGTGCATCCCTTTCCTGGGTCTGCATCAAGGCCATTTCAGGCGGCTCACCTTTATAATGAAGAGTCGGAGCGTCTGAGAGCGGGATCTCCTGGTGACGGCTGCGGTCTCGGTGCCAGTTGGCGACCAGGTTATGTGCAATCCGGTACAGCCATGCCGAGAACGGTACACCCCTGTCTGTATATGTATGGATGTGATGCAGGGCACGGTAAAAAACCCGCGCGGTCAGGTCTTCGGCGTCATGAACATTGCCTGTACGATAGTAAACGTAGTTGAAAATTCGCTCCACGTATTTCCCGTACAGGATACCAAAGGCCTCGAGATCGCCTTGTGCAGCTAGTTGCAGGGTTTCTTGTTCCTCAGACTCCGGCACTCTTATCACCTTACCGGGAGGGCCTGAATACAATAACCCCGCCGGGTTTCAGAAGTTTCAGACCGAGTATAACATGTTATAATTTTTATTCTTGGGACGGTTCCTCAGCCGTAAAAATGGCTGATTCCCCATGTGGGAATATGTCCTATGGGGAAGGCCCCCGATTTATGGGGATGACAGGCTTCGACGGAAGAGGCTGGTCCCGAAATGCGAGCCGAGAGGCGCCGACCTCGTAAACTCAGCGCAAACAATCAAGTGCCAACCGCACTTCCTATGCCGCTATGCCCCTCGCTGCGTAAGCAGTAGAGAGTAAACGGCCGGTCTCCTAGCGAGGCCGCGTCCACCCTTCCCGTTCTTCACCCGGTGAATGGATTGGGCGTCACAATGGTGGAGTGCCGCGCACGACGCCGCTATCTGCGCGAAAGAGGGCCTTCGGGCCCGGGCGGCTGGTCGCAGGTCGATTTTGCCGGATGAGTGACCTGCGGCGACAGCCTCAACCGGCTACGCTCGTAGATTTTCGAGGGTCGAGTCTTTCGGACGCGGGTTCGATTCCCGCCATCTCCACTCAACAAAACACGCCCAAAAAGGCGTGTTTTGTTTTCTGATCATCCTGCAACCCTGGGTGGCTTTTTCCATAACCTGTTTTTACATTGTCAATCAAGTTATTTTTGTCAGGGGTCGATTTTTTTTGGATTAGGAAATCTCCTAACGTTGATCACGAAACAAGTTTCTTGTTATTCCTTTTTTTATAGGGCTTGGTGTAGGTAATTTGAAAGGCAAATTGGAAAACGAAGGGAGTACAATCAGTTATAGTTGATCAGAGGAGACTGTTATTATTATTTTTTCCAAAGGAGATTTTTATGAAACCCCGCCTTTTTCCCCCATTCGTTTTTCTCGCCGGCCTGGTTTTGTTGGTTGGCATGGCTTGCAGTCTGTCCACCACCACACCCATCCCGCCCACCGTCACGGTCGTTGTACCCACCCAGGTGGTAGCTCCACCCACCAAACCGCCCACTTTTCCGACGCAGGTGATTCCTCCCACAAATCCGCCGGCGATTCCCACCCACTTGCCCCCCACAGCAACTCCATTCCCCGCATATTTCACCGAGACTTTCCAGGGAGACCTCAGCCAGTGGCCCTATGATGTTTATCTGGGCGATGCGACCAAGTTTTCCGAATCTCAAACCTCTAATGGATTGCATGTCGAGCTGGACGATCCAAATTTATATGTTTACTATTACTATACCCCTGTAAATTACCAGGATGTGACTCTGGACCTGACGTACACAAACCTTGCCCACAATTCGAACAACATCAACCTGGTCTGCCGTAATTCCAAATCAGGCCGTTTCGAATTTACGGTTCAAAACGATGGGTTGTATCAAATTTGGGCGTATGATGGCACGGGTGGGAACGGTTATGTCGAACTTGCCGATGGCGGTTCAACTGCCATCCGCTCGGGCCAACAACAAAACCAGATCACTGCCGCCTGTGTTGGGAATAACCTGACCCTCTATATTAACGGCAGCCTGGTTAAAAGCATCACCGATACCCGTTTCTTCTTTTCCGAAGGCGAGGTTGGTTTCGGGGTAAATATTTCACCCAGTAATCAGGTCACCCCGGTGATTGTGGATTTTGAATCTCTTACGATTTCTCAACCATAATCATTCTCTCAAAATTATAAGAATTAAGAGGCTGGATTCTTGAAGAATCCAGCCTCTTAATGTTTTTCCTATAATCCGTTAACGTTCTTCTTGCACCCTTGATGTATTCTTACTACAAATGCTAAATGGCGCGCGCGATCGCGTCCGTATCCTGCTTGAGGAGTAATATCATGGGAAAAATCATTGGAATTGACCTTGGAACCACTAACAGTGTTGTGGCTGTCATGGAAGGCGGTCAGCCAACCGTGATCACCACCGCCGAAGGTGGTCGGTTATGCCCATCGGTTGTTTCTTTCAATAAGAACAACGAGCGCATGGTCGGGCAGACCGCCAAGCGCCAGGCCGTCATTAATTCAGAAAATACAATTTATTCAATCAAACGCTTTATGGGACGCCGCTTCGACGAGGTGGAGACAGAGCGTAAAATGGTTCCTTATGCCGTCGTAGCTGGTCCTTCGGATGAAGCCCGCGTAAAGATCCCCGTAACCAACCGGGAATACAGCCCCCAGGAAGTTTCCGCAATGATCCTGGCAAAACTCAAATCTGACGCGGAAGCTTATCTGGGCCAGCCGGTTACCGAGGCCGTCATTACTGTCCCGGCTTACTTCAACGACAGTCAGCGCCAGGCTACCAAGGATGCCGGCAAGATCGCCGGGCTGGACGTTAAACGCATCATTAACGAACCAACCGCCTCGGCTTTGGCATATGGTCTGGACAAGAAGAAAAACGAAACCATCCTGGTCTTCGATCTTGGTGGTGGTACATTTGATGTTTCCATCCTGGACGTGGGCGAAGGTGTCATTGAGGTGAAGTCCACCAACGGCGATACCCATCTGGGTGGCGATGACTGGGACCAGCGAGTCGTCAATTGGGCCGCGGACGAGTTCAAAAAGCAGGAAGGCATTGACCTGCGCCAGGATCGCCAGGCCCTCCAGCGCCTGCGCGAAGCCGCCGAAAAAGCAAAAATCGAACTCTCCTCAATGATGGAGACTGAACTCAACCTGCCCTACATCACCGCGGATGCCAATGGGCCCAAGCACCTGGTTCTCAAGTTGACACGCGCCAAGTTCGAGCAGATGACAGATGACCTGCTTAATCGCTGCCGCACTCCGTTTGAATCTGCCCTGAAAGATGCCAACTTAAAAGCCTCCGATCTGAATGAAGTCGTTCTGGTTGGCGGATCCAGCCGCATGCCCATGGTGCAGGATCTAGTACGCACCCTTACTGACGGCAAGGAACCCAATAAAGGCGTCAATCCCGATGAGGTGGTGGCGGTAGGAGCAGCCATCCAGGCTGGAGTACTGGGTGGCGAAGTCAAGGATATTCTCCTGCTCGATGTAACCCCGCTTTCACTGGGCGTGGAAACCATGGGCAGTGTTATGACCAAAATGATAGAACGCAATACCACCATCCCGGTCCGAAAGACTGAGACCTACTCCACTGCCGCCGACAGTCAGACCGCTGTGGATATCCACATCCTGCAGGGAGAGCGTCCCATGGCCAGCGATAACATGTCCTTGGGCCGTTTCCGCCTCGATGGGATTCCCCCTGCGCCGCGCGGCATCCCGCAGGTTGAAGTCACCTTCGATATTGATGCCAACGGGATTCTTAACGTGACCGCCCGGGATAAAGCCACCGGCAAAGAGCAAAAGATTACCGTAACAGCTTCCACAAACCTGAACAAGGACGAGATTGCCCGTAAAGTAGAAGAAGCGAAGCGTTATGAAGCTGACGATAAAAAACGACGTGAAGTCATCGACGCCCGTAATACCGCCGACAATCTGGTCTACCAGACGGAAAAAGCCCTGCGCGACCTGGGCGAAAAGGTGAAGTCGGAGGAACGAGGCAAGATCGAAGGCAAGATCACCGATCTTAAAACGGCCTCCCAAACTGACGACATTGGGCGCATCAAGAAAGCCACCGATGAACTCCAAAACATGTTCTACGCGCTCAGCCAGCAGATGTACGCCCAGCAGCCTGGTCAAACCCCTCCTGAAGGCGGACCGCAAGCAGGAGAGCCCCAAACACCTCCGCCCTCGAATGATGGCGACGTGATCGACGGGGAAGTCCGTGATGCCTGATAAAAATGTCACCCGGGCGGCCAATTGGCCGCCCGTTTTGTTATTTTTCTCTCATAATTCGATTCCGCGTAAAGCAGTATAATCGCCCCCATGCGTAAACGAACCACAAGAACTGCAAAAACCATTATAGGCATGCTGGTTTTAATTGCGGTTGCCGGGGGGCTGACTTTCATCCCAAGAATCCATTCGGCCCTGGCCTGGCGGGTGGAAAACCTGCAGACGGACATCTACTATTTTTTTAATCCCCCTGGACAGGTCGTCTTTGTCCCCACCCAGCAGGCACAGGCAACCGTTTCCCCCCTGCCGTCCTCCACCTCAACCGCCACTGAAATATCAACAACCGAATCCATACCAACTGTCACATCCACCCCTGTCCCGCAAAGGGTAATTTTGGATGGAGTGACCTTCATTGACCAGATGAACCGCTGGAATTATTGCGGCCCAGCCAACCTGGCGATGGCACTGACCTACGTAGGTTGGAAGGGAGAACCTGGAAATACCGCTGTATTGCGCGATCAGATCGGTGCTGCCATTAAACCCGGGCTGAACGACCCCTCATTAAACTTCATTGACCGCTCGCAAACAGATGTAAACGTCATGCCCTATGAAATGGTGGATTATGTTAACAACAATACGAGCATGCGGGCTCTTTTGCGCTATGGCGGTACGGTGGATCTTCTGAAAAGCTTGATCGCAGCCGGGTTTCCGGTGATCGCCGAGAAGGGTATCTACCAGACTCTTCCCCCCGAGCAAACGATGCAATGGGCAGGCCACTACGCTTTCACAACCGGTTATGATGACTCAACAGGTGAATTAATTTACCAGGATTCCTATACTCCCAACGAAAATATATCCTACGAAAAGCAGGGTAAAAATGTCAGAGCCAGTTACGAGGAATACTTTAGTGATTGGCGCGCCTTCAACTATGTATTTATCGTCGTCTACCAACCCGAACGAGAAGCAGAACTATATCAAGTACTTGGGAATTGGGCGAATGAATCCTGGGCAATCCAAAACGCCCTGAATACTTCCGAACAGGAAGCTTCATCCCTCACTGGAATTGATCAGTTCTTTGCCTGGTTCAACAAAGGCACCAATTATGGCCTGCAGACAGATTATGGTCAGAGCGCCCTGGCTTACGACCAGGCTTTCAACCTTTACAAAGCGCTTCCTGAAAAAGATCGTCCTTACCGCATAATGTTTTACCAGACTGGTCCATACAAAGCTTATTTCTATACCAGCCGCTACCAGGACGTCATCAACCTTGCAGATAATACGGAGGCGACACTGTACAACCACCGTGTTCTGGAAGAGACCCTTTACTGGCGCGGTTTAGCCGAAGCCAACATTGGACTTTACGATGCTGCCTACGCCGACATGCGCAAAGCAGTCCTATACCACCCAGGGTTCCAACCCGCACTGGATGTAATGGCCCAATGGGGTATTTCCCCGTAATGAATCATGAAGCTTTTGCATTTTGCCGACGCCCATATTGACATGGCCAATTATGGCCGTCACGACCCCGAGACGGGTCTGCCATTGCGCGTTCTTGATTTTCTTAAATCCCTTGACACCATCATGGATGCTGCGATCACTGAAAAGGTGGATCTGGTCATTTTTGCCGGGGACGCTTACCGGGACCGCTCTCCGGCTCCCACATTCCAGCGCGAATGGGGGAAACGTATCATCCGGCTATCGAAGGCGGGCATCCGTACCCTCCTGCTGGTGGGCAATCACGACCTTTCCCCGGCGCTGGGTCGCGCCACATCGGTCCAGGAGTTTGAGACGCTCGATATTCCCTGCGTGACCGTGCTCGACAAGCCCCAATTTCTTTCAGCCAGCGACCTGGGTCTGCCCGCCCAGGTGATCGCCATCCCGTGGATCTCCCGCTCCGGGATGATGGCTGCCACGGATGCAACCCCCGGTGAAGTTTTCACAAACATCGAAGGGCACCTCACCGATCTGGTTGACCGGTGGCTTGAACAAGCAGACCCTGACCTGCCCATCATTCTCACCGCCCATGCCTCTGTCCAGGGGGCAAAATTAGGCTCGGAGCGAACCATCATGCTGGGAGCGGATATGCTCCTGCCCGGCTCGCTTGTGCGTGATTCACGACTGGATTACGTGGCACTCGGTCATATCCACAAACCGCAGGATCTCAACGAAAACGCCCATCCCCCGGTCATTTATCCCGGCTCCATCGAACGCGTGGACTTTGGAGAAGTTGACGATGACAAGTTTTATGTAATTGCCGACATCTCCCGCGGTAAGACCAGGGTGGATTGGCGCAGGCTTGAGCATATCCGCCCATTCATTGACCGGCATATCACCCTCGAGTCTGCCGATAACGTAACAGATATTCTCATGGCTGCCTTGCCACCAATCGAGGAATTGGATGGCGCTATCGTCCGCCTGACAGTGGACTACATCCGCGAATGGGATACATTAATTGATGAACCTGCATTGCGCCGACATGCCAAAGGCGCCTTTGAATTCCACCTGATCAAACATCCTCAAATTGAAGCCCGTATTCGCCTGCCTGCCAACCAGGCGGTAAGCAGCCTTGGGCCGATCGAACTTCTCAACCAGTATTGGGACGCCGGTCATATCGAAGAAATTGAGGCTGGCGCTCTCCGGAAAATGGCAAAAGAAATTATCGAAGAGGAGTAGGGGCAAAGGTTAATCCCTTTGAAGAGGACCTTCTCTCAAGGGAATTTTCATTTGAACCGGGGTTGGTTAAAAATATGCGATGGATTTATATTTCTCCACATTTTGATGATGCCGTTCTTTCTTGCGGCGGCTTGATCTGGGAACAGACGCAAAAAGGCTTCCCGGTAGAAATCTGGACGATCTGTGCCGGGGATGCCTCCCCCGGGCGCCTGTCGTCGCAAGCCGTGGCGTGTCACACCCAGTGGGGAATAAAATCCGCCAGGGAAGTAGTGGCTGCCCGCCGCCTTGAAAACCAGGCAGCTGCCCGGCAGGTGGGGGCTGAGACTGTGGACTTCAGCATCCCCGATTGCATTTACCGCCGTTCCCCCTCGGGGAAAATCCTGTATCCCGACGATGTATTTGTTTCCATGGATAGAATTGAAATTCGTCTGGATGCAGATATCTCTGCCGCACTGGCTTCAGAACTGCAGCCGGGGGATAAGGTTGTCAGCCCCCTGGCGATCGGTGGTCATCTGGACCACGTACTTACCCGCCTCGCCGCTGAACGGCTGGACCGTCCTTTATGGTATTACGCTGACATTCCGTATCTAATTAATCACCCGGAAATGCTGGCTCCCGCCGTCAAGGGACTTCGCCGTACCCTTTACCCGGTTTCTGAAAATGGACTGGAAGTCTGGCAAAAGGGAATCGCTGCTTTCGCAACCCAAATCCTGATGCTTTTCAGGAACTCTGCACGGATGCGGAGGGTAATCCGCCTGTATTGGGAATCCCTGCCTGGGTTACGGTTATGGCGCCGGGCCTAAATCCTATTTTTCACGAGTGTATCATTGTCAAAAAGCTATTTTCCGGAATTAACCACCAAAATATCTGTTATGCCGATCATAAGGTCTATTCCAGGAAAAATGCTTGCTTTTCAAATAAAATCTAGTATAATATTGCCGGGTAGGGAATCCTACGCAAGCTGCATCTCTGTTTCAGAGATGCTTGTATTTTCCCGGGAAGACTAAGATGCCAACGACATTCTTGACCAAAGTGGGCTACCAAAAACTAGCCGACGAACTTGAATATCTGCGCACTACCAAGCGGTTGGAGGTTGCCAACCGTCTCCATGAGGCCATGGAAGGTGGTGAGTTGATCGAGAATGCCGAATATGAAGCCGCCAAAAATGAGCAGGCCTTCGTTGAAGGTCGTATCCAGGAATTGGAAATGATCCTGGCCTCGGCCCGGGTCATCGACGAAAAAGTGAAAAAGGATAAAGGGGACCTGGTACAGGTCGGTTCGCTCGTAACCATTAAAGAAGATGGAAGCAGTTCGGAGAAGTATTCCATCGTGGGCGCGGCGGAAGCCAACCCGCGCGAAGGGAAAATCTCGAACGAATCGCCGATAGGAAAAGCCATTTTGAATCATCGCGCCGGGGAAGAAGTGAACGTGGAAGCGCCCGGTGGCACATTCAAAGTCAAAATCGTCAAGGTCGAATAAGCCTGGGGCACGCCAATCAGACCCCGCGCATGCTTTTTGGTGCGCGGGGTTTTTATTGAAATAAATTCTATTTGAAAGGTTTTGCCATGACCGAATATACCTCCCTTGAAAAAATCCGGCTTGAGAAAATCGAAACACTCCGCAAGGAGGGTGTGGAGCCGTACCCAACCCGCGCCAAAAGGACACATACCTCCGCACAGGCGATTGTCGCCTTCGAAGAATCCGAGACGATCCACCCAGTCGACCAGCCGCCGGCTGAAGTTCAGGTTATCCTGGCTGGGCGGATACGCGCTTCACGCGCCATGGGGAAGTTAACTTTCGCCCATATCGAAGACGGTGACGGGCGCATCCAATTGTTCCTGCGCATGAATGAACTCGGCCAGGAGCGTGTGGATTGGTTCAACAAGATGCTCGATATTGGTGATTTTATCCAGGCATCCGGAGTGATGTTCCGCACAAAGACGGGTGAGCCAACTCTCCACGTTCACGATTTCAAACTGCTCGCCAAGGCGGTCAGTCCTTTGCCCGCAGCCAAGGACGAAGTTACGGATAGTGGTGAAACTGTCAGGCATGCCGTTCTTGAAGATCCCGAATTACGCGCCCGCCAGCGCTATGCTGACCTGGCTGTTAACCCCGAGGTACGGGATACCTTCCGCAAGCGGGCCGGCATGATTCGTGCCCTGCGCGAGTTCCTTGATTACAATGGCTTTCTCGAAGTAGAAACCCCCATCCTGCAGCCAATTTATGGCGGTGCAGCGGCAAAACCTTTTACCACGCATCACAACCAGTTGAAACAGGATCTGTTTCTGCGTATTTCATTTGAACTCTATCTAAAGCGCTTGTTGGTTGGCAACCTTGAACGTGTCTATGAACTTGGACGCGATTTCCGAAACGAAGGCGTTTCATTCAAGCACAACCCGGAGTTCACCCAGTTGGAATTTTACTGGGCATATGCCGATTACTTGCAGGTAATGGAACTGACTGAACAGATGGTTGCTTATGCCTGCCAAAAAGTAACCGGTGGAATGGAAATCACCTATCAAGGGACTACATTAAATTTCACCCCACCATGGAGGAGACTGTCAATGGCTGACGGCATCCTGGAAACCAGCGGGATTGACATTGCCAAACACACCACTGCCAAATCCCTCTTCACTGCGATTGCCGCCAAGGGTAAAACTCCCAACCCCAAAGCAACTCGCGGCAAGCTGATCGATTTCTTGTTGAGCGAATACTTGGAACCAACCCTTGTACAGCCCACCTTCGTTTATGACTATCCACGCGATATTTCCCCCCTGGCAAAATCCATACCTGGTGATCCCCTCACCGTGGAACGCTTCGAGGGATATGTGGCGGGGTTTGAGCTTTGCAATGCTTTTACCGAGCTCAACGACCCCATCGACCAGGAACAACGATTTATTGAAATGGGACGGGATTATGCCGCAAATGATGAAGAACGGCATCCCATGGATGAGGATTATCTGCGCGCCATGCGCTACGGCATGCCGCCTTGCGGAGGTTTCGGCATGGGAGTGGACCGGCTGGCGATGTTGCTGACCGATAACCACTCAATTCGCGAGGTGCTTTTATTCCCGCACTTGCGCGAACCTGAAGAATAGCGCTTTCAAAAAAGATATTGTCCCGGCAATTGCTCCGGGACAATTTTTTATCATTTTTATTCAACCTGTGATGTTTTCAAGGACCGGGTTTCGTTCCACAAACATAATACTCTTTGTGGTGTAAAATTACCGCCATGGACGAACCCGCCCTCATCCGAAATGCCCAGCACGGCGACCTGGATGCTTTCAACACCCTTGTGCTCGCCTACCAGGATATCGTCTACAACACGGCGTTGCGCATTTTGGGAGACGAAGATCTGGCTGCAGATGCTTCGCAAGAAGCTTTCATCCACGCATTTCGCGCCCTCAATTCCTATCGCGGTGGTTCTTTCCGGGCCTGGCTGCTTCGTACGGTCACAAATGCCTGCTATGACGAACTGCGCCGTAAGCAGCGGCACCCGTCCACTCCGCTCGAGCCAGAAACTGAAGATGGCGATGAAATGGAAACCCCCCGCTGGCTCGCCGATCCGGATGGATCCCCAGAAGAATTACTGGACAAGGCAGAAATTGAACACGCCATCCAGCACTGCCTGGAAAACCTCCCTACCGACTTTCGAGCCGTGGTTGTCCTGGCTGACATCCAGGGTCTCGACTATTCTGAAGTCGCTTCAGCATTAAAGAAGCCCGTTGGTACCATCAAATCCCGCCTGGCTCGTGCCCGTCTCCGTTTACGGGAGTGTTTGCATTCATTCGGGGAACTTTTACCATCAGCCTTTCGTCTGGAAGAAGAGCGAACCCTATGAACTCACCTTCTTTCCATGACGTGGAGCAACTTTCGGCCTACCTTGACGGGCAACTGTCACAAGCCGAGAAGACGCGCCTGGAGACCCGCCTCCAGTCAGACCCGGCCATTGCTGCAACGCTCACAGATCTGCGCCAGGCTCGCGCAATTCTCCGCCGTACCCCCGGGCGGCGCAGTCCGCGCAACTTTACACTAACCCCAAAAATGGCCGGAATCAAGCCGCCCGTCCCGCGTCTCGTTCCCACCCTCGGATGGGCATCTGCTGTGGCAATGGTTCTGTTCGTGTTCACCCTGGGGACGAACCTTCTCGGTCAAATCTCATTTGGGGCAAATGCCCCCATGTTATCCGCTGCACCAATGACCAGCGAAGGTTACGGTTTGGGTGGAGGCCCTCCTGCCACGGACAACTCCCAGGTTTTACCAACCCCGGAACCATATGCCTTGACGGTTCCCGAACCCACCCCCTCGGGGGAGCCGCGGCTTGCCCAGCCCCCAGCCGCACCTTCGTCGACCAAGGCATCCCAGCCAATCGATTTCTGGATATATGCCTGGCTGGGCTTGTCCATCATCCTTATCCTGGCTGCACTGCTTGTACGGCTGACGAATGACCAGGCTTTCCGCCGTAAAGTGGGTTCAAAACGTAACCAATGACTTCACCGCCGGTTAAAATCACCCGGCGGTTTTCCCTTGTATTCTCCCCCACAACCAGAGATAATTAGGTGCCAAAGGAAAGGAGGATTTTTGCATGGACAATCCGCAGGGTAAAAGCGATCGTCTTGCAATTTGGATTGCCGTTCTGACCGCGCTGGTCTCATTGACCACAGCTTTAGCCGCCTGGAGAACTGCTGCGTTGGGATCTACAGCAGGCGACTTGATTTATCAGGGGATGCTGAACGCAGTCAAAAAGCAGGCCGTTGCCAATGAGGACTGGCGCCAGGCTTATCAGGAGGCAGGTTATGCCCGCGACTACCTGGTGTTCCTAAATGGTTTGCTTATCCGGGAAAATAGTACTGATCCTGCCACTCAGGAGCAGGCTGCCCAGTTACGCACCTACCTTCTCCCCGGGATGAAATCGTTAGCCACCCCTCTTGGTACTGATCCAGTTTATTTCACTACGGGAGGCTTATTAAATGTCCAGAAGCGGTTTAACGACCTGGAAAAACAATCCTCCGATCTGAGCAGCCTCGACCCGCAAGCCTCCTTTTCTCAATCAGATAACTATTATGCTGAACAGCGCTGGCTTGTGGTGGGGACTATCCTGATCGCGGTCAGCCTGTTTTGGCTGGGGTTGTCCCAATTATCACACTTACGACCAAGGGTGCTGATACTGGTCCTGGGGATCATTGTTTACGGGGTTGGACTCGTGTGGTGCCTGGGAGTGGAGGTTATCTTCTTCTTTCTTCGCGGAGGTGTGTTATGAACCCTTCCGGCAACTCCAACCCCGAACGCGGCAAGACCCTGGTACTCCTGCTGACTCTCCTTAACATGGTTTTGGTTGCAACCATCTCTGCGTTGCAGGTCGATGTCACCGTCCGATCCAACCAGGCCAACCGCGACTCGCAGTACTATGCAATCCAGGTTACCGGCAGCCTGGTTCAAACCGGCGCCCAGTCCGAATTTGATCTTAATACTTATTCCAAATGGTTGGCTGATACCCAGCAATCATTGGTGGCCGGTTACAGTGCTCTGCAGCGACACTTAGCCAACGACCAGGCGGGATACGAGCGGCTAACTTTGGAGTCGTTGATCTTCCAGGCCCAGGCAGACCAGGCGAAAACTCTCTCAGTATTATTGACAGATCCGGCCTATGCCCCGGCGTCTGATCAGGCTTCACCAAATATTTCAGCCTACTATGCTGATATAAATGCTAACAGCGTTGCACTGGTCCAAAAACAAAATGATGCTTCGGATGCCTACCATCGCTGGAACAATAAATCCGACTCGTACGTGGCTGTTCTAACTGTACTGGCAATTGCCTTCTTTCTTCTTGGTGTTGCTCAAATGTCACAACCCAATATCCGCTTGCTTTTTTCTGCATTCGCCACCGGTGTAATAAGCATCGGTTTTATATGGACATTGATAATCCTGATATTCTGAGGCCGCATAATAATCGGTGTCAATTTTGTCTGGCTCTCCGAAAAATTCGCCGTGAGTATAATAATCTGAAGCGAAAACAATTTCTGAAGCTGTTAGTGAACCCTCGTCCTGCAGCAATTCGAAATCGAGGTGAACATGACCACTATTTCCCCTGTTCGTCCATCACCGATCGCCGGGACGTGGTATGAAGGCAACCCCCGGACCCTTTCCCAGGTAGTGGATGGTTACCTTGACAAGGCTGAGATCCCCGGACTGACCGGTGAGGTGATTGCAGTCATTTCGCCGCATGCCGGGCACAAATATTCTGGTCCTGTGGCTGGATATGCGTTCGCAACTGTTCGAAACCAGAAATTCGACCTTGTTGCTGTCCTCTCGCCCATGCATCAACCTTACTACGATTCGTTGCTGACCACTGCTCATGAAGCCTATGCCACCCCGCTAGGCAACGTTCCGGTGGATAAGGATTCCACCTCTGACTTGGATACACGTCTGCGAAAAACCTTGGGTGAAGGGCTCGTGCCGGTGGCTTATGACCAGGAACATTCACTGGAAATCGAACTGCCCTTTTTACAGCGAGCCCTTGCCAGCGAGTTCAAGTTGCTGCCGGTCATGGTGCGCTCCCAGTCAGCCAGGGTATCCCAGGAGCTTGGTGAAGCTCTCGCTGAAACATTGCGCGGAAGGAATGCCCTCCTCGTTGCCAGCACTGACCTTTCTCATTTCTACACTCAAAAGCAAGCGGTGGCCTTCGACACGGAAATGTTACGCAGGGTCGAAGCATTTTCACCTGAGGAAGTTTTTTCGGCGGAAGAAGAAAAAGCAGGCTTTGCCTGCGGGTTGGGCGCGCTAACAGCCGTCCTGTGGGCTGCCAAGGGTCTGGGCGGGGATACGGTCAAGGTGCTGCGCCATGCCACCTCTGGCGATGTCACCGGGGATTATTCATCCGTGGTTGGATATGGCGCCGCTGTGATATTAAAACAAAAACCGGCATGATACCGGCAATGAAAATCTTTGCCCGCGTAAACCCCTGATCAATTGTAGAGACCGTAAAATGAATATTTGCTTAAACCACGGGTACCCTTGGGCTATATGGCATAATTCTTAAAATAACTCCCCGGGTATAAGTGAAGTTCATTTAGTATAAAATTCAAATAATTTATATCCATGCGGCGGAATATAAGGTTATTGAGTTTATGAAATTTATCTCCTTCCACTCTTCGTCCAATGAAGGTATCCTTAATAATTAACTGGGCCCGGCTTGCGCTCAGCAGGGTCCATTTGCTAAAAAGGCTGGTCAAAATGCCTGAGAAGTTTTGGTTCGTTGATCCCAAGCTGGCTGATCAACTGCCTAATTGAACACCGAATCGTAAATCAAAACTATGTACGCTCGTCTGGCAGTAAATTTATCTTCAATATCCGGTCTCTTCGATTATTCCCTTCCGGAAAACCTGGAAGAGGAGATCAAGCCCGGCTGCCTGGTCACCGTCCCATTTGGAAAACAGTTGGTGCAGGGGATTGTGTTGGAACTTGTCAGTCAGCCTGCGGTTGCGGAGACAAAACCTGTTTTCGAACTGCTCGACTCCGTGCCCGTCCTCACCTCCCATCAGATATCCCTTGCCAAATGGCTGGCTTGGGAGACTCTCTCGCCGCTGGCAGCCTGCATTGGGTTAATGCTGCCTGCCGGACTGAGTAAGCAGGCAGACTCGATTTTCGCAATCAGGGATCCAGGGTTCAGTGAACCGGACTCGAGGGTGTACAGCAGATCAAAAATATCGGGTACTGAATTACGCCTTGCGAAACTGCTCACCCAGCGTGGACCGCTGCGCGGGCGCCAGATCGACCGACATTTCAAGAACGTGGACTGGCGCAGGACCGCACAAGTCCTAATAAAAAACGATTTGCTGACCAGGCACTCCTTCCTGCCTCCGCCCTCTGTGCGACCAAAGTTTGTTCGTACAGCGCAGCTTTCCGTGCCACCTGAAGCAGCAGAAGCGGCCATGCCAGAGCTTGGGAAGACCCCCGGAACCCTCTTACGCCGCCAGGCTGCCTTGCGCTGTTTGATCCGTGAACCGGCAGATGTGAATGTTGCCTGGGTTTTTGCGGAATCGGGTTGCAATTTGGCTGACCTTCAGGAATTGGCGGAGCGCGAATTGATTGTTCTGAGGGAAACCGAAATTTGGCGCGACCCGTTGGAGAAGGTGGAACACCTGGCTGGAGAAATCGGTATCCCGCCAGAACTGACCTCCATGCAGCGTACCGCCTGGGAAAAAATCCTTCTGGCTCTTCACTCCTCCACTTTGCATTCCCTCCCCTTTCTCCTTCACGGCGTTACCGGTTCAGGCAAAACAGAGCTTTACATTCGCGCTGCTGAAGAATGCATTCGCAGCGGAAAGCAAGCCATTATCCTGGTCCCGGAGATCGCAATTACCCCTCAAACGGTCCGTCGATTTTTACAGCGGTTCCCCGGGCAGGTGGGTTTGGTACATTCCAGGTTGTCCGAGGGGGAGCGGTATGATACCTGGCGGCGCGCCCGGTTGGGTCAGTTGAAGGTCATCATCGGGCCGCGCTCGGCGCTTTTTACCCCCCTGCCCCAGCTCGGTCTCATTGCTGTGGACGAATGCCACGATGGTTCCTATTCACAGTCCGATCCTCCATTTTATAATGCGGTCACTGCCGCCCGGGAATACGCCCGCATTTGCTCGGCCGTATGTATCCTTGGTTCAGCCACCCCCTCTATTGTCCAACGTTTCCAGGCTTCCTCCTCCCAGGCGGCTCGCGGAGGGGAAAGCATCCTGTTGGATTTACCCAAACGGATCGTAAATCCTGCGATGCCTCCCGTACAGGTGGTGGACATGCGTGCCGAACTCAAGTCAGGCAGCCGTGGGATTTTCAGCCAGGCGCTGATCGATGCCCTGGACAAGGTCCTTAAAAATGACCAACAGGCCATCCTTTTTTTGAACCGGCGTGGTACCGCCACTTACGTCTTTTGCCGGGATTGTGGAACGGCAGTAAGCTGCCCGCGTTGCAACACCCCGCTCACATATCACATTAATGGTTTGCCATCAGAAGGCGAACGCCCGGTCTCCGACCTGCATTGCCACCACTGCGGCTATTCCCGCAAGATGCCCAGGAAGTGCCCGGTTTGTGGAAGCAATCAGATCCGCCAATATGGCCTGGGCAGTGAAAAAGTAGAGACAGAGGTGGCAAAGCTATTTCCGTCTGCGCGCACACTGCGCTGGGATTGGGAGACCACTCGTCACAAGGATGCCCACGAGATCATCCTGGGCCATTTCAGTGCTCACCGGGCGGATGTGCTGGTTGGTACGCAGATGCTGGCCAAGGGTCTGGACCTTCCCCTTGTTACGCTGGTGGGGATCGTGCTCGCCGAGGTGGGCCTGCACCTCCCAGACCCCTTCGCGGCGGAGCGCACCTTTGATGTCCTGACCCAGGTTTCAGGTCGCGCCGGGCGTTCTTCCCTGGGTGGCCGCGTGGTGATGCAGACTTTCCAGCCCGAACATTACGTCATCCAGGCTGCTGCGGGTCATGATTACGCCGCTTTCTATGCCCACGAGCTGGACTATCGCAGACAATTGGGTTACCCCCCTTTCAGCCACTTGGTGCGAATGGAATGCCGGCACGTCCAGTCTGCCGCAGCGGAATCACAAGCCCGGGCAATGGCTGCGAAACTGGCCGGGTGGATTGACAGCCAAGACCGCCGCGAGACGACGATCATCGGACCAGTACCCTGCTTCTTTTCCCGCTTGAATGGTCTCTATCGCTGGCAGATCATCCTGCGCGGCCCCAACCCCGCCGGTCTCCTGCGCGGAAAAAATCTCGGGGATTGGCGGGTGGAAGTGGACCCGTCTTCCCTGCTTTGATCGGGATGAATAATTAGGAGAACATTCGATGGATAAGCCTTTAATTCCCCAAAACCTCATGGATTACATCGACAGTCTTGTGCCTTCCCGCCCCCCGGAAATGCAGGCAATGGAAACCGAGGCGGAATGGACGAATTTTCCCATCATCGGTCCCACCTCCGGGTATCTATGTTACCAGGTGGCACGCATGATTTCTGCAAAGCGGGTATTTGAGCTCGGCTCAGGTTTCGGCTACTCAACTGCCTGGTTTGCCCGGGCTGTCACCGAGAATGGAGGTGGCGAGGTCTATCATGTGGTCTGGGATGAAGACCTTTCGCGCCAGGCGCACGCTCACCTGTCTGCGCTGGGATATGGCGACATTATCCACTACCATGTGGGCGAGGCCGTTCAAACTTTACGCGATGCTTCCGGTCTCTTCGACTTGATCTTCAACGACATCGACAAGGAGGACTATCCCAATTCGCTGCCCGTCATTGCAGAAAAACTTCGTCCAGGAGGCGTGCTCATAGTGGATAACATGCTCTGGCACAATCGTATCTTCGATGGCAAGGATCATACTCCGGCAACGGACGGCATTCGCAGACTGACAGGGTTGCTCACCAACAATCCTGATTGGGTCACTTCGCTTATTCCGGTACGTGATGGAGTGATGCTGGCATACAAAGTATAATGTCAGACAACTGCAAAAACGATATTCAGGAGGTGTTTCATGCAAAGTTTCAGCCGTGGTTGGTCTTTCCTTAAAGAAGCCTGGTCGATGGCCTTCAAGGACAAAGATCTTATCAAGCCATCCATTATGGCCCTTTTCGCGGGGTTAATCGTTTCGATCATCTTTATTCCCCTCATGATCGGAGCTGGATTCTTAAGTGGTGGAGATAACAGCCTGTTCGGGCGGGTCATTCTGTTCATCCTGGGCGCCCTGATGATTTTCATCCAATACTCGGTTGGGTATATCTTTTCAGCCATGACCATTTACCTCGTCTATGGCTACCTGGCCGAGGGTGACGGCGTCATGTCGAAAGCGTGGGACATCGTCAAGCGCGAGTGGTTGAATATCCTCAGCCTGGCAGCCGCTTCCACTGCCGTCAACCTGGTTAAAAATCAGGTCAGGGGCAAGGGCAGGTCGATGGGCCGCAACTTTCTTTCCGGATTGATCGACACCGTCTGGACCGAAGCCGCTTTCCTCATCCTGCCTGCCATGGTTATCGAAGGTATCAACCTGAAAGACGCCCTCAAACGTGCCGGGAACATCATCAAGAACAATCTCCTGCTGGTAGGCATAAGCACGGTAGGTGTCAGGACGGTTAACGGGTTGATCGGTTTCCTTCTGGGCGCGCTCGGAATTGGTCTGGGCTTCGGTGTTGGGTTTGGCATCATTACAGCCACCAACACATCCACTTTCGGCCTGGTTTCCGGCATCAGCCTGGGTGTGATTATTGCCGCCGTCTTCATCATGGTCGCTACTGTTGGAACTTCCTACACCTCCACTGCTTACCACACCTGTTTATACCTGTGGGCGCGCGACGTGGAAAAAGCGCAGGCTTCCGGCAGCAGCGCCCCGGTGCTGGCTCCTGGTCCGTTGGCAGCCATTTTGAATAAATAGCATTTCCCCCATTAAGCGAAAAAAAAGGGCGACCCAATCAGGTCGCCCTTGTCCATTTTCCATACTATGGCACCGGTGTTGGTACCGGGTTGAGGCTGTAGTACACGCCGGCTGTCAGCAGGGATGGGTCCCCTGCAGCCTGGGATGCTTTCATCTGCGCTTGCCGCGCCAGGTCAGTCGCATTCCGCAGGATGCGCAAAGCTTCGTCGGGATTGTGAAAGCCCATGCTGTTTGCCGATGAGATAAAGTCCCACATGTACTGGGCATGCCGGTGAAGGGTCCGCGCCTCGTCGAGCAG
>JADGQC010000024.1 GCA_017882125.1 Anaerolineales bacterium
AACGAGAAATATAACCTTACGGCGATCCGGGATGCAGAGGGAATCCGAACGAAACACTTCCTGGACTCATTTTCCTGCGTGTTGGCATGGAAGGAAAACCCGCCGCGAAGATTGGTGGATATCGGCACTGGCGCCGGTTTCCCGGGAATCCCGCTTAAAATATTGTACCCGTCCATGCGGCTGACGCTGGTCGAATCGGTGGGGAAGAAAGCCAATTTTTGCAGACATATCGTGGAGGCACTCAGCCTGGAAGCTACCGAGGTGGTGACCGCCCGCGCGGAAGACATGGGCCAAATGAAGGAGGCGCGCGAAGCGTATGACTGGGCTGTGGCTCGCTCGGTGGCAGCCCTGCCTGTATTGGCCGAATACCTGCTGCCGCTGGTTCAAGTGGGCGGGGCGATGCTGGCGCAAAAAGGTGCTAGTGGACCAGCGGAAACCCACCGGTCAGAGAAGGCATTCAAAATATTGGGGGGGTGCACACGCCAACTGCTGCCGGTCACACTGCCGGGGGTGGCAGACGAGAGGTTCCTGGTGATCGTTGATAAGGTGGCAGCAACTCCCCCGCAGTATCCCCGCAAGCCGGGCATACCGGGGAAAAAGCCGTTGTAAAGCCACTCCAACCCCTACCGAACAGAGAGGGAAAGCAAACTCCAATCAATTACGCAGTCAAAAAGCTTTGAGAACCACCTGGATTACCAGTCTTAATGGGGATGGTCCCTCTAGCCTAACTTAAAAAAATTGAGCAGACGAATTGTCTGCTCAATTTTATCCATAGAAATAAAGGCGGTTACTGGGTTGGCGACTTCAAACCGCGCTCGTACCACCAGTCCTCAGTATGCAGGTAACCCAGCAAGGCTTGGGAAGCAACCCAGCGCAAAGGTTCGGGCGGCCAGGCAAGAGGTTTGCGTTCCACGAACCACACCGAGGTCAAATCAGTCTTGCGTTCAAGCAATAAATCAGCAAGGGTCTGACCATTTAGATGGGTGGGTGCGACACCATGTCCGACGCAGCCAAGGCTGTACCAGGCACGCTGGTCGCCGACCATGCCAATCGCCGGTGCCATTTGTAAGGTGACGCTGACAGGACCCCCCCAACGGAAAGTGAACTTCACATCTTTCAAACCAGGGAACAATTCGACCGTATCCTTTTCCAATTGCTGGAAGGTCTTAGCATTTAAGTCGCGATCCATGTCGCTCCCGTAGGAGATGGTTACATCACTGCCGCCGATGGCGAGACGGTTATCTACAGTGAGGCGCAAGTAATGGACAAGATTGCGGGCATCTTCCAGACCCTGTCGGTTCTTCCAGCCAATGGAGTCCATTTGAGATCTGGATAATGGTTCGGTGATCACCATGTGCGTGAAAGCAGGAACCTGTTTGTGCCTGATCTCGGGAATAAGATGCGAATAAGCATTGGTGGCGAAAACAATCTTTCCAGCAGTGACCGTACCCAGCGTTGTCTGCAACGTGAATTTTGCCCCGCGCCGGATCTCGGTGACAGGAGACTGTTCGTAGACGACCGCACCGGCTTCCTGGGCAATCCGCTTTAATTCTCGGACCTGTTTGGCCGGGTTCAGAATCCCACAGCGAGGTTCGTTCCAGGCGCCCAGAACCAATGGACTGTCCACCTCGGCACGGGCTTTCTCGCGGTCCATCCAATCAATGCCGGTCACCCCGAGGCTGGTCAGCAATTCAATATCGTGCTGGATGCGTTTAACATAGCCGGGAGTGGTTGCCAGGCGCAGGAAACCGGTGTACTCAAAATCACTCTGAATATTGTGTTCGCGAATCAAATCGCGAACGAGGTCAACCGAGCGCTCGCAATAATGGTGTGCCTCCACCGTACGCTGCTTGCCGAACAGCATGGCAGTGACCGCAGGTTCCAGCCCAAACAATGTCATGGCAAAACCACCGTTGCGCCCGCTAGCACCAAAACCAACCACCTCCCCCTCCAGCACGGCAACCTTGAGCGAGGGTTCAGCTTTGCGGAGAAAATAAGCGGTTGAAAGTCCGGTGAAGCCTCCCCCGATGATGGCAACGTCCACAGCGATGTCACCCTGCACGGCAGGATTAGGTGTGTACGGACCGTAGGTATTAAGCCAGTAAGATTTTTGAGTGTAATCTATGGACATGGTTTCCTCCAATGTGAACAGGAATTATAAAGCTATTGCATCAAAATGCAATTCTTTTATACTTCCCTCTCATCTTCCTCGTGTGCAATCTCGCCGCGCTCCATCTTGTTCCGTAAATCTTCAGGCCACACGGTAATATCCTCTGAAGGCAGGAACCTTGGGCCAGGACCGTGCTGGACCAAAATATCCTGCGTGCGGCACTTGAGCACGGCTTTGGCAGCGTTGATCCCTGAAGTAGTGACACCAGCCACACCATGGCTGAGCGTGCTGGCTCCGCACAAGAACAAACCGTCGAAACCTGTGCGCGGATGGAAGGCCCACGGTCCCACCTGGGTAGGAATTTTCTCGATGCCGTAAAGATTCCCGCGGGTAGCGTTGAGATAATGTTCATTGGTAAGCGGGGTGCCGAGGCTGGAAAAGACGATATGTTTGCTCAACCCGGGAAGGTGTTTCTCGAGCCCCCGCACCATGCGCCAGGAAAGGTCTTCCTTCATGGCTTCATAGTCCGCTGGACGGGCACCGTAGCTGGTACGCGCCCAATTCTCGAAGGCAGAATACCCTACGAAAGCAAATGCCTCGCATGTATGATGCCCTGAATGGATTTTCGATGGATCTTTCAAAGTTGTGGCAGTAAGGAACATGCCGGGAGGAGTATCATTCTTAAGCATGGCGTCCGTGAGACCATCGGTGTAGATCTTGTCCACATCGGCGTGGTCGTAGAACCAAAAATTACCCGAGTCGAGACCAGCTGAGCGCAGATCCATATCGGTAGCGAAGAAAAGGCTGATGCAGGAAGTTGAATATTTGACGGAATCAACCTTTTTCCTCAGGCGTGGCGGAAGCTGGTCGCGTCCAATTAATTTCCCAAAGGTCACCTCAGGATCAGCATTGGATATGACGACGCCGGCGCGAATCTCCTCACCGGAATCCAATTGGACTCCCAATACTTTCTTGCCTTCCAGAAGAATACGCGTTACCCGGGAATTGAGCCTGATCTCACCGCCAATGTGGTTAAGGGCCTTCACAAAAGCACGCGGAATGGAGAACGACCCACCGAGTGGATAGTACCCACCGTCGAGATAATGGTTGGTAATGCCAGCGTGCATAAAGGCTGAAACCCGAGAAGGAGGCAGCCCGTGGTCACCTGACTGACCGGCAAGCACGCCTCTCAAAACCGGGTCGGTTACGTGCGCGTTGATGAGATCAGCCCCAGTTGCACGCATCCATTTGAGGATGGTTGGGGCACTAGCAGCGGATTTCAGGGGATGGGTCAGGTCCCCGATCCTGGAAAGCGACTGGATCATGTCGACCAGGTCGGTAAAATAGTCGTCAATCCCTTCGGCTTCGAGGGGAAAATGACTTTTCAATCTTTCAATTAAATTATCTTTACCTTTGGGAAAGTCAACGCGCCGGTCGCCAATAATGATGTGATCATAACCATCGGGGTTGAGCTCACAAAAGGTAAGATCCTGTGAAACTCCCAGACCGTCGTATATCGCGCGCAGTCCGCCGCCGTCCTGCAGGTCACCAATATAGTGTACGCCCGGGCTGAAGCGATAGCCCTGCAACGTGAAGGAATGAGTCCAGCCACCGGGCCGATCGTGCTGTTCAAGGACCAGGACCTTTTTACCAGCCTGTGCCAACGCGACCGCTGCGGTCAACCCACCCGCGCCAGACCCGATGATTATTACATCAAAATCCAAGCTAGCATCCCTTTTCGACGAGCTTTATCTCATCCGGTTTATTGGGGATGATACAAAGGAATTCGAAATTCTCCGCGCCAATATTTCTGTACCAATGGGGTACGCCTTCGGGGATGAAAACAACGTCGCCGGCGTGAACTTCGATCGTTTCACCACCGATGCCAATGCTGGCACGACCCTGCAGCACATACTGCTCGTGCTCCACGGTATTGGTATGTTCGGGTATCCCGCCACCAGGTTCCATGGTGAAGCGGCGCAGGGCAAAGTTCGGTCCTTCCTGGGAAGATATTAAAACCTGGATGGTGGTTTTGTCGCCCGACTTGACAGTCCTGGCTTCAACGTCCTGAGCATGTTTGATCGACATTTTATCCGTCCTTTCCATCCTGGCGAACCTTCACCGTCCCGGCAGAGACTTCCCACCTTTCAGCCTTCTCAACGAAGGAGGGGGAAAACAAATTCAAATCAGTGGTGGTTAGAATAGCCTGTTCGATTTTTTCCAGATAGACGAGCAAATCCAGACGGCGGGATGTATCCAGCTCAGCCAGAACCTCATCCAGAAGGAGCACAGGCCACTGACCGGTGCGAGCTTTCATCCATTCGATCTCGGCAAGTTTCAGAGCCAACAGAACCGTGCGCACCTGGCCGCGCGATCCGAAATCGGAAAGATCAATCCCATTGGTGAGGAAACGCAATTCATCACGGTGAGGCCCGAGCACGGTAACACCGCGGCGGATCTCCTCAACCCGGTTACCTTTCAATGCGGTTAAAAATCCAAGGCGGATATCATCCTCGGTAAAGCCGTTACGCTGTACGGTGGTTTTCAGCGGCATTGCAATCTGCCCATCAGGGGAGGGCAGCGGATCGTAGGCGGGGTGGTAGTGAATCCTGAGGACTTCCGAGCCATGGGTCAAGTCGCGGTGGATGCGGGCGGCAAGCTGCTCGATCTCGTGCACGGCCTCGATACGCCGCAAGATAATAACGGCACCTGTTTGTGTGATGGTCTCGTCCCAGAAATCCAACTGGGACTGGTCACCGCCACGCTCGGAAAGCAGCTTTAGGAGGGCGTTGCGCTGGGTGAGTGCCTGTCCATATTCGCTCAACAGGTGGGCATAACCCGGGACGGTCTGACCCAATGCAAGGTTGAGGTAGCGGCGGCGTTCTTCAGGTCCGCCCTCGAGAATCTGGGACATCTGGGGGACAAAAATGACCGCGTTGAAATGACCGATGACCTCAGATAGCGGGCGCTTGATCCCGTCGAGAAGGATCTCCTTGCGCAGGCGCTGCCCGGTGGTTCCAAATGGCTCAAGCACCAGCCGGACCTCGAGCCGGTGTTTGGAAATGCCACGGGTGTAATCGGCAACCAAGCGACCCACCGCCAATTCTTTTTTTGCCTCGAGGAAGTTAACCAACTGCCGGTCTGCATGGGTTTGAAAGGATGTAAAGGCTGCCAGGAAATAAACCGCCTCCAGTACACTCGTTTTTCCCTGGGCATTGCTGCCGGTCAACAAAACAACCCGCCGGGGGATGTCCATATCCAGGCGGGCGAAACTGCGAAAATTGGTCAGCGATAGATGGGTAAGGTGCATGATCTACTTACTCCCGGAAGTTGTCCACCCGGGGTAAACACACTTTATCAAAGTTATACATTATCAAGTACCGGTTCTTCAGGTTCAGGTCTCCAGACCTTGGTGGCACGGTCGGTAAAAACCACCCCGTTGATGTGGTCGACCTCGTGCTGAAAGATGCGCGCCAGCCAGCCTTTGGCTTTTATTTTAAAAGCCTGCCCATGGCGCGTTTGCCCTTTAACCATTACTGCCAAGGCACGTTCAACCTCGCCATTCAAGCCAGGGATGGACAAACAGCCTTCAATGCCCAATTCGGTTTCGGCGGACAATTCCTTTATTTCAGGGTTTACCACGATAAAAAGTTTCTTGGGAGCATCTTCCTGTTCTTCGTCTTCAGGGTACTCCACCACGATGACCCGGCTGGGGATGCCCACCTGGGGGGCTGCCAAGCCAACGCCGGGTGCGACGCGCATGGTTTCGACCATATCGTCAACCAGAGACTGCAAATCTGTATCAAAACGGGTAACAGGGTGCGCTTTACGGCGCAAAATGGGATCAGGAAGAGTGACAATTTTACGGAGCGGCATATTTCACCAGTAAATGAACAGGACGGAGAGCTTATTTTACATCATTTACAGGCAGGGTGTCATCCGGTTTTTTTTCGTCCGGGACCCCCTCATCACGCCGGAGCTGCTGCTCATTGTGAAAATAAGCTGCAAACCAGTCGGCAGTGCGTTCGCGCTCAGCCTTGATGGTTTCCTGTTCTTTCTTGGTGATCTTTTCCAACCGCCGACGCTCGATATCCTCCTGGACAGCAGATGGATTAAAAACATTTTCAAAGGCCATTTCCCTGCCGCCACCGATGGTGATAAATACGGTGCCGAAGTTAAAGAACAATTGCAGGATGCCGATTCGCTTATACTCGATGGAGAGGATGTTTTCCAAGGCAGCGATGTCGCTGGTCACCTGACCCAATGGAGTTTTATCGATATCCATGATCTGGTCGGGTGTGACCTGGAAGATATCGTTGCTCCAATCCACATATTCGTAAATTGCCCAAAGCAGCGAGGCTACGTACAGGAGCGCCCACAGCAAATAAATCAAACCGGCATCCGCTTTGAGGAAAGATGCAAGGTTGGCGGTGGGCCTGAGAATCTCAAGGACCAGGAATAAAAATAATATAAACATGATCAAGCCGGGTTTCCAGGTCTGTTCAACGAGGACGAAAATATGCTTGCGATAGGTGACGGTGGCGAGATGTTCAAAGCGCAGGCGGAAAAGGTTGATAATACCGCGCTGTTCTTCATAGGGATTTTTCGCCTCATCCGGCGTGGTGACAATCCCCTTGATCTCCGGAGGCTTGGGCTGCTCGCCCAGCAGGCGGGTGCGCAAGGCGGATTGAATTTCCTGTTGTTCCATCTTGCGGGAAGACTCCCGGGCACGTTTCCAATACTGATCGATCAATGCAGCAGCCTGGTTGGGGTGATCAACATTCCTTAATTTTAGGGTACTCCCCACGATGGTTGAAATGACAAGGTCACCATAATCAAGGAGCCGTCCGGAAATATCCGTGTCCACATTCACCCGCAGAACGGCGGAAAGCGGCGTCTCCTGCCGACTCTCGTAAATCCCAACCACCTTTTCAACCCAGACCACCCGCCGGTCAGTAACGATGTAGTAATCATTCCCCCAATCGATTGCGTTCCAGACCCCCCAGCCAATAGCACAAACACTCAACAGGAGGGACACATACCACAGGGCTGCCAGGGCAGGAACCCAAAGGGAATAGTACCAGGTGACCAGCATACCCGCAATCGCGGCCATTTCCAGCAAGACCGGACCGGTCAGTCCTTCAATCAGCAAGACGGAATGCTTACGAGCCAGGAAATAGACAACCTCATTCTCCTGGAGCCATTTGAAATGGACATGTTGTTCCAGACGATGGCTGTTAATCGCGGCAGTAATATTCGTTTTCAAGCAGGGAGCTTGTTTCGCCAGAGCTTGGAATTGTTGACGAGTAAGCAGCAACACCGTGGTGTCCTCGACGGCAGTGGCTGAAGGCACCTGCCGGTGATGTTCGATCAGCATGGCTTCATCCCCAAAATGATCCCCAGAGACTAACGTTGCCGACCAAGGCTGTTTCCCCAAGCGGGAAACAGTCACTTTTCCACTCCATATCAGGCAAAGACGGTCATCGGCAACCCCCTGCTGGACAATCTCCTTCCCAGCAGGGTAGGAAACCTCTTTAAATTCATCTGCCACAGCCGTGAACTGAGCCTCATCAAGGCCATTGAAGAGATGAATTTGATTTAGAAATTTAACCCGTTCTGTAGGATCAATGGGCATACGACTCGATTCCTGGATTTATAGATGGCAACAGCTATGTCAAACTATTCAAAAATGACTTGGTTTTGTTGTTTTCAACAAAGAAATTCACACATTTGCATTTTATAAATCAAGAAAATACCGGTCACCCAAGGAAATTTTGCATATTTATGCTTTTTTATTCTAGCACGAAACGGTTTTTGCGAAAGTCTTAGAAATGTGGTGTTTCTTCACCCTTTTCACGGGTCACGGCAGACCAAACTGGAAACCCGGTGAAGCATTCAAATTCAAAGATAACCATTTCCCCTGCATGGTAAAATCATTTATATGAAAAAATGGCAATTCTGGGTCGGGGTATTGATCAGTGTTGTATTCTTATATTTCGGCTTGCGGGGGCTCAAATTGGGAGACTTCTGGCAGGCAATCCAAACAGCCAATTACTGGTGGATCCTGCCCGGAGTGGCTGTCTTTTTTGTAGGATTGTGGGTTCGGGCCTGGCGCTGGCATTACCTGCTGCGTCCAATGAAAAAAATCCCAACCAGAAGAATGTTCCCGGTCACCTGCATCGGGTACATGGGGAATAATATCTACCCAGCGCGGGCAGGAGAAGTGCTGCGGGCAATCATCCTTAAACGCAAGGAAGGCGTACCAATTTCGGCATCCCTGGCAACCATCATCGTCGAGCGGATATTTGACGGGGTGGTGATGCTGGGCTTCGTCTTTGTCAACCTTCCGCAACTTGCGAAACTTGCATCCTCCAATTCCGGTTTTATCGGCGATATACAGACGTTATCACTTTGGGGTGTGGGAATTTTTGCCGCTGCCCTGATCGTTTTTCTCCTTGCAGCCATGTTCCCTAAATTCACCGCAATAATCGGGCAATGGTTTATTGATCGATTAATCCCCAGCCGCATCCGGGAAAAAACATCGGGCATCATGCTAAAGTTCCTGGATGGTCTGGAGTCCCTACGATCTCCGGCTAACGTCCTGATGGTCTTCTTGACCTCGGTGCTGATTTGGCTGCTCGAGACGGTCAAGTACTGGCTGGTGATGCATGCATTTGCCTTCACGGTCAGCTTCTTTGCCTTGATGCTGATGAACGGCATCGTTAACCTGGCGACGACCATTCCCTCCGCCCCAGGATATATCGGCACTTTCGATGTACCGGGAATAGCAGTGTTGACTGCGTACGGGGTCGAACAGTCCATCGCGACAGGATATACCCTGGTGTTGCACGTGGCTTTATGGCTGCCAGTTACATTGGTGGGAGCATATTACATGACACGGGAGGGAATCAAGTGGAGCGACAACCTAAGGTCCGAAGCGAAAGGAATGGAAGTCCCGAAAGCACCAACTGGTCAGATCTAGAATATTATGGGCTGGAGAAATCCAGACCATTTGAACCATCAGCAATAGGAGAATATTAATGAAAATAGCGATCATCGGCGCTGGCTTTGCCGGTATGGCAGCCGCGTTCGATCTGAACAAAGCCGGTCACAATGTGACCATATTCGAAGCGGGGGACTCGGTCGGCGGGCTGGCAGGCGGGTTCAAAGAGCCCGGATGGGACTGGTGGGTGGAAAAATACTACCACCACTGGTTCGCCAGTGACCGGCACATGCTCGGACTGATCAAGGAACTGGGATGGGAGGATAAAGTGGTGTTCCCACGCCCCTTGACTGTCATGTATCACCAAGGGAAATTCTATCCCTTCGATTCCATCATCAAGGCGCTGCTATTCCCAGGACTGGGCTTTGGGATCAATAAAATCCGCTTCGGATTGGTGGGTGTGTTCCTGCGCCTGACGAATAACTGGAAAGCCCTTGAAAAATATACCGTGGATGAGTGGCTGGGCAAGTGGGCGGGAGAAAAAGTTTATAAGCTGATGTGGGAACCGCTTGTCATTGGCAAGTTTGGTGAGAATTATTACAAGCAAGTGAACATGGCATGGATGTGGGCGCGGCTCAAGGCACGTACGACGCGACTGGGAACGTTCGAGGGAGGGTTCCAGAATTTCGCGGACCTGTTTGCGGGGAGGTTGAGGGAAATGGGAGTCGAGATCCGACTAAAGACTCCCGTCTCGTTAATCGAACGAGACCCGGGTCCAAGCGCGATAACCGTTCGTAGCGAGAAAATCGAAACATTCGAAAAAGTGTTGGTGACGCTCTCGCCGGAAGCAATTACCAGGCTGGTCCCGTCATTGCCGGAAGAATACCTGCACGGCTTAAAAAACATGAAATCGATGGGAGCGGTGGTAATGACCCTGGCGCTCACCCACCAGTTATCGGAGGAAGGGTATTACTGGTATAACCTGCCAAAATCAGCGGGCTACCCGTTCCTGGCGCTGGTGGAGCATACCAATTTTGTGGGGAAGGAACATTTCGGCGGCGACCATATTGTTTATATGGGCGATTACCTGGAACCGGACCACGAGTACTTCCGCCTGAGCCAGGAAGAAATAATGGAACGTTTCCTGCCGTCATTAATAAAATTCAACCCCCATTTTGAGCGGTCGTGGGTACGCAAAACCTGGCTCTACCGGACCCCCTACGCACAACCGGTGCCATTGATCAACCATTCCCGAAACATCCCTGCGATCCAGACACCAGTGAAAGGGGTTTTCTTTGCTTCAATGAGCCAGGTTTATCCCTGGGACCGGGGGACCAATTTCGCCGTGGAGATTGGAAGGAAAGCAGCGAAACTTATGCTTGAATAAAGGGAGTATCCATCTCATGGATTTGAGGAGGGTGGAGTATTGGACGAGGGCGGGAGATTCTTCCGCCGACGGTTGGCAATAACAATCAACCCGATCGCGATGATATCCACCACGATCCCAGCATAGGCATATTTCATTTGATTCGCCATCATGCCGACTGCATAGATACCCGTTCCCTGCAAGATCCATAGAGTGCCCACCAGGAAGAGGAGCACACCGAGAATATTGAGAACCCACTTCATACCACACCTCCATAAACTAGATATTGATAAAGTTTATCTAGTATATCGCTAAATTAATTTGATTACAAGCAAGGCAAGTTAATAAGAATCGGATTTTCCAGTACCAACAGAAAAGTATTATCAAGACGGGGCATCGGTTACAATCCATATATCTCATTTCATTGGAATCCATTATGCCAACCCTTCTTCTCATACGTCACGGTGAAAATGATTACCTGGCAAAAAACAGGCTGCCCGGACACACCCCCGGCATCCATTTAAACAAACGTGGAAGCGAACAAGCTGTGCTATTGGACCAAAGCTTGAGCAAGCTGCCCATCAAAGCTATTTATTGCAGTCCACTGGAGCGTGCGGTCGAGACCGCCCAACCGCTGGCGAAATCCCTGGGAATGGAAATCCAACTTAGGCCGGAATTGACCGATGGTGATGTGGGTGAATGGACCGGACGTTACTGGAAGGTGCTGCGCCGAAATAAACTCTGGAAAATCATTCAGCAGAAACCATCGCAATTTCAATTCCCGGGTGGAGAATCATTTGTCCAAATGCAGGTTCGGGTTGTAGCCACTCTGGAAGCAATAGTAGGCGCCCATAAAAAAGATGAAATGATCGCCGTGGTTTTTCACGCCGACCCCATAAAATTGGCAGTGGCGCATTATCTCGGTCTGCCACTGGATAACTTTCAACGGCTGGCTATAAATGCCGGTTCGATCACGATACTTAATACACACGAATCAAGTTGTCAATTGCTGGGGATGAATCTCATGCCCCCATTACCAAAAACAAAACAATAGGGAAGGATTTTCAGGTCCGTCCCTGATAACTTTGAAATAGAATATTGTTGAACATCAACCCCTGGGGATTTCATTCCAAAGGGTTATTTGTTGTAATCGGGGTTTTTGCTTGTAAACAGAGCGATCGTGTTTCCGGTGGGATCCTTGAATTCCCCCCACCAGCCAATGCCGGGGATCTCACTTTTCGGACGGACGACCTTCCCGCCAAGTTCAACCACCCGCTTCAAATCGGCATCGATATCCTGGCTGTCAATATGGATGAGGATATCGCCGGGTTTCACCTGGCCGCCGCCCTGCTGTTCTCCCAGAGGTGCAAAACCGCCACCTGGGCCTTCGGCCTTTCCCACACGGTGTAATTCATTTTTTCATCCCGGGTGGTCTTCCAACCAAAAAGAGCCTCGTAAAATTTGGCCGCCTTGGCTTGGTCCGCTGCGGGGATTTCAATATGTACTATATTTCGTTTTGTCATAAGATGCTCCTTTCCAAAATTTATTTACCATTATGTATCTACTCACCTTCCAACAGGGAGTGGAATGGAAGGATGACCGATCAAAGATTGGATAGCTATGAAGGGATGGACACCTTTCAACTCGGCGGTATCGATCACTGAGGCAAGAGCAGCATAGGCATATGCGCCCCATTTAGAGCGAAAGCAACCGATGATCTTGCGATGAATGACCGAAGGACGCAAAGCACGCTCGCTCACATTGTTGGTTGGAGAGACATCCCGGCGGTACAGGAAGACGAACAAGCTGCGGCGATGTTTCAGGTAGCGGCGCTGCAGTCGGCTGGCATCCGGATCGGTTAGGGCTTGCTGGACGAGCCAATCGCAGTGGTGTTCAATGCACTTCAGCTTGGCCTGAAAGGCTTCAGTAGACATCTGGTCGCGTTGGTTATGGATATGGATGGCATAGCGGAACAACTTCTGCATGGCTTGCGCCCAAAAAGCAGGTGGCGAGCGGTCGATCACCGCCTGGAGATTGCGGATCTGATGGGACAGACACAGCTGGCGTTCCCGGGTCGGGGCCTTCATCTGGGACGACAGGCAATCGCTGCCCCAGACTTCGGCGGTGTGTCCTGCCATCACCTCCCGGATCACGTCTTCACTGCGATTGTCGCGGATCACATGCAGGACCGCACTCAGGCTATAAAACACCCACTCGTACCAGTTGCGACCATCCAACCGGCAGCCGGTCTCGTCACTGTTGATCACTGCGCTCCGGCGAATCTTCTTCTGGATCGCCTTGGTCTTCTGGAGGGCCTTCTGCCCGACCCGTTGCATGATCTGGTCAATCCCACCCTGGCTGATAACCATTCCGTGCAGTTCTCGCAGGGTCGCTTCCGTGCGTTCATAGCTGATGTGCTGTTCCTGCCGGTAGTACACCACAGTCGCTTCCAGCCGGGCCCCAAACGTCCGCTCCATTTCCAATCCTTCAGGAGCTGGTTCAATCTGGGATTGCCCACACTGTGGACAGTCCACCTCAAATTGCCGTACTTCGATCACTTCCGCTTTCGGATCAGGCAGTTCTGTGATCTGGTTCACATCGACCAACTGACCCACTACCCCATGCAGATCGGTGTGGCAATTCGTGCACACCTCTGCCTTCAAATTCACGATGTGATCCGGTTTGGCCACAAATTTGCGCTCGTACTTGATATGCCCCTGGGGCGGTCCATGCCTGCGCTTGCGGCGATCCTTCCCCAGACTGGGCTTCCAATCCCGCGACGGTGGCTGCGACGAGTTGCTCGAATTGGTCGGCGGTTTCTTGTTCTTTTCCAACTTCATCTGCAGCGCTTCGTAATCCACTTTCAACTGCGCCAACGCGGCTTGCAAAGCCTCCAATTGCGCTTGAGAAGCTTCCAATTGCCCATGCTCCGCAAGCACCAGTTCTATCAATTCTTCACGGCTCATTTGAGCCAGGTCGTCTTGAGTCATTGTGACTCAATCTTACCAAACCTCGCGAAAATCGCGTAGGGGTGAGTAGATACACCATTATTATAGAACATATTTTCTAACTATCAAGATAATCAGAATAATTCAAGAACCAGTCTGACGCAGGGTGTCAGGCAAACAGGTCATGCGCCAGTTTTTCCCCCTTCAGCACAGGCGGAGAGGCGCGCATAAAAAATTCCGACCCGCTGAACAGGCGCATCGCGAATGTGACGATACCGCCGCCCATGCGACCTCCACCCTGGCTGGCGTGACATGCCCCGGCTTTTTCCTTTTTTGCCAAAACCGGTCGAATATCTATGCGGGCATTGGTGGGGAAATCCACCTCGGCAATGGGGACCAGGTCGATATCCCCATTGGAGCCAAACTTATGCGGGTCCTTGCCCACCAACGGGAGGACCTTGACTGCAAATTTCAAGAGCCCGTTTGGCAACTTATGGAAATACAAGCGCGCGGGCACATGGACGGGAAGACAATCGGGAACAAAATAAGGATTTCCTGCTTGTTCGAAGGCGCGCACTGTTGCACGTTGGATGGCGATATGATCCGGATGCTTGTAACCGCCAATCGGGTCAAAGGTGAGAACAACTTCCGGCTTCAAGGTGCGGATGTAGCGCACCACATCCGCCGCCACGGTGTCAAGCGACTGGGCAGCCAACGCCTGCGGGTGCGAGTTATCGGGCGAACCGGGCATGCCTGAATCGCGATAACCGAGAAAGTGGACTCCAGTGAGCCCCAAAGCACCTGCAGCGCAGCGAAGTTCGGATTCGCGCAACATGGCAATGGATTCGAAACCTTCCAGCAGATCCGGGGAGACCTCCCCCACCTCCCCGCGAGTGGCACACACAAGGTGAACCTGCATGCCGCGTGAAGCGTACAATGCCAACGTGCCGCCCATACCAAAGGATTCATCGTCGGGGTGAGCCAATACAGCCAGGATGGTTTTCGTTTCAGTCATGTGCGCTCCAAATCGGATTCATTTTATCCATTATACATCCCGGATATTTGCGGATGCCGGATTTCAAGGCTAGGTTTGACAAAAAATTAACTATTTGAAACAAGTTCCCAGAGTCGGGGATTCAGCCAGCGGTCAATGTGATGGGAACCCTTCTTTCCCCTGGGGCTGTCTGCAACCATCCTATTAAATGTGATAACATCACCGAAATTAATTTCCTTCCTATTTACTCAAGGGATAACCCAATGAAGAGAATTACCGAATTTATATTAGCTGCGATCGGAGCAATCCTGTGTATTGGGGGAGCGGCATCCATCTGGATACTACAAGCCGAAACAAATCCACCGGGGGTTTCCATGTGGCCCATGCCTGCCCTCATATTGACCGTGGTCGCCCTCCTGGGTGTTTTGGGGATATCAGGGATCGTTTATGATGTTAACCTGCAGGCCTCCAAATGGGCAATGCTTACATGGATAGCGTGCGGTGGGTTACTGGGCCTGGGCATATTTGGCGAATTTGCTGTCAGCGTCCTAGCTTTGCTTGCCTTACCAGCCTTATTTTTTGGCGGGGCTGCTGTTTTATCTGACGGGCGCCGGAAACGAAAAATGTTGCCCGACTTCGGTGTTCTCATACTGAGCGGAATCGTGAGCTTTGGATTGCTTTATACCTACATTGTTTTCGGGTGATAAAGAGATGGCAGCTGCTCGACATGCTGCCGAAAAGGTGGGTTCCAGCGACCGAAACAATGGTAACCCTTGAATTCCGCAGGGATTTCCACAATATCCAAATAGTTAAATCCTGCTTACGCTCAGAATGTTTGTAGAAGCTACAAGCCTCCTGCACGGGGGCTTGTCCGGATCCAGTTCTGGTTCTCCCGCGATCAAAACGGAATTCGGAACTCGACCATGAATATTTAGTAGAGCGGCATACTCTGGTCCACTTCAAGTGCCCAGGAATTAATCCCCCCCTGCAAATTCTTAACCTTTCGAAAACCGGCGCTTAATAACAACTCCAAGGCACGGGCAGAGCGCGTACCGGATTTACAAAAGAGCACGGTCTCCTGGGCCGAGTCCAGCTCTCCCAGGTGTGCGGCCAGCATTCCAAGCGGCATGTTTTGGGCACCATCAATATGCGAGATGGCCAATTCATGCGGTTCGCGAACGTCGATCAGGTGGATTTTATCGCCGCGCTTGAGTCTTTCAGCCAATTGCAGAGCTGAGATGTTCCATTCCGCAGCGGTCGCAGGTTCAGGATGATCCAGTCCGGGCACACCACAAAATTCAAAATAATCGATTAATCCAGTGATTTCCGGATGCGGACCACAAACTTTGCAGGCAGGGTTCTTTTTTAATTTGACGTACTCGAAAGACATGTCGAGGGCATTATAGAGCAGCAAACGCCCCACCAGGGAGGAGCCAATACCAAGGATCAACTTAATCGTTTCAGTAGCCTGGATCGTGCCGATCGTCCCGGGCAGTATGCCCAGAACACCAGCGTCCGCGCAGGATGGAACCATTCCTGGAGGAGGCGGCTCCGGAAACAGGCAGCGATAACAGGGACCCTGCTGGGCAAAGAAGACGCTAGCCTGCCCGTCAAACCGATAGATCGCCCCGTAAATGTCAGGTTTGCCGGATAGGACACAAAGGTCATTGATCAAGTAACGGGTGGGGAAATTATCCGTGCCGTCAACGATGAAATCAAATGGTTCGGCTATCCGCATTGCATTGGCGGAGGTGAAGGGTTCGTTGAAAACCTCGACTTGAATGGAAGGATTCAGGTCCAGCAGGCGGGCGCGGGCAGATTCAACTTTGAGCGTACCCACCTTCGAGGTGCCATGGATGATCTGGCGCTGGAGGTTGGACTCGTCTAGAACATCGTAATCTACCAGTCCGATATGACCCACCCCGGCTGCAGCGAGATATAGCGCAACAGGCGACCCAAGACCGCCCGTCCCGACAACCAGAACAGAGGCGGATTTAAGCTTGCGCTGACCATCGAGCCCAACTTCAGGGATAAGAAGGTGGCGGGAATAGCGGAGGATTTCAGCGCGGGAGAGTTCGGGCAACATGTCAACCACCTGCAATGGCAGGAATTAGGTTAAGAATATCGTCGGAATTCAAGGGAGTATCCAGACCCTGCAGGTCGCGGATATTACTCCTGCCCAGGTACAAATTAACGAATGATCGCAACGAACCGTCCTGCTTGCACAAATGAGGGCGGAAGGCTGGGAACTGAGCAAGCATATCCTGCAGGGCCGCACCAGCAGTGGCTCCTTGCACGGAAACTTCACCCTGACCATTTACATAAGAGCGCAACGTATTCGGAATCTTCATGAAAGGCATAACTTAATTGTAGCCCAACCGGCTCGAAAAGTCTAACCGAAGAGATTGGCGGGGTGCCAAGGACTAAATGGAAAAATCCTGCCCATCCCAAACATCGCCTACGGGAGGATGGATATGCGTCTTCTGATCGTGACCGTCCAGACGCTCCTCAAGCTGATCGACGCGCTCCAGCAATTGTTTTATCGTCACACCGATAATATCGGGAAGTGAAATATGGTTGAGGTCAGGGGCATCCCCGGCATGGTGCGGCCGGGAGCGTACCACCACCTGTCCAGGGACGCCGACAACAACCGAGTTGGGAGGGACTGAATGAACCACGACCGCGTTGGCGCCGATGCGGCTGTCCTCGCCAATATGGATCGCACCGAGCACCTTTGCTCCAGCCCCGATCACGACGCGGTCGCCAATGGTTGGATGGCGTTTTCCTTTTTCGAGACTAGTGCCACCCAAGGTAACCCCATGGTACAAGGTCACATCCGCCCCGATCTCGGCGGTCTCGCCGATGACCACCCCCATGCCATGATCAATGAACACTCCGGGACCGATGACGGCACCCGGATGAATTTCAATGCCGGTCATTGCGCGGGCAATTTGTGACAGCCAGCGTGCCAGGAAGCGAAAGTTGTGAAGCCAGAGCCAGTGCAAGATTCTATGAATCCAGAGAGCATGCAAACCCGAATAGACAAGGAATACCTCCAGCCGCGTGCGGGCAGCCGGATCGCGTTCAAGAACAGAGGCGATATCGCGATTCATCATGGCAAAATAGCCTCTCAAGCCTCGTGGAGGGTGTTCGACGGGATATGATCGTATTACTTCAGTTGCCATAAAACATCCTTTGATGGGGCGACCACATGTATCGCCCTATCCAAATTTCGAAATTAATCTGCCAAATTAGCAAACAAGGGTGTGGAAAGGTAGCGTTCGCCAAAGGAAGGGATGATGACAACGATTAACTTTCCGGAATTCTCCGCCCGGCGTGCAACCTGCAAGGCAGCCCACGTAGCTGCGCCGGATGAAATCCCGACCAGCAGGCCCTCTTCTTTTGCCATCCGCCTGGCGGTATCCATTGCATCATCGTCCTTGACCCGTATAATCTCATCATAGATCCCGGTATTCAACACATCCGGGATAAAACCGGCACCAATCCCCTGAATTTTATGAGGACCTTTTGCTCCGCCCGATAGTACGGGGGATGCGTCCGGCTCGACAGCCACCACCTGGAAGGACGGCTTGCGACCCTTGATCACTTCGCCCACACCGGTAATCGTGCCCCCGGTCCCGACTCCTGCGACCAGGAAATCCACCTTCCCATCCGTATCACGCCAAATTTCCTCAGCAGTTGTTTTACGATGAATTTCCGGGTTGGCCGGGTTCTTAAACTGCTGTGGGATGAAATACTTTGGATCGGAGGCAGCAAGCTCTTCAGCCTTTTTAATAGCACCGCCCATGCCTTCAGGGGCAGGCGTCAGGACAAGTTCCGCACCGTAAGCACGCAGGAGCATCCGCCGTTCCTTGCTCATGTTCTCAGGCATGGTCAGGACGCACTTGTAACCGCGCGCGGCGCAAACCATTGCCAGGGCAATCCCGGTGTTCCCACTGGTGGGTTCAAGGATGATGGTGTCAGGTTTTATCATGCCAGCCTTTTCTGCAGAATCCACCATGGCTGCACCGATGCGGTCTTTGACGCTATGGGCAGGATTATAAAATTCCAGTTTTGCAGCAATTTGAGCTTTTGTTCCAAGAGCGATACGATTTAGGCGGACGAGCGGGGTGTTGCCAATCAGCTCGGTAACATTATTCGCGATTTTCATTCAATTCTCCAATTTAAACTAAAAACCAACAGGAAAACAAAAAACGGCGAGTGATGCCTGCGGAAAAACTTTCGCGGGGGTTCGCTCACCGTCCTTCGTCTGTTGGTTGTTTTGGTTTTCTACGAAGAGGCGGTGGTTACGATCCCCGCCTCAGACAAATGCAAATTAACATTCAAGTTCTCCGGAATATTTATAAGTTATATGAAAAATATTATACGATAAATCGAGATATTGTCAAGTGCAAAATAAATTACATAAAGGGCGGGGGTGTGCCCCGCCCTTTGATAATTTATTCGTTTTCCTTGTTTTTTTCCTGTTCCTTCTGGTGGGCGGCAATAATGCCCTGTGCCAGGTGGTTCGGAATTATCTCATAACGGTCAAATTCCATGGTGAAGACGCCGCGCCCGCCGGTAATGGAGCGCAACTGCGTTGTATAGCGAAGCATCTCCACCTGTGGGACCTGGGCGACGACCACCGTGCGACCGCGCTCGGATTCCGTACCCTGCACACGACCGCGGCGGCTGTTGAGGTCGCCCATCACATCACCCATGTTGCTATCCGGGACAACGATGCGGACGTTCATAATTGGTTCGAACAACACCGGGCCAGCATCACGGACAGCCAGCTTGAAAGCTTCGCGCCCTGCAATTTCGAATGCCACCGGTTTTGAGTCAACCGGGTGTTCCTTGCCATCATACACAATGACACGGACATTGCTCAAGGGGAACCCTGCCACCACGCCAGTCTGCAAGGTGGCACTGATCCCTTTTTCAATCGCCGGCAAATACGATTTCGACAGGTTCATGCCGACCAATTCATCGGTAAAATCGAACTCTTTCTCCGGGCACGGTTCGATCCGCAACCAAACTTCACCAAACTGACCCGACCCGCCGGATTGTTTCTTGTGGCGATACATGGCGTCGGCTTTCTTGGTGATCCCTTCCCGGTATGGCACTTTCGGTTCGGCGGTCATCAGCCCGACCTGGAGCTTTCCCTCAGCCCGGCGGATGGCCACGTCTATGTGCTGGTCACCCATACCCTGCAAAATCGTCTGACCGGTGGCATGTTCCTGGAACCATGAAAGGGTCATGTCTTCTTCGCAGAGGCGGGTGAGAGTTGGGCTGATCTTGGCTGCGTCAGCCTGGGTCTTGGGTTTGATCGCCACACGGTATAGAGCATTCGGGTACTTGGGTACCGGTAAAGTCAAGGGATGTGCTTTATCGCTCAGCGTATCCCCGGTGGAAGTTGCACTCAACTTGGCGACAATGGCAATGTCACCGCTGTGAATCACCTTGACCGGCGTGGTTTCCTTGCCGCGCATTAGGGAAAGACCAGCCATGCGCTCCTCTGCACCCTTGGCCTGATTCCAGATTCGGGAATCGCCCTGGAGAGAGCCTGAATAGATACGGAAGTACGTTAATCTTCCAACGAAGGGGTCGGCAGTAGTCTTCCAAACATAGATCGCAAGAGGACCTGAATCGGAAGCATGGAGTTTCTCCTCGCCGGCTTTCCCCTGGGCGACAACTTCCTTCTCGCTGGGGGAGGGAACGAGGTTGATAGCAGCGCCAAGCAAAGGAAGGACACCTATCTCGTGGGCTCCCGCGGCAACAAATACAGGAATGTACGTTTCTGAGTGGATAACGGCCTTCAAACCGCGCATCAATTCCTCGTCGGTTAGTTTGCCACTATCCAGGTACTTTTCAAGCAGGGCGTCTTCCCCCTCTGCGGCAGCTTCGATCAGCTTGGTACGAGCTTCTTCCGCAGCCGGTCCGAGTTCCGCAGGGATTTCTTCGGCGGTTTTGCCTTCCCCTGCATAGGCCTTCATGGAAAGAAGGTCTATCACACCTTTGAATGATCCACGCTCACCCCATGGCAGCTGGACTGGAATCAAGCGGATGGGGGAAAATTCCTGCACGGATGCCAACGCCTTTTTGAAGTCGGCGTTGTCCCGGTCCATTTTGTTGATCACGAGGAAGCGGGGTAATTTAAACGTATCGCAATAACTCCAGGCGATCTCCGTACCCACCTCGAGGCCCGCCACGGAATCAACCAGGATGAAGGCTCCGTCAGCGACTCGCAGGGCCGAGATGACCTCACCGATAAAATCGGTATAGCCGGGGGTGTCGAGGACGTTGATCTTGTAATCCTTGTATTCCACCGGGATTACGCTGGTGGAAAGCGATAGCTTGCGGCGAATCTCTTCATCTTCAAAATCAGAGGTGGTCGAACCATCGTCAATTTTGCCCAGGCGGGTGGTCGCTCCAGTGGAGTGTAAAAAGGCCTCAGCCAGCATGGTCTTTCCACCGGAGCCGTGCGAAATCAAGGCGATATTTCGGATAAACTCGGTAGTATACTCTTTCATGTGAGGACCTCGCGTGAAGGATGGGCTATGATGTCAGCCGCCTGATTATAAGGGAAGTTCTCACAACCGTCAAAGAGTCCCAACTACCTCCTGAAAATCCAACTTGCTTGTTACGGAGAGAAAATGGCGATCTTCAATCAATACTCTGCGGTTTGGATCGCAGTTTTCCTGGTAATAATTGCGGGCGTGATTTTGCTGCGCAGGAAACCCAAATGGCCCCAAATAACCGTTTTCAGCATCCTTGTGGTCGTACTGGTGGCAGCTTGGATTTTCCTTCACCCGCGCCAGAGCGGACCGGTAATGGATGCGGCCCAGGTGCGGGGGAGCATCGGGCAGGGAACGCCCGTGCTGCTGGAATTCCAATCACCATACTGAATTGCCTGCACAGCAATGAAACCCATCGTGGATGGGATCGAAAAACAATATCAAGGCCGGCTGGTTGTGATCCGGCTGGATATCCAAAGCGCAACCGGACGAGCATTGGCTCCGATTTACGGTTTCCAATATACGCCTACTTTCGTTTTCTTCGACGCCACCGGGAAAGAATTATGGCGCTCGATCGGACAACTGGATACCACCAAGTTAAGCGAATCCGTGAAGTGAACACGTTCCGACACCTGGCGTTCGACCTGTGGTACCTGCGGCATCCACCCTGGGACAGCGGCATCATCCCACCGGAAGTGGAGGAATTTATCCGGTTTGCTTCCCCTGGTCGAGCGCTGGATCTCGGCTGCGGGACCGGTACCTCCAGCCTGGGACTAGCCCGGGCAGGCTGGAAGGTCACGGGGGTGGATTTCACCCGGAGGGCGGTCAGCATCGCCAAGCTAAAAGGGGGAGCGGCGAGTCTTAACCTTGAATTCCTGGTTGGAAACGTGACTCAACTCCCGCAATCCGTGTTCACGCATAGGTATGACCTGATCCTCGACATAGGTTGTTTCCACAGTCTCTCCCCTTCGGGGAAAGCTTGCTACCTAAACCAGCTGGAGAATCTGCTTGCCCCGGATGGAACATGGCTTTTATACGGGTTTTTCACACCCGAGGAAAGTCCCCTCCCAAACATAGACCCGGTTAATAAAAATAGTTTCCAGTTGAATTTATTCAAGCGCCAGGACGGGCTGGAGAAAATGAAACGACCAAGCGCGTGGTTCTGGTTTCAAAAGGCATGATACTTTATCGGAATGAAATATCATTCAACGAGAACGGGGCTCAGACTAAGATTTACGGCGGGGATATTAATCTACAAAACGAATGAAGACCTGGTTGCCAAGCAGGCGCCCGTGTTTTGTGAGCCGCAGGACGGGACCTGCCCACTCGAGCAATGACAAGGCAACCAGTTCGTCGATCTCCCTCCCAAAAACAACCTGTATTTGAACCCCAAACCTGGCGGCAAAATCCAGGGCGGATACGCCCTCGCGGGTTAACCGCAGACCAGTCAGCATGGTCTCCTGCATTTCGACACGCGTGGAAATTTGAGTTTGATTTACAGTTGCGGGTGACAGGGGAAACGTGGAATTGGAATGTAACCCTCCAGATTGGATGCGCTCGAGAAAAGTTTTAATACGCAATACATTGGATATGCGCAATCCGCCAGCACAACCATGCGCTCCAGCCCCGAAGCCGAGATACGGCAGGTTCCGCCAGTACTGCAGGTTGTGGCGGCACTGCCTGCCCGGTTTGGCCCAATTGGAAATCTCGTATTGCTCAAAGCCAGCCGTTTCGAGCACCTCCCCTGCCCACTCGTACATATCAGCGGCGGCATCCGGGTCTGGAACAGGCAGCAAACCGTGCTGCGACCAGCGTCCGAAGGGGGTGCCATGTTCAAGTGTCAGCGCGTAGAGGGAGAGATGCTCGGGGTGGAGACCGAGGATCAGGTTCACCGTGGATTGCCAGCCATGTAGAGTCTGTTCCGGCAGACCAAAGATCAGGTCGAGGTTCAGGTTATCGAACCCGGCGCGACGGGCCCATGCCACCGCGTCAATCACGTCAAAATAATCGTGGATACGTTCCAGTTGGCGGAGTTCGACAGGATTCGCCGATTGGACTCCCAAACTGATGCGATTGAACCCGAGGTCATGCAGATCCCGCAATGCATCCAATGAAACAGTGCCAGGGTTGGCTTCGAGGGATATTTCCAAATCGGATGTGAGATCATAACTGTCATGGATAGTTTTCAGGATAATTTCGAATTGAGCTGGTGTCAGCAGAGAGGGAGTCCCCCCGCCAAAGAAAATAGTATGGGCACTTAATCGTTCAGGAGCTGACCGGGCTACCAATTCAATCTCGCGGCATAAAGCCTCCACATATTGTGGGATCAAAGCCTCATGCCCGGCATAAGTATTAAAGTCGCAGTAGGCGCAGCGGTGGGTGCAAAAAGGGATGTGGAAATAAAGAGCGTATTTAATTGCCATTATATCGATTACCTTTTGGAAGGACGGGAATGTTTTTTGGTAAACCAATAAACAGGGCAAGGGGGCCTGCCAGCAGCAACCACATCGCCGAACCAAGACCAAAGCGCTCGGCTGCCAGACCAATACCAAATGGGATCAATTTCCCAAAGAGACCGGTGATATTGCTGATCGCAATCACCGTGCCACTTTGACCCGGCATGGAAGAATACAGGTTCGCTTGCAGGATGGCGTACCAACCTGAATTGAACAGACCCAATAAGCCGACAGTGACCAGTTTTGCCCACGGGTTTGGCACAAGCATAAAAGCCGGAAACAGTAAAAGTTCTACGATCACACTAAAGCGCAGATAGTTCAGTCCGGGCACCTTCTCAAGCAATGGGATGATCATGAAGTCGCCAATCAAACTGAACCCGGTCCAAAGGGCAACTGCCAGGGCGGCTTTCGATGCTGAAAACCCAACCACATCCACAAAGTAGAGG
>JADGQC010000100.1 GCA_017882125.1 Anaerolineales bacterium
TCCGACCGCGGGGATGAGGCTGCCAACGTGATCGCCGACATCGTCGTAAAGATCACCTGAGTGAAGAACTGATGACCCCTATCATTATTGTTGTGATCGTTTTAGCCCTTGGTTTTGATTTTTTAAATGGGATTCATGATTCAAGCAACATCGTTGCCACGATGATCTCGTCACGGGCGCTCTCGCCCCGGGTGGCTTTAACCCTGACGGCCGTGGCAGAATTCTCCGGCCCATTCATATTTGGTGTGGCGGTCGCCACTACCATCGGGCACGACGTGGTTGCAGCCCAGGCTATCAATATGGTGGTCCTTCTGGCCGCGCTGTGCAGTGCCATCCTGTGGAATCTTCTCACGTGGTATCTTGGGTTTCCAAGCAGTTCTTCGCATGCCTTGGTTGGCGGTTTTGTTGGTGCAGTGGTTATTGACGCGGGCTGGCAGGCAATTAAACTGCCGGGTATCGGGAAAATACTGATCGCCTTATTCATGTCACCGCTCATCGGTTTCGCTATTGGCTATATATTGCTCCGCGTGGTCATGTTTTTTTGCTGGAAAGCTAGCCCGGGAGTTAATCGGTTATTTAAACGTGGCCAGATCTTTACTGCCCTTGCCCTTGCGCTCAGTCACGGTGCCAATGACGCCCAGAAAACCATGGGCATCATCACTCTGGCACTAGTCACAGGCGGATATTTAAAGGTTTTTGCCGTCCCGGTCTGGGTCATCATTTTATGTGCTGGGATGATCGCCTTTGGCACATCTGTCGGTGGATGGAGACTGATCCGTACCTTGGGAGCTAAATTCTATAAGATCCGCCCAGTGGACGGTTTTACTACCCAGCTGGCCTCTGCAGTGGTCATTCTCACTGCGTCCCTGGTCGGGGGGCCCGTAAGCACCACCCAGGTGGTCAGTTCGGCCATCATGGGTGTGGGCGCAGCAGAACGGGTGAACAAAGTCCGCTGGGGGGTGGCTCGTGAGATCGCCACCGCCTGGCTTTTGACCATCCCTGCTACGGGCCTGCTCGCGGCAGGGATCTATTGGGTACTTTCTCTGGTTATCCATTAAATACTGTCAGAAATAAAATTCCCCTCTCCCATATTTTATAAATACTTCAACCCAACTTCACTTAGCTTCTTTAAATTGCTTGGGTTCTCCATGGTTACACAGTCCAGGTATCCCCCATTCCCGTTTCCAATCGCCAGTTAAATTGAATTTAGGTTTCAATTCTCACCGGATGCCGGTATCGATTGAAATATCCAACTGGATCGTTTTCCCTGTTAAAATCTCCACGGGATGTCCCTGCTGCCCACCCAGGCCCGCGCCATTTACAGGTTTGGCCGTGACCAAGTATTTTCCATCCGGTAGCTTGATTTGGTAATGCCCGCTAGAATCGATCTCTCCTCGCGCGATTTCTCTTTTTCCATCTTGCGAAAGAACCACAATTCGCCACGCTGCATACATTGCCGGAGAAGGCGTCGGTTGGGGCACTCCAACCCTTTCAACCGGCTGTAGTGGACCGATATCTACATGTCCGGTCAAAGTCCCGCTTGCCTGGCTGCCGGATGAACAACCCATCACGCAAAGAATCGTTAATGCTAGAAACAAGCTCGTTTGGAACCGCATCAGGTGCAATCTCCTTGGATACCAACTCTACGGTAGAGTCCAGGCGGGTTTTACTTGCCCAGCATTAGCGTGTTGTAGTAACCAAAAATTAGGCCGGTTTTGTGGATGGCAATTTGGGCATGCGGGCGATTAGATGCATCGGACGCCATCCCGCCGTACCAGTTAAAAAAGTAATTATCGATTTTGCCACCTTCTTCATAAACCCAGTTGGTTTGCAGGCTCTCAAAACCGGGGATGATAGCTTTGATCAGCCTAAGGGCTTTTGCCCTTAATAGTTCCTCAGACAGAACTGAGGCAAGCGGCGAGATCTTGTCCAATAAAGCCCGCGCATCCATTTCCACAACCATATTGGTAATGGGATTAATAGTGAACTTTCTTCCTGCCGTATCCAGGTAGACTGCCACCTGCATCGGTATGGGGGAATTCGCATCAGTGGTCGTTTCGAAAAATTCCAGGGGCAATTTTGGCAGTTCCAGTTGGGTGCGCAGGGTATTGATCGCCCCGATTTGTGGGTTGGTGGAAGCCTGTTCCGGCGAACAGGCAGCCATCGCAAGGAATCCTATAATAATGATAAAAACGCTGGGGATAATATACATTCGATGGGATTGCATGGGTCTCTTCCTTCTTTCCTTGCTCCCGGGAAGGATCATGTAACTGAGCCTGCACCAGGGTAACAGACGCTGGTATTCTACCTTTAATCAAGACGTTTTTATCCCGGTTTGTGTTCCCGTTGCTGCCTGGGCTGTTTGATGTCTGCGTCTTTGATTTTTTCTTCTACGCTTCCTTCTAACCATTATCCGCTTGTATCTCCCTTCAGCTCAAGGTATGATTACGCTGACCACGAGTCAAGGAAACAAAAAATGATCAATCCGGAACAATTCCAACGCATCGCCCGGGTGATGCCCATTTTGGAACAAGCTGACCCTCGCCTTTTGCGCGAATTTCAGGACACCGCCTTCTTCGCCCGCATCCCAGCCGGGCGCGATGTTTTCATCGAGGACGACCATGTCGATGCCATTGCATTGCTGATCTCGGGCGTCGTCCGTGTTTACAAGATTGGCGAGACCGGGCGGGAGATCACCCTTTATCGTTTTGGCAACGGCCAATCCTGTATCCTCACCGCCAACGCCATCCTGAGCCAGAAAGGCTTCCCTGCTGTCGCCACGGTGGAGCAGGAGGCTGAGGCGGTCATGATTCCTGCTGATACCTTCCGTGACTGGGTCCGCCGCTATGACCTGTGGCGTGAGTTCGTTTTCGAGCTGCTTTCCCAGCGACTTTCCGCCGTTATGGAAATCGTCGAGGAGGTTGCCTTCCGCCGTATGGACGTGCGCATCGTAGGATTGATCTTGGAACGCGGTCTTGCTTCCGATCTGGTCCATATCACCCACCAGGAGGTCGCCGCCGAACTGGGCAGTTCCAGGGAGGTCGTCAGCCGCATCCTGGAGGATTTTTCCGCGCAAGGGATGATTGCAGTCTCCCGGGGTAATATCAAGATACTGGATAGGGAGGCTTTACAAGCTTATTCAGTTGTGTGACTTTGTCACAGACAGGATCAACCGAAACACCTATACTGGGGGTACAAATCAATCCAAACCAATCAAATAGGAGATATAAAATGAACCCCTTTGTTAAATTCATGGCTTCCCCCGCTGGGCGCATCACCCGTGTTGCCGCTGGCATCATCCTCATCGCCTTGGGACTGTTCGCCATCCATGGCGTGGGTGGCATCATTCTTGCAATCGTCGGTCTCGTGCCGCTTGTTGCCGGGCTGTTTGACTTCTGCGTTTTCGCTCCGCTTTTTGGCGCCCCCATGAGCGGACCAAAAATTCGCGCCGTAAAGTAAAGCATAAATATCAACCGGCGGCAAAGCACCCATTTCCATACTGGAAATGGGTGCTTTACATTGGGGAACTTGCTCAATTAATCTTTACTCAATCTTTATAAATGCTTCACTCTTCTTTTACCTTGCGGTTCTATACTTCCGTAGTAATCAATCAACATTCTATTGAATAAGAATTATAGGAGATACACAATGGGTAAAGCACTTCGAATTACTTTGGTCGTTATCGGGGTTCTCGCTATTGCAGGCGGGCTGGTTTTCGCCGGCGCCTGGATCGGTCACGGTTCATTTTACAATCTGGGCGGATCCCAGTCCTCATATCGGATGATGAATACTTATAATCGTCCCGAGTCCGGGATTGGCCCTGGGATGATGAACGGATTTGATGGCCGCGGTTCTGGTACAGGCCCCGGGATGATGAATCGAAGCGGCCAGGGTTTTGGCACAGGTCCAGGGATGATGAACGGCTATGGCACTGGTACTGGTATGATGGGGGCCTTCGGCTCTGGGGCTGGAATGATGAATGGCTACGGCTCCGCCAATCCATCTGTGGCCCCGCTCACGGTCGATCAGGCTTTCCAGGCTGCCACGACTTATCTGGCCGCGCTGAATAACTCCGATCTCAAGATCGCCGAGGTGATGGTTTTCGACAACAATGCCTATGTGCGTGTTGTCGAGCAGAGCACCGGCATCGGCGCCTTCGAAATCCTGGTGAACCCGTCCACGTTGGCGGTCACTCCCGAACCCGGTCCGAACATGATGTGGAATCTAAAGTATGGTGGGATGAATCACATGGGTATGGTAGGTGGTGGTTACGGTATGATGAATGGTGGTAACGGAATGATGGGCAATTCCCTCTCCAGCTCCACGCCCGCAGCGGTTTCTTCAACCATGCCGGTCACTTCTGCGCAGGCGCTCCAGGCTGCCCAAACGTACCTTAACACAGCCCTGCCCGGTACACAGACGGCTGCGGACGCCGATCCCTTTTACGGCTATTACACCATCGACATCCTGCGGGATGGCAATATCATCGGCATGTTGAGCGTTAACGGCTACAACAGCCAGGTTTTCCTGCATACTTGGCACGGCACATTCATTTCCACGCAGGATTATTAAATTTCATGTCCTCCTGGACGGGCTGTGCCCGTCCATTTTTTTACGTTACAATACTCTTATGGCAAAGATCCTGGTCATCGACGACGAACCCTCCATTGTCAACCTGGTCACGGCCTACCTTAAACCCGAAGGATATGAGGTCTTCACCGCCGCGGATGGGAATGCGGGCTTGAAAGCCGCCCATGCCTTCAAGCCGGATGTGATCGTTCTCGATCTCATGCTCCCCGGGAAGGATGGCTTCGAGGTGCTCTCCCAATTGCGCCGCGAGTCGAACGTGTACGTGATCCTGTTGACCGCCAAGACCGAGGAGACCGACCGGATTGTGGGTCTCTCGGTGGGGGCGGATGATTATGTCACTAAACCCTTCAGCCCCCGCGAGCTCGTGGCGCGCATCAAGGCTGCCCTGCGCCGTCTGGGATCTGGGACGGGTACTGGATCTGAAAGTCAGATTCTTGCCTTCCGCCATGTACGCCTCGACCTGGGGGCGCGCCGGGTCTCATTGGACGGGTATCCTGTCGCGCTGACCGCCGTCGAATTCGATTTACTGAGGGTCTTGGCCGAAAGCCGCGGGCGGGTGCTTACACGTGAGCAGTTGCTCGAGGCGGTCTGGGGTGGCACCTATTACGGTGAGATGCGCGTTGTGGACGTGCACCTGGGACACATTCGCCGGAAGCTGGGCTCCCAAAAGATTATTGCCACGGTTCGCGCTGTGGGCTACCGCTTCGAGGATGAAACCCTATGATCGATTTCTTTCGCCGACATTTGGGCGTCAAACTATTTCTTTCCTATCTTGCAGTTATCCTGGTCGGAGCCCTCGTCCTCGGTTTCGCTACCCGCTTTACTGTCCCCGCCGCTTTTAATGCCCACATGGGGCAGGGCCAGGGTGTGGGAATGATGGGAGGAAATGGCGCAGGTGGCGTGGGCATGATGTCCCCTCTTTTCACCAGTTTCCAGGCCAGCTTTAACCAGGCCCTGCTCCTGGCCCTCTTGGCAGCTGGTGTCGCTGCTGTCCTCGTCAGCCTGCTCCTCAGCCGCGGCGTGGTCGCTCCCGTGCGTGTTCTGACGGTCGCCAGTGAACGCATTGCCGGCGGTCATTATGGCGAACGTGTCCCCGCTGCCGGGTCCGACGAACTTGGGCAGCTTGCCCACTCCTTCAACCAGATGGCAGAAAAGCTCGAACAGGTGGAGGCCATGCGCCGCCAGTTGATCGGGGATGTCAGCCACGAATTGCGAACCCCGCTGACCGCCATCAAGGGTTCCATGGAAGGCTTGCTGGACGGGGTTTTGCCTGCCACGCCTGAGACGTATCAACAGATCCATGCTGAGGCCGGTCGCCTCGCCCGCCTCGTAGACGACCTGCAGGAATTGAGCCGGGTTGAAGCAGGCGCCTATCCGTTGGACATCCATCCGGTTGAACTATCAGCGCTGGTTCAAACCACCCTTAAGCAATTTATCGCCCAGGCCCGTGCGAAAGGGATCGAGCTCCGCTCTGACCTGCAGCCGGATCTTCCCTCTGTTATGGCTGACCGGGACCGCATCACCCAGGTCCTCACTAACCTGGTTGGCAATGGTTTGCAATACACTCCCGCTGGTGGTCAGGTCACCATCCATTCCAGGCGGCACCAGGACGAGGTCCAGGTTTCCGTTGTGGATACCGGGATTGGCATTCCCACTGACCATTTGCCCCATCTCTTCACCCGCTTCTATCGCGTGGACAAATCCCGCTCACGCCAGGCTGGCGGCGGTTCGGGTATCGGGCTGACCATTGCCCGCCACCTGGTCGAGGCGCACGGGGGGCGTATCTGGGCTGAGAGTGGCGGGGAGGGAAAGGGTAGCTCCTTTACCTTCACCCTCAAGGTCGCCTCATAAAATTTTCAAATGGTTATCTAAATTTTTTCATTCCTTGGATGTAATAAAACAACCCCGCGATAATTCACTTCTTCGCGGGGTTAAAAATCATGCTAACTGAGGTCTTCGCGTGTGACGCCCTCGCATTCCAGCACGAAATCTGGACCGTATGCCTTGGCGGGAGTCTGGAACCCTGGGGGAGCGTTACCGGCCAAAACCTGTTTGACCACCGCAAGAGCAGCACGCGTGGTCCAAATGACCCCGGCTTCTGGACCATGCAGCCTCGCAGCCGCAATATGTCCCTGGTCATCGACTACTTCTCCCCACACGTGGGTACTGGTTTGCATGCGACTTTCAACAGACGGACCAGGCTGTATAAAACGTTTCAAGAAGCTGCGCACCCAGGCGAATTTGAGTACGGGGCGAAAATGGACGAACGCGGCCAGCAGATTGCGCGCTGCTTTTGGTAGAACAGCATAGACTTCGATATTGGGAATGCCTGTGCTGTACCAGGCTGTGTATACATCACCCCAGGTGAGGCGCACTGCACTCATGGAACCTTTGCCGAAATCAATCATGCGTGTTTTTTGAACCTGATCGGGAATTTCCAGCCGCCCGTTCCGGCGCACTCGATTTCCATAAGGAATCAACTCTATGGACGTCCGCTGGGTTCCTGGGGGAAGACCTGCTGGACCTTCAGTCTGAAACGCGAGCGTCAAGTGCGTGGCTGACGGTAACCTCTGTTTGAGATGCGCAGCCAGGCAATCGGTTGGCACCACGTCGAAGCCCACCCCCGGGAGTAGCATGATCCGCCTCTCTCTGGCTTCTAAGTCTCGGTTGGCGATTGCCTCATAGACCGGGATCTCGCCGGTAAGGTCTAGGTAATGAACGCCGGCATGGAGACAAGCCTCCACCATTGGTTTGGAAGTATGCAAATAAGGTCCGGCGCAGTGGAGCACCACGGATACGTCTTTGAGCGCATTGTCGAGAGCTTTGGGATCATCCAGGCTGGCAACCCGGTAATCAACGCCCAGTTCCGCCCCCTGGTGTTCGAGCTTGATCCCATCCCGTCCTGCCAGGATCGGCTGCAGACCGTAATCCAATGCCAGTCGGGCAGTCACTTGCCCAACATAACCGGTGGCACCGTACAACAAAAAAGTAGATGACATTCTTTTATCCCATTGCAAACTCATCGTATTCCTTGGGTATTTCAATTCCAAATCGATTACAAAGCAATTTGACGTCGTGATAATCGTTCTCGTCCAGTTTATACCCGCTGTGGAATTTCACCATCCATTCCGGGGTGATGCATTTGACTGGCAACCCGTTGATTGAACCTGATCCTTTCAACGAATCGTACGGATATTTAACTCCAAAAACATTGTTGCCGGCTTTATCAAACGTGCAGGAATGGACATCGAATAAATGTCCTGAATCGTCTCCCAAAACAAAGTTGCATTCCCATGTGTCGCCCCAGGGGACTTCGTGATAGCCTTTCGCTTCCAGCAAGGCTCGTATATTTGGCACATCCTTGTGCTCTACCGCCACATCCAGGTCTGCGTGGGTCCGGGTCTGTTTTTCAAGCAAGGCATCCACGCCCCAGCCGCCGTCGATGATGACCTCAATATCGTTCTGGTTGAGGAGGTTCACGATCTCGATGACATCTTTCGCAGTCATTTCGGGAGACTTATTTGACACTCTATTCCAAGTATAAGCAGCTGGTGCATGACCGGAAAAAATCGATTGCACCAGCTTGTGTCGGCTTTTTCTCAGAAATCCATCACGCTGTCAAGTCCGCGATGAACTCCCACCAGGGTAGCGACTTTCCGGATGGCGAGCAGCGCCCCGTCCACATAGGGTTCTGCGCTTGCCCCCGACTCGTGACGCAAAATTAACTTCTGGTCCGGCATCCCAAAAATAGCATCCAGTGAAATGACATACCCCGGCAGTCTCACCGAATGGACTTGGGATCCGTCCAGTCTGACTCCCCGGCTTTCCTTTGGACCAACCATTGAATCCAATGGAACATCGAGTTGTGACTCTTGAATTTTTGACAGGCGGTTCGCCAGTTCGCGTGCGGTGCCGCTGGGCGCATCCTTTTTGTCGGCATGAGCGTAATCGATGATCTCCCAATGGGGGATGTATTTTGCGGCGATCTCGGAGAATTTCTCAAGCAGTACTGCGGTCAGGGCAAAGTTCCCAGCCGCCAGTACCCCGCGCTTGACTTCTTGGGCAACTACATTGATCTCCCGGTAGTCGTCCTCACTTAGTCCCGAGGTACCCACTACTACGTGTGTGCCGCTCCTGAGGGCGGACAAAATATTAAATTTAGCCGCATCCGGTTTGGTGAACTCAACAAAAACATCTGCCTTGGTTTTGAGCGCTTCTGTCGCAGTTGCAAAAATTGGTGTGATAAGTCCTGTAATACCAAGGACTTCCCCAAGAACTTGTCCTGCGGAGTTCCGGGATATGGCAGCTACAAGGTCCATATCGGGAGCTTCATATA
>JADGQC010000025.1 GCA_017882125.1 Anaerolineales bacterium
AAGACGACCGTGGATCTGTCGGCGGCAAGAAGTTGAACGTTGAAGTACGGAGTAAATCCGCCGGCGTTCATGGCGGAGAGCAGGGCGGCGTCGAGTGTGCGGGGCATGGGAATAACCTTTCAAAATAAAGAATGTAACATTTTGCAATATATCGATCGCTGTGCGATTCTTTCGCAGAACTATTGATTTCCGTTACCAATCCGGAAATAAGAGAAATGGGACAAGTTCGTATCTTCGTACAACAGGCAAGCACTTAAAACAAAACACGGAAACTCTTTTGCCTTCCCGTGCGTTCGCGTATTATAGAACATATGAGCTATTAAGTCAAGGGGAAGAATTCGGAATATAGATCTGAATTAGTGTGATAATGAAGGGAATGCAGTATTAACCAGTCAGGAGGAATCATGATACCCAACCAATGGTATGCTATTTTAGAGTCAAACGAAATAAAAAAAGGAAAAATAACCAACGTTACCCGAATGGGTGAAAAAATGGCTGCCTGGCGAAGCGCCAAAGGTGAACTCTCGGTATTTGCAGATAAATGCCCGCACCGGGGTGCTTCGCTCGGCCTTGGCAAGCTGAACCAGGACTGCCTGCAATGTCCATTCCACGGGTTCGAATATGACAGCAAAGGTAACTGCACCCTCGTGCCAGCAAATGGAAGAAATGCAGAACCGCCCAAAGCCCTCCACGTGACCAGCTACCCCGCGAGGGAAGAGCATGGGTTTGTTTATATTTGGTGGGGAGCCCCGCGTGAGAGTTATCCCCCCGTGCCATGGTTTGAGTCCATCCTCGAGAAAATGGTCTATACAACCTTGAAGGACCATTGGGCGAACCATTATGCGCGTGCCATCGAGAACCAACTGGACGTGGTGCATCTTCCTTTCATCCACCACAACACTATCGGCCGCGGGAACCGGACCCTGGTGAATGGGCCCATCGCGAGCGAAGAAAGCAATTGGCTCGGAGATCATTTGCTTAACCTGTGGATCAATAACGAACTGGACGAGGGTCAGAAACCGAAGAAACCTTCCGACCTTCCAAAACCGGAACGGCACCCGTTTCTGCAATTCCGGTTTGGGAACCTCTGGCAAAATTGGATCTCAGACAACCTGCGAATCGTGGTTGCCTTTGCTCCGATCGACAATGAAAACACACTTATGTACCTGCGTTACTACCACACGATGCGTATGCCGATTCTCCGCCAAATCACCGGTTGGATAGGAAGCCTTGGAAACCTGGTCATCGAACGCCAGGACCGGCGCGTTGTCAACACGCAGCGACCGCACCGACCGGACCTGGACACAGGCGAAATCCTGATCGCGGGTGACAACCCGATCGTTTTGTACCGAAGAATAAGAAGGGGTTTAATCGAGGGAACGGTAAAATAGCACCATTTTGAGCGATTCACCCAAGCCGCCTTTTTTATTGGTGACTCATTTGTTGAACGGGAAGTAAACGGGATAAAATAGACGGAGAGCTGTTAGATCATTGGGAAAGGACAACGTCATGCCCACCAAATCCAAAGTCGCCGTAATCCGCACCACGCCCGAGACCGTGTTGAAAGATTATCAACGCCTGTTCGAGCTGGCAGATGGTGAAAAATCGCTGCGCCCGGGGGTACAAACGATCCTGAAAGATAATATTTCGTGGCACTACCCGATGCCGGCAGCCAATACGACCCCGTGGCAATTGGAAGGCTCGATCCTGGCACTGCGCAAGGCGGGGTTCGAGGACCTGGTTTGCGTACAAAACCAAACCGTGATCACAAACGCCTTTAAAGGGGAGGATCTTAATTGTTACCTGCCCATTTTTAAGCAATACAAAGTACCCGCGCTATTTAATTTTCGAACCGAAGAAATGAAGTGGGTGCCGTACCAGCCGAAGGCAAAAATGCTTGCGCTCGACCACATTTACCCCGAGGGCATCAAAATCCCGGATTATTTTTTTGGGAAAAACATCGTCCACCTACCAACGGTCAAGACACATATGTATACCACTACAACCGGAGCCATGAAAAATGCTTTTGGCGGACTGCTAAGCAAACACCGGCATTACACGCATTCCTGGATCCACGAGACCCTGGTAGATCTGTTAGCCATCCAGAAGGAAATCCACCCAGGGATATTCGCGATCATGGATGGGACCACCGCCGGGAACGGCGCAGGTCCACGCCTGATGATCCCGGAGGTAAAGAACATTTTGCTGGCGTCGGCAGACCAGGTGGCAATCGATGCCGTGGCTGCCAAATTGATGGGTTTCGACCCGCTATCCATCAAATACATCCGCCTTGCCCAGGAGCAGGGGCTGGGGACCGGGGACGTCAGTCAAATAGACCTGGTGGGAGATGACATTTCCAATGAAAGCTGGAACTTCAAGATCGGCAAGAACACACATACATTCCTTGCGTGGCTCTCCTGGTATGGACCGACAAAATTCCTGCAAAAACTCATATTCAGGACTCCGCTGGTTTTTCTCCCCATCAGTATCTCAGAAGCAGAACAGGATTACTTTTACTGGCCTTTAAAATACAAGGGAGTTGCGCGCAAATGGTTGGAAAATACAACCTGGGGGAAGCTTTTCCAGGATTATCAGCACAATGGATACCTGCAGTGTTAGCGGTTCACCCATTTTGAATCAAAAAACGCATTTTCATGCGTTTTTTGATTCAACTGATAATCGCTCCGAATATGAGTGTCGTAATCGTGCAATTATGTAATTGATGCTTCCAACTCCGCTTTTCGCATGGTCTGAAAAGCGGTGATCGCCACTTCGAGCATCTTTTCATCAGGTTCGCGGGTGGTCAGGTGCTGAAGAGCAAGGTTGGGTTTAACAATCACCCGAATGAAGGACAGAGTTAGGTGGTTGGCAGTCCAGCGCAAGTATTCATAAGCGACACCGGCCAGGACGGGAATCATAACCACCCGGCTGATAAGCCGCCAGGCAAATGGCAATGGGCCCAAAATGGTAAAGAAGAACAGGGAAAGCACCATCAGAGTCAATAAGAAGGCGGTGCCACAGCGGGGATGCTCAACAGAATACCTGGCAACGACTGAGGGGGTCATTTCCGCGCCGGCCTCATAAGCGTTGATGGTCTTGTGTTCGGCACCATGATAGGCAAAGACCCGTGCAATGTCAGAGGCGAAACCGATCACCCACAAATAGCCCAGCAATAATAACAGGCGAAGAACGCCTTCGAGCAGGTTGCTCCACCAGGCATTCCAATGCAGGTAATGCTCAGAGAGCCAGCCAACCCCTGCGGGTGCAAGGAAGAAGATGCCAATTGCCACCAGAAAGGTCAAGCCCAGGGTGAGATAAAGAGCGGGTCCTTCCAGTTTTTCGTCTTCACCACTCTGCAGGTTGGCGGAATCGGTGAGGGCCCGCATCCCCAGCCCGAGCGAATCCCAGAGCATGATCAGGCCACGCAGAAACGGGATTTTTACCACGCGGGATTTATAAATGCCTCCGAGTTGTTCCACCCTGGTCTCAATCGTCCCATTTGGAGCGCGCATCGCAACCGCGTAGGTTTTCCGCCCACGCATCATTACCCCCTCGATGACAGCCTGGCCACCATACGCGATCAATTTATCTTCCATACCAATTATCTCCAAATATCCAGGGAAGGAAATGTTTTCTGCTAATTGAAATGCTATCAGGGTTTTAAATTCATGAAAAAATGAATAGCCGCGTCTATACCGCGATACCAGGTGGGCAGATGCATTTTTTCATTGGGAGCATGGACGTTATCATCGGGGAGACCAAAGCCTGAAACCACCGATTCGATTCCCAAAAGACTCTGCATGTCTTTAACGACGGGTATCGACCCGCCTTCCCGCCTGAAATAAGGAGGAATGCCCCAAACCGTTTCCAAGGCTTTACTCATGGCCCGAACGCCAATATTATTCCGGTCGGAAATGGATGCGGGTCCACCTGCCATCACCGTCAATTCCCAGCGGACATCGCGGGGGGCATGCTCTTTAAGATACTGCAACAATTGCTGATGGACTTCGTTTGGATCCTGGTCGGGAACGAGACGCATGGAAATTTTTGCCATGGCCCAGGCGGGGATGACCGTTTTTGACCCTTCGCCGGTGAACCCGGAAAGTAGGCCATTCACATCGAGAGTGGGTCGCGCCCCGGTTCGCTCGTTGGCGGTGAACCCAGCCTCTCCATACAAGGCGGGGACACCAGTGATGTCAAGGAAATGCTTGTCATCAATTGGAAGACGAGCCAACTCATCGCGATCTTCCCTGCTCAATTTTTGCACGTGGTCATAAAAACCAGACAAGGTGATGCGACCCTTTGAATCGTGCATCCCGGAAATCAACTCGGCAAGCACAATGGCCGGATTGTGGACAACGCCTCCATATATGCCGGAATGCAAGTCCTGGCTGGGACCAAAAACCCTTAACTCAAAATAAGCCAGACCGCGTAAAGCGTACGTTAAGGTGGGGTAATCTTTTCCGATCATGCCAGAATCAGGGTTCAGGGCAAAATCGGCGGCAAGCAATTCCTTGTGCCCGGTAATGAAGGCCGGAAGGTTCGGTGAACCAATCTCCTCCTCACCTTCAAACAACCACTTGACGTTCACCGGAAGACCACCAGATTTGACGAGCGATTCCACGGCTTTAAGCATGATCACATCCTGTCCCTTCATATCAGAGGCGCCGCGGGCATAAATATTTTCACCGCGTACTTCCGGGTCAAAAGGTCCGGTCTTCCACAAATCGAGGGGATCTGCTGGTTGAACATCATAATGTCCATATATAAGCACCACCGGCGCGTTCAGGGCTTCCAACCATTCGCCATAGACCACAGGATGTTTGGCAGTGGGGAAGATTTGCACCTTTTGCATGCCGAGGCTGCGCAATTGTGAAGCAAGCCATTCGGCTGCCTTGCGGATATCTGAGGCATGTTCCGGCTCGGTCGATACGGACGGGATTGCCAGGATTTCCTTTAAGGAATGCAGGAATTTCTCATTATTCTTATGAGCATATTGCAATGCTATATCAAGTTGGTCTACCATCTATAACTCCCTTTAGATTAATACTTTGAACTAGACAGGGAAATTTCCCTGCATTACTTGAAAATAACTCAGGGTAAAACAGTCGGTTGAACTGTTTGCTCGAGGGCTCTGCGTGTGATTAAGAACCAGGAGGCGATCCCGTTGAAACGGTCTGCCGGTTCAAACAAGGGGACGGCCTGCACCCCTTGAACGCGCTGGTCAATTCCATAGGTATAAATTGGATAATAAAGGGGTAAAGCGGGGAGCTCGCGGGCAAAAACCACCTGGAAGTTGCGGTAAAGGCGGGCACGAATATTCATGTCAGCTACGACGCGAGCCTGTTCCAGGTATTCGCTGGCGGTGCGATTGTCCCACTGGGAATAATTCTGTCCGCTGGTAATTTCGGCCTGGTGCCAGAATGGATAAGGATCCGGGTCGTAAGAACGGCTTAAGTCCAGGTCCACCAAGGCAGCCTGGTAGGTGCGAGGGGTAAGGTAGTCGGCGAATAATGAATCGTACGACACAGCCTGGAGTTTCACCTCGACGCCAATTGCCGCCCAGTTCTGCTGGATGGATTGAGCCAGTTGAGCGTGGAGGGGGTCATCCGGATAAACCATCGTAAAGGAAAGCGAAACTTTATCCTTGGTGCGGACTGTACCATCAGGCGTGAGAACATAACCGGCGGCTTTCAGCTCAGCAATTGCGGTATCGGGATCAAAGCCAATGTGCTCCACCCCGCTGTAATAGGCCCAGGTGAGAGGCAGGAGCGGGCTATCCGCAACGATCCCCTGACCCTGCAGCAAATTATCAACCATCCACTGACGGTTCAATCCGGCCATTAAAGCACGGCGGACATTCTTATCCTGGAAAAACGCGACATCATTGTTGCCCAGGTTGAAAAGAACCATGGACAAGCGCGGCATCCTGCTGGAATAGCAGGAGAGATTTGGGTCAGAACAGGCTGATGCAAAAAGGTTTGAAGTGATCTGACTGATCCCGAGGACTTCTCCCGCTTTATAAGCCGCGAGAGCCTGGTCAGCGGTTGGATAATACCGAAAAACGATCTGTTCAACAAATGGAACTTGACCGTAATATTTATCGGAGACAGTGAGCACCACGCCAGTAATTTGTCCGTTTTCGACAGTGAGGTGATCAAACTTATAAGGTCCACTCCCCACTGGAGCCAGATTGAAATCAGAACTTGACAGTTGATCCGCCGTAAGGGACGACAAAAGGTGCTGAGGCAGAATCCCGAAGGTTAGAAAGTCCAGAAAAGGAACGAACGGTTCTGGCAAGGTAAATTTGATATTCTTATCATTTATTCGGGTAATTTGCACCTGGTCCCACATGGCGCGGACATCGGTAGAAAATGCTGAATTTACACTGCGCAAAAGACTGATAGTAAATAAAACGTCGTCGCTGGTTACCGGGGTACCGTCCTGCCACACAGCATCACTGCGGAGGGTAACGTTGTACACCGTCCCATCGGGAGTGACCCCCCAGGATTCTGCCAAATCAGGCTGCGGAACCCCGCTCGAATCAAACTTAATCAAACTGCTGAAAATCAGACGGTCAATGTCCCGGTCGGCAGGATTGTTCAGGTCAAGCAACGGGTTCAGCCGCCCGAACGAGCCCACCAAAGCTTCGGTATAAATTCCCCCGCTGGCTGGTTCAGGCTGGATCGGATTGAGCGCCGGCTGCTGGGTCAGCAATAGAACTGCCACCACGATCAGTGTCAGCACAACCACCAGGATTTGCCAGCGCAGTTTTTTCATGAGAATGAAATAAAGAAAGGCCGCTCGCAGGCGCAAACAGCAATCCAGCGATGGCCTTCCTTAGCAGGAAATATTATGCCCGGGCAGCGATAATCACAGACGTGATGGCAAGAATAAAGAACAGCACGCTGAAAATGATCGTGACCCAAAAGAGCGTTTTCTCAATGCCCCGCCTGGCGGTAAAAACGGTCCCCGAATCCCCACCTGTCATATTGCCCAAGCCAGCCCCCTTACTCTGCAGGATAATACTAATTACCAGGGCAATTGATGTTAAAATCAAAGAACCGTCCAGAAAGTTTTGCATTTGTCAGCCTCCAAAATTTATAGCCGACAAATTATACCTGTTTTTCTTACAAACCGTCAAACAAGGTTCCCGGGCGGAAAAAATGGTACAGAATCAATAGCTGGGTCCTGGAGGCTGAAAGTGGTTTTCCTGCATGCAAAAGCACCACGACAAAATCATTCCAGCAATCCTAATGTAATTCTGTTTTGAAATAATTCCACATTTTTAGGACTACATTTATGCATGACCTGACCGTCAATTTACATATGCACACTACCTACTCCGATGGGTCCGGCACGCATGCGGAACTGGGACGGATCGCGTTAAAAACCAGCGTGGACGTCCTGCTCGTGACCGATCATAACGTGCTGGTGGAGGGAGTGAATGCATATTTCCGTGATGGAAAACGGCGTGTGCTTGTTCTAGCTTGTGAGGAAATCCATGACCAGGCACGCGATCCCCAGAAGAACCACCTGCTGGTTTTTGGAGCGGATAAGGAATTGGCTCCGCTGGCAAAAAACCCGCAATCCCTGGTCGATGCCGTGCACGATGCCGGTGGAATTTCGTTCATTGCCCATCCAAATGACCCGGCAATGCCCGATTTCGGGGAAACGGACATTTCGTGGACGGATTGGGATGTCACCGGCATTACCGGGATAGAGTTGTGGAACGGATTCAGTGAACTCAAATCCGTGGCTAAGGGAAAATGGGATGCAGTGGCATATGCATTTTTCCCGGAGTTAATCCCACATGGTCCATTGACCAAAACCCTGCAGCGCTGGGATGAACAGACCGCAAAAGGCCAGCGCGTGGTTGCCATTGGCGGATCGGATGCCCATGCCGAACATAAATCACTGGGACCGATACACAAGGTCATCTTCCCGTACGAGTATCATTTCAAAATGATCAACACGCATATCCTGGCTGCCTCAGCCCTTACGGGAGACCTGCTGCGTGACAAAAGGATGGTTATGGATGCGCTGGCGGCTGGTCATTGCTTTATCGGCTATGATTTGCCAGCACCCACGCGGGGATTCCAATTCTCCGCCCAGAGCAAGGTCGGGAATGCCAGCATGGGAGATGAAATCAAGTTTTCCGGCCCGGTGACCTTGCAGGTCAAACTTCCGTCTGCGGCTGAGATCCGGCTGATCAGAAACGGAAGGGTTGTGAAAAGCGCTCACGGCGAGGCGATGGTATATATCACCAACGAGCCGGGAGTATTCCGCGTGGAAGCCTACAGGCAATTCATCGGGAAACTGCGTGGATGGATATTCAGCAACCCGATCTATATCCATTAATGACTCCCCAAAAACTAACTTATCGCTTACAATACACGACTGTTCAAGCCGCTCCGCGGCTTGCCTTCCGCCCCCGGCTCACCTGCGGTGAATGTCCGGGAGCATATCCCGAGGAAAGGAGGTTTTCCCCATGCGTCACTATGAGCTTGTCTGTATTGTCCATCCCGACCTGGACGAGGCTGGATTTAACGGCGTCGTCGATAAGGTCAAAGGTTGGGCGGTCGAGACCGGCGGAGTTGTGGACAAAGTCGAGATCTGGGGCCGCAAGCGACTGGCTTACACGATCAAAAAACATCGCGAAGGTCAGTACGTGCTTTTCAATCTCAATCTCGAACCCACCGCAACCGCCACCATGGACCAGAATTTGCGGTTCCTGGAACCGGTCATTCGCTATATGATCACTGCGGTTGAATAATTAATTCCACTGACGGTATTGATTTATCCTTTCCAACGAGGAGGGCAGCATGAGTCGTGGATTGAACAAAGTGATGGTGATCGGTCACCTGGGGCGCGACCCTGAAATGCGATACACCCCATCCGGAAGACCGGTGACAACATTTACTGTTGCCACCAGCCGATCCTGGAACACCGCTGATGGTGAACGCCATTCCGAAACCGAGTGGTTCAATGTGGTCACCTGGGGCAACCTGGCCGAGATCTGTAAACAATACCTCGTTAAAGGTCAACAGGTCTACATCGAAGGGCGGCTGCAAACCCGGCGTTGGGAAGACAAGGAAGGTGTCAAGCATTCCACCGTGGAGATCGTAGCCAGTGAAATGATGATGCTTGGGGAACGCCGGGAGGCGAACAGCCATCCATCCACCGGAGAAGAACCTGTCACGGCGGAAGTAACTGAAGGGCTGCCCTCAGAAGACGAATTCCCTTTCTAATGGATATATAAGCAGCGACGGAAGTTTGTTGATAACAAGTTTTGCCGCTGCACTAAAAGACTGGAGTCAAAGCTCTTATGGAACGTGAACCTCGCAACGATAATGATATGGACCAGGGCGGCGAGCGCCGTTATTACGCCCGCCCAAAAGTGTGCCAGTTCTGTGCAGATAAGCACCTCACGATCGATTACAAACAGGCAGACGTGCTGCGCCGGCTCGTGACGGAAGAAGGCAAGATCCGCCCACGCCGCCAAACCGGTACATGTGCGAAACACCAGCGCGTGCTGGCCGGCGCGATCAAACGAGCCCGCCATATCGCTTTGCTGCCCTTTACAGGCAGTGAACGCGAAGACCGCTAAATAATTGTGCTTTTTATGAAATGGCGAAGAATGTATCCCCGCCAGTGATTACCTATACGCATGTTATTTCACCGGAACCGAGGCAATTTCAGCAAACCTCCGCAATGGCATGACATCTACCGGATGAGGAATTATGGCAAAGGCTAAGGCAACAAAGATTGCTTCCAAGAAACACCTGGCAAGACTCGAACGCGAGCGCCGGCAGACTCGAACAATAACCGGCATCGCGATTGGTATTGTGGTTATCATCGTAGGGTTGATTTCCTATGGGATCCTGAATGAAACCGTACTAAAAGCCCGCCAACCTGTAGTCACAGTCAACGGAGACTCCGTCACAATGCGCGAATTCCAGGTGCAAGTGAAGGTGTCACGTCAACAATACGTTGACCAGTACATGCAATACTACCAATTCGCCCAGATGTTTGGGATCGACCCGTCGACCGACCCGAACCTTTCAAATACGCTGAACCAAATTACAACCCAATTGGCAACGGCAACCAACATTGGTCAGCAAGTGCTCGATAATATCATCAACGACCTGCTTATCCGGCAATATGCCAAGGCAAACGGGATCGTGGTGACCGCCGCGGATATGGATAAGGCGATGCATGATGCATTTGGTTACTACCCGGATGGGACCCCCACCCCCACCCTGACGGGCACCCCATTTTCTTATTCGACGCTTAATCCAACGCAATATGCATTGGTCTCACCGACCGGCCTGCCGACCACTACACCTACAGAAACATTAGCCCCAACCCCGACATTTGACTTGAACTCGACCGCCACGACAATTCCAACCATGACACTCACAGCGACGGTCAGCCCGATTCCCAGCATCACACCCACTGCAACCCCATACATATTGAGTGGGTTCCAAACCAGTTATAAGACCGCACTTACCAATTATGCCAAACTGGGAATGACGGAAGCGGACTTCAAAAAATTATTCTTTGAAAGCCCACTCTACCGGCAACGCGTCTCAGATAAGGTAACTGCCGATGTGGCCCACACCCAGGAGCAAGTTTGGGCACGCCACATCCTGGTTGCAGATGAAGCTACTGCACAATCCATCCGCCAGCAATTGGTCAGCGGGGCAGATTTCGGCACCCTGGCAACCCAGGTCTCTATAGATACCGGCAGCAAGGCAAAAGGCGGAGACTTGGGATGGTTCGGTCGCGGCGTAATGGTTGCTGAGTTTGAATCGGCTGCCTTTGCATTGCAAGTTGGTGAAATCAGCCAACCCGTTCAATCGACGGATGGCTGGCACATCATCCAGGTGCTGGGACACGAAACCCGTCCCCTGACAGCGACCGAATATAGCAGTGCCGTCTCAGCAGCCTTTTCCCAATGGCTGACGAACCAGAAGACTCCCGCAACCATTGTAATTGCCAGCAACTGGCCCAGCAACGTCCCCAGCCTGCCCAGCATTGAGAGTGCCTTCGCGGATTTATACGCGACTGCTACTGTGTATGCCAAGCAGAATCCCACCTCGGCAACAACCCCAACAGAAGCAACAACCCCAACACCTTAGTCCATAATTCCATTTAGACCATATAAAATAAAGCGGTTAGCTTCCCAGCCAACCGCTTTATTTATTAAATTCAGTCGCAATAGGGATATTTATTTCAGGAATTCATCGGTAATTTCATCCAATTTCAAGCTGATGATCTGGCTGGCAGAATCGCGTCCCATCGTTACGCCATATATGACATCGGCAGCCTGGACCGTGTTCCGATTGTGGGTGATGATGACGAACTGGGTATCCTTGCTTAATTCCACAAGCTGGTCGCGGAAGCGACCCACATTCGCTTCGTCCAACATGGCGTCAACCTCATCCATAACACAGAAGGGAGTTGGGGAAACTTTTAAAAGAGCAAACACCAACGCAATTGCGGTCAGGCTGCGTTCGCCGCCCGAGAGCAGTGAAAGCCCCTGCTCCCGCCTTCCAGGTAAACGAGCTTCGATATCGATACCCGTTTCGGTCAAGTTCCCAGGGTCGGTCAAGGTTAAACGGGCAGACCCACCACCGAACAACCGTTGGAATATTATGTGAAACTCTTCGGCAACTGCGTCAAAAGTTTTCTGAAATTCGCGGCGGGTCAGTTCGTCCAGTTCGGCTATAACCTGACGGAGGTCGGTTTCAGCCTTGCGCAAATCTTCCACCTGAGCAGTCAGGAAAGTGTGCCGCTCTTTAACAGAACTGTATTCCTGCTGCGCTTCGGGATTGACAGCCCCCATTCGGCGCAACTGTGCCCGCTGGCGGGTCATGTTTTCCTCCAAATCAGGGGAGAGCTCAGTCACGGTCGGCAGTTGTTCCACCAATCCTTCAAATGGCAACGGCACCGGACCTGTGACATCGGTGGTGTATTCAAAGGCGACCAAACCAAAGTCATCCTCAATTCTCTGCCTCAGATTCAGAAGTGCCTCCTGCCTGCGGCTGACGTCGAGTTGGAATTGATTGAAGGCTCGTTCGACGCGAGACAACGCAGCCTGCTCTTCAGTCTCGTTGTTTTGCCAATTCCCTTCCCTTCCCACGGAAGTTTCGAGAGTTTTCTCAGCAGGTCCGATAAGAGCGCGCAGTTCTTCCAACTGGGTGTTTATCCCGGCAGTCTGGCTGCGCAGGTTGTCTCTTTCGTTTTCCAATTCCAGCAAGGCAGCGGCAATTCCCTGTAGATGAGTCTCGGCCTTGTCCTTTTGTTCCTGCAAACGCTGAACATCCTGGATGCGCTCATTCAACCTGGACTTGGCATCACTCAATGCGAGTTTTCCCACAGCAGAGCGCGTACCCCACAACGTAACCTGGTCCTGAAAATCGTCCATGGAAAGCATTGCCAATTTTGCGGTTTTCACCCGGAGGGCTTCCTGTGCAACGATCGTTTCCTGCTCGTTTTTTGACAGTGACGAGGCAGATTGCTGGCGTTCATTTTTCGCTTGCGAGATCTCCAGTTCGATATTATGTTGTTGTGCAAAATCCCAATCCAGCTGACGCTGGTCTTTATCCGCCTTGACCTGGGATAGTCGCTCTGCCTCCCGGGCTTTTTCCAGCAAGACTCGCTTCGTATCAGCATCCTTTTTTAATTCCAGGGTTTGCCGGCGGGCGTCATCCAACCGTCCTGAAACTTTTATGGACTCATTTTCAAGGAAAGTGATGATACGTTCCGCCTCGGACAAGGTTTCCTGCAATTCCCGTCGTTGACGCGGGCGTCCCAGTGCAGCCGCCTTGCCAGGTTTTCCCGCCACAACCTCGCCCGTCGCATGAAATACTTCGCCCAGCAATGTTACTGCACGGGCATGCCTGGGAAGACCGGCAAGCACATGCCTGGCAGCGGTACGGCTGCGGACTACAACTACCTGCCCTAATAGCAAATCCAAAACCGGGCGGATTTCCGCAGGTGCCTTGACAAGGTCGGAGGCGACACCCAAACAATTAACGTCCGGTTTAATTTTTAGCGGTTCGACCGGAGTCAACCAATCGAGAGGCAGAATTGATGCCCGGGAATTATGATCCAAATCGAGAAGCGCCAGTGCTTGGTCGGTATCCTGACCGGATGCCAGGAGAATGGAATCGGTAAATTCGCCCAGGGCTGCGGAGATCGCCACTTCAAGATCCACGGGCACGTCCAGCGCGGATGAAAGCGCTCCGCGGGCTCCTTTAAGCCTTGATTGACGAGCTGCCTCCAACAGCAGTTTTGCCCCATCAGCGTAACCAGTCAACGCTTGCTCAGCCTGGTCCAAAACATCCAACTGCGCTTTTATTCGGGCGCGGTCGGCATTTTTAGCAGCACCTTCAGCACTTGCACGCTTGACATTTTCCTCCAGGTCAGCCAAACTTTTTTGCGCTGCCTGGTAAGCGGACTCTGCCACCTGTAAAATATTTTCGGCATTTAACCTAATCAGTTCAGCAGATTTAAATTCATTCACAGAACGACTGGCTTCCTTGTTATCCTGGACAATCGTCTGATTTAATATTTCCTTCTTTTGCTGTTGGGTTTCGATGCGGGCGCCCAATTCATTAAAGTGCGCTTGAAAGCCAGCACGCTGGGTGGAAAGGTCTTCCATTCTCTTGCGGGCAACTTCAAAGTCGAGTTCGAAGCTTGATTTTTCTGCAAGACGTTCGTTAAGGGTAACCTGGGATGCATCGGCTTGCAGGCGGGCTTCTTCGAACTCGGACAGAAGGCTGGCGGTTTCCATCTCTGCCGTGACCACACGTTCTTCAGCAATCTTGAATTCTTCCGCAAGGCGGGACTGGTCGCTCAAAACTGTCTGCCGATTATCCAGTTGGAAGCGCTGACGCTCATCCAGCTTCCCCAAATCACCGCTAATGGACTCGCGGGTCTCATGCAATTGTGCCGACTGGCGATGCCAGGAGTTTAGCTTCTCCCGCACGCTGTTGACCTGGTCACGATATTCCGAAAAATCCTTTCGCAAACGCTGATAGGATTCGCGCGCTTCATTCAACCTGGTTTCTTGCGCACGCAATTGGCTATTCGCATCGGTCAAATTTTTCTGGGCAGTGTGCCAATGATATCCATACCATTCATGCATGAGCACACGCAGATCAGACTGCACCTGGGTAAATTCCCGAGCTCGAACAGCCTGGCGTTCGAGGCTCTTCAGGCGCGGCTCCAATTCAGCAAGGATATCCAGCACACGATCGAGGTTGCGCAGGGAGATTTCCAGCCTGCGTAAAGCCTCTTCCCGCCGGGAACGATAGAGACCGATGCCGGCCGCTTCCTCGAATAATTTTCGGCGTTCGTCGGCTTTTAAAGCCAGGGAAGCATCCACCAACCCCTGTCCAAGAATCGTATAGGTCCTCTCGGAAAGACCTGACTGCGCCAGCAACTCGTTAATATCTTTTAACCTTACATGCTGACTATTAAGGAGGTATTCGTTACGACCGTCCCGGTATGCGCGCCGCGAAAGCCCGACCTCGGTGAAATCCACCGGCAGCCAACCATCATTATTATCGAAGATAATTCCTGCGGAGGCCATACCGGCACGCGATCGCTGTTCGGACCCGGTAAAAATCATATCTTCGGTCTTTTTGGCGCGCAAGAGACTGAAAGTTTGTTCCCCCAACACCCAGCGGAGAGCATCCGCAATGTTGGATTTCCCGGACCCATTGGGTCCAACAATGGCAGTTATTCCTTCGGCAAATTCAAACTTTGTTTTTGCAGCAAAGGTCTTATAACCGTGAAGTTCAAGGGATTTAAGACGTAACGGCATGGAATAATTTAATAGGAAATTTAAGAATTTTCAATAGCATCCAGGGCAGCCTGGGCAGCAGCACGCTCCGCGGCCTGCTTGTTGTGCCCACTACCCCGCCCATAGGTTGATCCATTGATCTGCACTTCGATCTCAAACATCCGCATGTGGTCGGGTCCATTGATCGATACCGTGACATATTTTGGGATACCCAGTCTTTGACCCTGCGACCATTCCTGCAACCTGCTTTTTGGATCGCGTGAATCCGCAGAAAATGCAAGGTGTTCGCTAACTTGCTCCAGCAAGGGATGAACGAGATGCTGTATGGTGGAAATATCGCTCTCCAAAAAAAGTGCCCCAACGAGGGCCTCAAATGTTGCACATAAAAGGACGTCCTTCTGACGCCCCCCGGCGTTGTCTTCTCCATGCCCCAGACGCATGGCGGACCCCAAGTCATATGAACGGGCAAACTCAGCCAATTGCTCCGTGCAAACCATCGCCGAGCGCATGCGCGTAAGTTCGCCTTCGGCCATTTCTGGGAAATGGCTGTACAACCACGCCCCGGCAACAAAGTCCAATACAGCGTCGCCCAGGAATTCCAGGCGTTCGTTATCCTCCAACGCTTCCTGGTGCTCATTTACATAGGACCGATGCGTAAGGGCACGCGTCACCAACAATAAATTTTTTGTAGGAAGCTTATATCTCTGTACCAGTTCGGCCGGAGATTGTTCGCGATTTTTTTCCGGAGTGTGATCCATATCAACCTTCCGGAACCCAGGGAGCGCCAACACTCCCCACCTATTTCCGGACCCAGGCCTTATTCAATTCGACCATGCAAGAACCTGGAGGTAAAATGGAGTGGGGATAGCGTTCGCGGCCACTAAGTTCCCATGAAATGTAAAGGTGATTGTAACCCGATTCAAGCGCGCTGAACAGCGTCTATGATACAATCGCGTGGTGTAGACAAAGGAGTTGAGCATGCCCGAACCAATCGCCGAAGAAACACTTTTCCTGCACAAAGCCGAAATGGGACTGGGAACATGGAGTTGGGGGGATCGTACCATGTGGAATTACGGACATGGATATGCCGAGAATGACATAGAGCAGGCTTTCCAATCCACCATTTCAGCGGGGATTAATTTGATGGATACGGCTGAGGTTTATGGAGGAGGCCGGTCAGAGAGATTCCTCGGGAAATTCTTGAAATCCACCTCAACGCCAGTGCTGGTAGCAACCAAGTTCATGCCTTATCCATGGAGGCTAAACCGCGGCGCTCTGATGCGTTCACTCGATTTAAGCCTGGAACGACTTGGGCTTGAGCACGTGGACCTTTACCAGATTCATTGGCCATTTCCACCCATGCCGGTTGAGTTCTGGGTTGAAGCGCTGGCGAAGGCAGTTAAATCCGGTAAAACGCTCACAGCCGGGGTCTCAAATTACAGCAAGATGCAAATGCAGAGGGCGTACACCATCCTTTCGAAATACAACCTCCCGTTGGCTTCCAACCAGGTGGAGTACCATCTTCTCAACCGTACAGTGGAAAAGAACGGGCTGCTCGACCGCTGTAAAGAGCTGGGGGTTCGGTTAATCGCATATTCACCTTTAGCGAAGGGACTGTTGACTGGAAAATACACGCCCGAAACCCCTCCACCCGGATTGCGTGCCCGCCAGCCTATGGGGAGGATGAAAGCCCTCCCAAGCCTGATTGCAGAAATGTCCGAAATCGGAAAGGGACATGAAAGCAAGACTCCCAGCCAGGTGGCTTTAAACTGGCTCATATGCAAAGGAACGTTGCCCATCCCCGGTGCGAAAAATGTCAAACAGGCGGAGGAAAACGCGGGTGCGCTAGGCTGGAGGTTGACCGCCGAAGAGGTCAGGGCGCTGGACAATACCAGCGACAAATTTACCAAGTAATATGTTGGAGCGACTGCAACCAGTCGCTCTTTTTTTATTTTAATATTTGAATTAAATTACTGAAATCATCCGTCCATAATTTCACGGGGGAGACATAGCCGTTCATGGGGGTTGCATGGGAGAGTATCCCGGCGGCATCCAACAAGGATGGGTCACGTGACATCAACATCCATAAAGATGGGAATGTATCCGGCAAAGACCCAGGATCGCTAATGAGGACCCGGCTCAAACCAAGATTATCGGCAAGTGTCCAGACTACGGGTACCAGATTCAAGTGCCGGTTCGAAATATTTACAGCGAGAATCCCGTCAGCACCAAGATGTTTTAAATAAAGGTCGAAGGCTTCCGCATCCAGCAAATGCATTGGAATGGAATCACTCGAAAAGACATCCAGAATCAACACATCAAAGTTTTGGGAACCGCTCGCGGCAAGTTCATTCTCCAGGGAGAGACGTGCGTCCCCGGGAACGATCTCAATCTGTGCGCGACTTCCGGACACATAACTGAAGTATCCTCCGCTCCCCTTCGCCAGATCAATCACGAGCGGGTTAATCTCATAAAACTTATAGACATCACCCACCTGCCCGTATGATGCGAGTGTGCCAATCCCCAGGCCCAATATTCCCACCCGCATTCCAAGACCTCGGTGTGGATCGTTCAGGATTGCCAGCCCCCCACCACTGGTTTCGCCATAATATGCCGTCGGGATATCACTTTTTAAAGCAGACAGGAATTGGTAGCCATGGATGGTGACACCATGCACCAATGCGTACCGCTCCGTCAACGGAGTGCCGGCATCGAGTTCCCTAACCCGTATAACACCGTAATAATTCCTCTTGATAAACAGATCGTTCCCGAGGTCGGCCTGGATTTGCTGGAATGAGCGTGCCGCTGAAACAAGAACCATGCTAAGCAGCATCACGGAGTTCATGATGAAAACCAAGCGACGCCGGACGGAAATAATGGTTATGAAGGTCACTGCCAGAAACAGGATCCAGCACACGGTGTAGCCGAGTGGTAATTCCCAATATCCCTTGAAAATAAATGGTGCAGCAAAATTAATGAATATCCCCCCCAAAGCCCCCCCTACCGATACCAACAAATAGAAGCGGGTCAAGTGCGCTGGATGCGGGCGCAAACGGTATAACTCACCATGGCAGACCATGCACGCAGCAAAAAGCCCCAAAGAGTAAATCCCGATCTGTACGGAAATGCTCAGAGAATCAGCGCGACCCAGAGCCCACCCTACCAACAGGGTGGCAACCAAGAAGATGACGAGATATACCTGGCGGGAGTACCAGCGTTCCCCCGAGAATGCCAGGATAAATGATAGCAGGTATATCGTGAGAGGTAGAACCCAAAGAAAAGGTATGACCGCAACTTCCTGGGTGATCTGGCTGGTGGTGGCCAGAAGCAGGATGGACGCGGTGGCTGCCAGGATAATCCAAAGGCTGTAATCACGAGCGGTCAGCTTCGGTCCCAAGTCAGCCTCTGAACGCGCCAATTCAGGTTCGGATGATTTCTTTTTCAGCAGGGATCGAACCGCTCCATACCCTGCCAGGCCTGCGTAAGCCAGGTACATCAGGGACCATATCTTTCCCTGCCAGGCCAGGGTGAGATAGGGCTCCACCAGGACCGGGTAGGTCACCAGTCCAAGCAGTGAGCCGACATTGGAAAGTGCATAAAGACGATAAGCGGTCCGTTTGGGAAAATTCCGGTGGAACCAGGCTTGCATGAGCGGGCTGTTCGTGGAAATTAGGAAATATGGGAGGCCGACCGAGATAAGCAGCAGTTTGCATATATCCCAAACGGGAAAGCCGGATTGGACCGGTTTCCAACTGGCATCAGGCGTTATGGGCGATTTCCAAGCCAACCCGAGCACCAGCATTAAACCAAGTGAAACACCCAGGAGCACCAGGTGGACAATTTCACGGCGGCGACCTTTGCCGGAAAGCCAATTGGCGTATGCATAGCCACCGGTCAACAGTACCTGGAAAAACATCTGTACCGTGGACCAGACCGCGGATGTCCCCCCGAACCATGGCAGAATGGTACGGGCAATCATTGGCTGGATCTGAAATAGAAGAAATGCAGAAAGAAAAATGGAGGAGAGAAAGTAAGCCATGTCTCAATTGTACATTAATGACATAATTGCCCACGGTTTTTAAGATTAATAAAATTGATAGTTATATTGCCTCACTTGTTGTCGGGTATGAGGAAATTTCTGTACTTGTCCATGCCTATGAAACGATAACTCACATCGAAGTACTGAATTGATTATTCACCGTACCGCTCATGCCATCTCGCGGATGTGCTAAAATAACAATTTAAGACTTGGACTTTTTTGGAGGCAGCGATGAAAATGACTGGCAACACAATCCTGATCACAGGAGGAGCGACCGGAATTGGCCTGGCGATGGCGGAGGTGTTCTTGAGGGAAGGCAACCAAGTCATCATTTGTGGGCGGCAAAAGGAGAACCTGCTCCTGGCTCAAAATAAATTCCCACAAATCCAATATCAAGTGTGCGATCTGGCCAGTGCTGCTGACCGCCAGAGGATGTATGAGTGGACGGTCTCGAATTATCCCGAACTGAACATCCTGGTAAACAACGCGGGAATCCAAAGACAGATTGACTTTACCAAGGGGACCCTTGACTTAATGAACGGCGACGACGAAATTCAGATTAATTTCAGCGCCCCGGTGCAGCTCACTGCCCTGTTCATCCCACACCTGATAAAATTGAAAGAAGCTGCCATCGTAAACATTTCCTCGGCCCTGGGATTTGTGCCCCTGACCATAGTACCCGTCTATTGCGCCACAAAGGCAGCCATCCATTCATTCAGCTGGTCTCTCCGGCATCAACTGCGCAAGACCGGCGTAAAAGTATTTGAAGTCATTCCTCCCACCGTGGATACCGACCTGGATCGAGGCGCACGCGAGCGGAGAAAACAGGAGTATAGAGGCATTTCTGCGACTGAAGTGGCTGAAGCGACCCTGGCAGGACTGGTAAAGAATGAACCTGAAATCGCCATAGGGCAGGCGCAAGGCTTGCGCGGCGGAACAAGGGCGGAATCCGAGCAAATGTTCCAACGAATGAATGGACACTGGTAAATGGAAACAATCGGACTGATTGCCGCAATGACCCAGGAGAGCAATGCATTATTGCGTCTCATTAAGGGGTGGAAACGCATTTCCTTCGGACAATTTAGAGGGGTCCGATTCCAAACCAAGAACTTCGATTGCGTGCTTATCATTACGGGCTGGGGAAGAAAAAGAGCCGGAGACGCTACGCGCGTTCTCCTGGCGGAGGCAAGCCCGCAGGGGCTGATCTCTTTTGGCATTGCCGGCGCTGTCAACCCCGTCCTACAGATTGGAGATGTAGTCGTTTCAAGCAAATCATATCTTTTAGAGAATGGCGCACCCGGTCGATCCCAATCGCTTTCATCCTTGACAGAGGCGGCATTGAATGCCATAGGGAATGTTTTGCACGCAAAAAAAGCGAACCTGTTCAAAGGGACGGCCATCACCACACACGGGGCGCAGGTCATGCTGCAGCAGACAGAGGACTTACCTTATCCGGTCCTGGAAATGGAGACAGCGGGGATTGTCCAAGCGGCAGCAGAATCAGGTGTACCCTTGGTTTCCATTCGTTCGATCAGCGATAATCCCCAGGCACCCATTCCGATCGACCTCGAAGCGGCGATGGACGAAAATGATAACCTCCGAATAGACAGGCTGATTTTGATGACTCTGCATAACCCGAAAATTATTTTTCAATCCGGCCAAATGATGAAAAATACCAGGATCGCTGCTGAGCATGCAGCCTTGGCGGTAACCGCGGTACTGGGCGAACATTCCCCAATTGTCGACAAGTAAAATATTGTAGTTGACTGATTGGTCATTTATTGTATAATAGGTATACATTATCCAATTAGTCTAATGTTGTCGCGATTAAACTGTAAATAACTTTCTTCTTGTTAATGGAGGTAATTTATGTACGGGACAATCGCTCGAATGAAAACAGAAAAAGGCGCTCTGGAAGAATTGAAAAAAATGGGAACCGGCCGCCAACCGGCAGGATATATTGGATCCTATGTATTCAAAAGCGACAAGGACCCAAATGAATTCTGGATGGTGGCAATATTTAAAGATAAAGAAACCTACTTTGCCAATGCTAACAGCCCGGAACAAGACAAGGAATTTAGAAACCTGAAGCGCTTTTTGAAGTCCGAACCAGACTGGCACGATGGGGAAATTGTTTTTGAGAATAAGGCGGGCAAATAATCGCGCCATTTCTGGCACCCATAAGGTTTTTCTTGTCACTACAGCTTTTGCGAATATTTTCATGGATTCACAGAATTGGTAGTATGCGTAAAACACGCCGAGTCTTACGACTCGGTTTTTTATAATAGTGTAAAATTATTTTTATGGCATCGCCCAAACGTCCGGTGAAATCCCCCCGCGTCAAACTCTCGAATACCGACGCGACAAAGCGCGATGCCAAAGCTGTTCTTTCCGGCAGGAGTAAAAAAAGCTGGTTTATCCGATTAATGCCCTTCCTCGGACCGGCTTTTATTGCCAGTATTGCTTACGTGGATCCAGGTAATTTCGCCACTAACATCCAGGGCGGTGCACAATTCGGATATGAACTTTTGTGGGTGATCCTCGGCAGCAACCTGATGGCCATGCTTTTGCAGACTCTTTCTGCCAAGCTTGGGATTGCCACCGGCAAGAACCTGGCCGAGCATTGCCGCGAGCGATTTCCGCGCCCGGTGGTCCTGATCATGTGGGTTCTGATGGAACTTGTTGCCATGGCCACTGACCTGGCCGAGTTTTTGGGCGCGGCAGTTGCACTCAACCTGCTATTTAATCTTCCGCTCTGGATCGCGGGCCTGCTGACTGCCGGGATCACGTTCGTCATTCTCAGCCTGGAGCGTTTTGGATTTCGTCCACTGGAAGCTGTCATCACGGGTTTCCTGGCGGTAATCGCGTTTAGTTACGTGATCGAGATGTTCATCGGTCATCCAGACTGGCCTGCCATCGCTAACAGCACATTTATCCCACATTTCACCAACTCCGAGAGCATCCTGCTCGGAGCGGGTATCTTGGGAGCCACGGTCATGCCGCACGCAATCTTCCTACATTCCGCATTAACCCAGGGCCGGGTGGTGGTTAAAAAGCCTGAACAACTAAAACGGTTATTTCATTTCGAGATCATCGATGTGGTCATAGCCATGGTAATCGCCAGTAGTGTGAACGCGGCAATGCTCATCACTTCGGCTGCAGCATTCCATACCGTCGGCCAAAGCGTTGGAACCCTCCAACAGGCTTACCTGACTTTACAACCGCTGCTGGGACGTGCGGCAGGTGTTGTCTTTGGAGTGGCTTTGCTTGCTTCCGGATTATCGTCTTCATCGGTCGGGACAATGGCCGGGCAGGTGATCATGCAGGGTTTCCTGCATTTCCACATTCCCCCGTGGATTCGCCGAATCGTTACGATCATCCCTTCGTTGATCGTCATTTTTATCGGTCTGGACCCAACCCGCACTCTGGTGATCAGCCAGGTGGTGCTATCGTTCGGTCTGCCCTTCGCGGTCATCCCCCTGGTTTTGTTCACCAGCAACAAATTCCTCATGGGAGTGTTGGTTAACAAACCTCTCACCACCCTCCTGGCAAGTCTTTCCGCGGTAATGATCCTGACTCTCAACATATTCCTGATTTACCAGACGTTCTTTGGGAAATAAACCTATGTTTAAACACATACTTGTTCCTTTGGATGGTTCGAAACTGGCTGAATCTGCCCTGCCCGTGGCGGCTTCACTGGCAAAAACCTTAAAGGCACCGGTTACACTTCTGCATGTAATCGAACAGGATGCACCCGAGGAAGTCCACCGAGACCGGCACCTGACCGACTCTGCGGAAGCCGAGGCTTACCTGTCCGGGATAGCCCAGGCTGCCTTTCCTCCCAAAACCAAAGTGGATTGGCACGTTCATACAGCCGCCGTCACAGACGTATCTCGCAGCATCGTCGATCATTCCGCGGACGAATTTCAGCCCGACTTGATCCTCCTGTGCGCACACGGGAACGGCGGGATGCACGACCTGTTCTTTGGAAATATCGCACAGCAGGTGGCAGCGGCCAGCGGGACGCCGGTGATGTTGATAAAACCGACGGAATCACAGACCCCATTTAAGATAAAAAGGATTCTCATCCCTTTGGATAACGAATCGGTTCACGATGAAGCCATCCCGATCGCGAAGCAAATGGCAAAAGCCTTTAAGGCACAACTGGACCTGCTGTGCGTCATTCCCACCCTGGGAACTCTCTCAGGAGAGGCTGCTGCTTCCGGGAATCTCATGCCAGCCACCACCACCGCATACCTGGATATCACCGAAGAGAACGCCAGGGAACATTTCCAGGCCCACCTTGATGAATTTCACAGTATGGGACTAAGTGCCACTGCCGAGATCGCGAGGGGCGACCCTGCCACGATCATCGCAAAGACCGCTGATAATAATGGGGAAAACCTGATCATATTTGGTACACACGGGCGCCTGGGCCTGGATGCATTCTGGAATCGAAGTGTAACCGCCGGAGTTGCCCGCAGGACCCAAATTCCATTGCTGCTGATTCCCCTATCAGAATAGATTCTGCAGTTTGTTGAAAAAATCCCTCCCAAAATTCGTGAGGGATTTGGAATACGTCCGGATTTAATCCTTGGGGAAAACGAAAAGGTGATCTGATTTATTTTGTAGATTCAACTATCAAGTGCAACTTTGTAGGTCAAAGAGAGGTAAGCTGGTGAAGCATAATACTTCTCCGACGACCAAGCCAAAGGAGCACTATG
>JADGQC010000101.1 GCA_017882125.1 Anaerolineales bacterium
CATCCTGGATGCAATTCTGAAAAGCAATGATCGTTTTGTTGAGATTTATTATACCGACCGCTGGTATAACATTTTTGCGGTTCATGATCGCGATGACGACCGGATCAAGGGCTTTTACTGTAACATTGGGTGCCCGGCAATCCTCGAGTCCGACAGCCGGATTTCATACGTTGACCTTGCCCTCGACCTGTGGGTGGCCCCTGGCGGGCCCCAAACTGTACTGGATGAGGATGAATTTACCTCCCTTGACCTGGATGCGGAAACGCGTCGACTGGCCCGGGCAGGGTTGAAAGAATTGCAGCAGCTATTTTCTGATCACAAAAACCCCGATCTCTCGTGAAGAGACCGGGGTTTTGATGGTTACATGAGACCCCTCAGCACTGGCAGCAGGGAGGAAAAACCAAATGCCTGCCGGATGGGGTCCCAAAACCCGACCAGCAGTCCCGCCACCCCAAAACACCCGCAGCAGACCAGCAAGACCACCAGGATCGCGATGATCCAGGGACTGAGCTTCTTGGGAGCAGGCACTGGTGGTGGAATCGATTCGCCGGTCGTTTCAGCCATGAACTAATAACCGGAGGAGTTGATGAAGGGCAGGCTGATGCCCAGTCCAAGCAGTGGCAGGATGATAAAAAAGCAGAATACGCAGATCCCGCCGGCAATAGCCAGGTATCCCAGGATCAATCCAGCCGTTGCCATCCCCTTGCCTGTGATCATGCCTCCGCTTTTTTTAATCTCGCTTTGCGCCATGTGACCGGTGATCACCGCGACGATCGCGCCCAGGAACGGCAGAATGGTCCAGCCCGTGATTCCACCGATCAGGCTGATGATCGCCAGGGTGCTTGTTTTCGCAACAGGTTGCATGGGTACGTATGGTTGATTCATTTCTCTTTATCTCCTTTTTGATTTCAACTGGATAGTGAAGGAACAAATGGAATGATACAAGCTTCCAATAGGATTAATAATAAATGGGGTTATTGTTGATGATTTGCTGCCATGGGATCAGGGTGATCCCGACCAGGGGCAGTACCACCAGGATGCATACCATGCTCAAGGCAATGATAATTCCAATCAAACTGAGCACACCCTGTAGAACGAAATAGGTTTTCAAGCTGCCCAGGGAATTCAAAAAAGCGAATTTATCCCCGGCCTGGCCCGCCGCGTCGATTGAGGAACCGGCCTGGAGCATTAGGACGCCCATCCAGATTGGTAGCCAGGCGATGATGATTCCCACGATGGAGAGCGCTTGTACAATGCCTCCAATGATGGATAGGACTCCCAGGAACTTTAACCAGCCGCGCGCCTGGTAAATGGGGTTACTCAACTCCCTGACCATCGGGTTATCTTGGGGAGCTGACATGGGTGCAACTGCAACGGGTGCTTGTAAAGCCATAAATCCTCCGGAAACTAATTAAGAAACTGCGAGTTTTTTACGTTGGGCTCGCCGCCAGAACCACCAGATGATTAATGCCACGGATATGATTAGGATCACGGCTACCAGCACCGGGATGACGATCGAAAGGATTGATAGCCCGGTTGCAAATACGTCCTCGGCGATGCTCACGGGTATGTTGGCCGTCCCGCCGGTTGTTGCAGTGACGACCGGTCGTATCGCCGCCGACTTGACCACGTGGACACTCCCGGCAACCAGCAGCCCGCAAATGATGGCGATTACCGGATGGACATTGGTAAGCGCGTGCGCGCTGGCGGCAAAGATGATCGCTCCTGCAGCCGGGCGGATTCCGGTCTGGAGAATGTCATTGATGTGGTTGACTGCCGGGATCTTATCTGCCAGCATTTCAACGATCAGCAGGATGCCGATTACAATAAGCACCCATGCATTTGCCAGGATGTCATAGGGTGGGTTTAGCTTGATCCAACTCGTATAATGTGCGATAACGCCAACTACCATGAGCGGGATGTATGCGTTCAGCCCGGCACTGGCTGAAAGTCCAAAAGCTGTCATGATACCAAAAAGTGCTTCCATCACCATCTCCTTTCCGCTATTTTCCGAGCGGAAAAGCTCCCCATGTTCCGGTCAACCAGAACCGTAGCGCGTCGACCGCCGCGGTTTGGATCATGGCGATCGTCAGGCCGGCCAGCAGCGGCAGCCATAACTGTCGCAGTTTTGTAAAGCGGTTATCCTGCCTCATGATCATCACCCACACCATGCCGTACACCATGCTCAACAGGAGCCAGACACCAAGCGAGCTGATGATTGCCAGCGGATAAAGAACGATCGGGCTTTCAGTCAGCACCAGCAGGTCGAAGACCAGCTGGATCCCCAGCAGCAAGCCGAACCATTTCCAACCGGAGATCGCTGGTTTTTCGATCCCATCACTCCAAATAGTCTGGTTGAACGCTGGAAAGAGCATGACGCCTATTCCCAGTCCCATCCCGCTGCCGGTTAACAGGCGCAGGGTATTGTTGGGTATATACAGGTTGGGAATATTCGGCAGGATTCCCGGCGAAATTTGTTTCAGCAGGTAAAGATAAGAATTGGACCCGTCGATACCGAACGCTGCCACGAAAACAGCCAGGAGGGCAAGAATGCTCCAATGTGGGATTTTTAACCGTTTCCAGCCGATGATCGATTGGAAGACCAGCCCGGTTACAGCACCCAGGTACATTCCCGAACAACGTGCGCACAGTGGTAATTGGATGCTCCCGATGTGGAACGACCGTTCGCTGATGCGGTGGCAGACTGCATACCCGATGGCGTCTGCTTTACCCAGCAGGCCCGGTGGAGTGTTGATGAACCAGCCGGTAAAAACCAGCACGGCAGCCGCGATGACAAGGTACTTCGATCCTGCCCCGATTCGTTTTAATAAATTGTTGGACATGATTGGTCAATTATAGAGTCATTGGAGCCGGAAAGCAAGCAAATGCACACTTTCATACAGGTTATACGGAATCCGGCTAGAACAGTTTCATTTGCTCGGGAGCTTCGATTGGATCCCCTGCTATTTCTTTTTCGAATTGTTCGCGGCTGAGGTCCGTGATCCCGGTCAACCGCCGTAAAGCTCTGAACTTAACCACCCTCCAACGCTCCGCCAGCCGTCTCAGGTCTGGGTCGCGCTCCAGTTTATAAGCCAGCAAGCCGGCTCGTCCACCTGGGATGACCAGTATGCTTCGTTCCGGTTGATAGGGGTTTTGACGCATGATTTTTCCGGCGATGGCGGATGCCACCAGGTAAAACGCATATGCCGTTTTTCTTTTATCCTGCCAGAGGATAAGCCTGTATGGACTTTCTTTCCGCTCGAGGCTGAATCCAAATTGGGTGCCAAGTATCGTCAGCGCTTCTGCTGCGGATTCCAAGTCTGCACGTCGTGAACTGGGCAGGTCTTCCTGCCTCAGTTGCAGTTGCCCGTTTGACTCAACCGCATAGGATGCGAGCACAGCCCGCAGCAATCCCAGCGAAGGTGTCAGCAGCCCCGGAAATTCGGCATTTATTGCCGTTTCCAGGGCACGCATCGTTTCTCCCGGGGACTTATTTAAGGAACGGACGACGGATACCTCCACCCGGTCAGGCAGCGATTCGGTTTCAGGGTCCCACTCTTCCAGCCCCCACAATCCCGTCTCCGGGTTCTTGCTCTCGCCATGGTGGATGAACCCTGGTCCTGCCAGGACATCCAGGATGGAAGCATTGATCTGCCCCAGGGCCTCGGTCTTCCCGCGCAGGCTGTTGTCTGCTGCCATGGCAGCCAGTCCTGCTCCGTGCAGCTGAAGGATCGTTACTGGTTCACCGCGTTCCTTAAGGGTGGAGAGCATCGCCGATCGCACCGTCTCGTAGTCGATTTTCACTGGTTCTTTTTCAGCTAGACTGAAAGCGCGCCGCTGCCAGAGCACTTCCACCGGATCGTGGCGTGATCGCACCGCCAGCCCGGTCAGGTCGAACCCTGATTCGGCTCCCGCCAGCAGCGCAGCGGAGAGAAAGCTGGTTTCCGGCTCAGGGAGGATGGCGAAAAATGGTGCATTCAAGGTTAACCGGTCCGAAAGGTTTTTTAAGGCCGCCTCGAGGGCTCCCGCATGCCAGTTCCAATCATATCTAAGACGGTGCAGCGCTGATTTGAACGTGGCCGCCACTTCCCGCCCCCACAGCCAGCCTGCCCATAATGTTGACAATGTCCAGAAAGCCTGGTTGGGACGTGGCAGCACGCTGACGACCGCCTTGAGTGGGACGTCATTTAGGTGTGGCGCAAGCTCGCGCACCGGCCCGTTGAACAGGCACAGACCGCCTGCATCTCCAGGGTCATTGGGCCAGTTCACAACCTCCACCGCTTGCTCTCCCCCTGCCCAGGTTTCTACGCCGTTCTCGAGCGCCCGCCAGACATTTTTCTCGAGAAAGCGGGTTGGGACGGTTAGTTGTTTTGGTCGTGGGCGCTCTGCGGGCAGCGGCCACAACACGTTTGCCTCGTCACAGGCGGTCAGGGTGAGTGCGAACAGCGCATTACGGTGTTCTGATGACGGTGAAAATCCATCCAGCTTATTGATGATGGTTATCAGCGCATACACTGCCCGCGGTAGGTAGCACTTCAGGGCTTCTTCCACGTGCGGACGGTCCGGGTCGCCTGCGGAGGTCACCCGCTCGAGGGCGCGGCTGCGGTGCAAACTGTCTGTGGCCGCCAGGCTGGCAGCTCGGGCCAGGTCTGCCGGGGTGGCGGGGTATTCTCCGTTGTCCCCGCACGCACAATGATACATGCGCCCTGTCAACACCCCGCTTTCGCGCTCCCAGATGAATGCCTCTGCCGGTACCTGTTGGTGGCATTGGCTGCATTCGGTCAGGTAAAGTGATTGCAGGTGGGTTTCCAGCCGCTCGTCCCCTTTGCGTGCGGACGATAGTTCTGCCAGCGCCGCCTGCAGGTCAGCCTGCGTGAAGGGTTTGGCCGCGGTTTCGAGCAGGAAGCGCGTCACCGGGTTATTAACCGCCACGAGCACCTTGAACCCGAGCCGGGCCATTTCGAGGTCTGTCCGCGGGGAGGCTCCAAAGGGGTCCAGCACCCAGTCACCCGGTCTGAATTGCTGCGCCAGGAATGCAGCCGCGATCCCGTCCGTGGCCTGGGGTAGATAGCGAGCCAGGGGGCCGGGTTTTTCTGCTTCAGAGCCGGGCAGGTAAACGAATCCGTCCATCACCGTAAGTATAAGGATTTGGTGGAAAAATACAACCTGGTTTGTCTGTCATTCCAGGATTAACAACTGGATTTCACCAGCAGTAAGCGCACCCGCTGATCCCTTTGAGGTGGATAATAGCACCCGCCACTGTCCGGATGGAGGGGGAAACCCTGTTTCCCCGTTGCTGAAATTCATCGCCACTAGCACGGATTGGTCCCCGCTGCGGCGCAGGTACGCCAGCATCCCGGGCGGCGTTTCCAGGGGCACGAAGTCGCCCCGGCACAGTGCCGGGAATTCCCTGCGCAGGGTGAGAAGCTTTTTGGTAAAGTTAAAAAGGGAGTCAGGGTCCGCTTTCTGGCTGTTGACATTTCGCTTCATGTAATCCGGGTGTACCGGCAGCCAGGGTTTCTGTGATGAAAATCCTGCAAAAGCCGAGTCGTCCCACTGCATCGGGGAGCGGCATCCATCCCGGCCCTTGTATATGGGCCAGTATTTTTTGCCGGGTGGATCCAGGATCTCATTCCGTCGTAAATGGATGTTGCGCATCCCGATTTCTTCACCGTAATACATGAACGGCGTCCCTCGCAGCGTGAGCAGCAGGGTCATCGCCAGGAATGCTTGGGTATCGTCTTCCCCGCGGCTGTATCGGCTTGCAGCGCGCGGCAGGTCGTGGTTGCTCATCACTGTTGTCGGCCAGGCGTCGGCCGAGATGAAGTTCACTTCACGTTTCATTACCCGCTCCATCACCCAGCGCGGGTTCCAGGGATAGTTTAGGTCGTTTGAGGTGAAATCGAAACTGAATGCCGCGTGCAGCCGGTCTGGTCCGCAGTAGGAGACGGTTTTCTGTGGGCTGGCGAAGTAGGTCTCACCCACGGCATAGCGTTCAGGGTAACTGTCCAGCAGGGTCCGCATTTCGTTCAGGAAAGGCATCATTTCCGGCTGGTCAATATCGTATATGTGACGCTGACGGTCGAAGGCGCGCAGCCCGAATTTTGGGGGGTTATCCGGCAGGTCGGCATGTTTGAAGTAGGCATTGAAAACATCCAGGCGGAACCCGTCCACGCCGTGTCCCAGCCAGAAGCGGAAAACGTCCAATAGCGCGGTCCGCACCTGGGGGTTGCGCCAATTGACATCCGGCTGCTCCTTCGTGAACAGGTGCAGGTAATATTGACCGGTCGGCGCGTCATACTCCCAGGCTCTCCCTCCGAAGGAAGCCTGCCAGTTATTTGGGTGGTCCCGCCAGATATACCAATCACGCTTGGCGGCCTTCAGGTTGGAGCGGGATTCTTTGAACCAGGGATGCTGGTCGGAAGTGTGGTTTAGCACCAGGTCCGCGATGATCCGGATGCCGCGTTGGTGGGCTTCTGACGTCAGCCGGTCAAAGTCTGCCAGGCTCCCGAAGCGTGGGTCGACATCCATATAATTGCTGATGTCATACCCGAAGTCCTTATCGGGAGTTGGGTAGAATGGCGACAGCCAGATGGCATCGATACCCAGGTCGGCAAGGTAGTCGAGGTGTGAGATGATCCCATTCAAATCGCCTAATCCGTCGCCGTTGCTGTCCGCGAATGAGCGCGGATAAATTTGGTAAATGACGCCGTCGCGCCACCACAGAAAATCCTTCATATGAACTCCTGGCAGGCTTTGATTAAAGTATTTTACACGCGATGGGTCTGTAAATCCTGCGATATTTTTCACGAATTTTGGACAATTGTGCTATCATAAGAGGGCTTGTGTCACCTTATTGCTGGATGCATCCTTTTGGCTGGGCAATATGAGCTGTTTTCCGGAGTGACCATCTCGCCGGCAATCGCATGCCGCTTTCAAGGTTGTCGCCTGGGGATTTCCATCTTGCCCTGCCCAGCGATTGAATGCTTGCTGGTAAAATGGGTGATTGGTGGATGAAATTTAGTCAGGGTCGAAATGTTCCATACGGTCCATGGAATTCGCACTGGAAATGGTTTTGCGGGAGCGGCCCCTTGCAGCCGCAGGCAATGGTTTTTATTTAGGGAATGGTTGATGTATGCCTAAATCCGATTTGGTCTTATTGGCAATGGATGATGAGCAGATCCTGCAGCTTTTTGAGCGGGCGCTGACGGCGGTCTCGTATCTTGTCGCCATTGCCCGTGATCGTCCTGCCCTGGATAAAGCTTTGCAGGAATCCTCGCCCGCCCTGGTGATCATCAGTCAGAATTTTAATGGGGCTGATGAGCTGGAGATCGCTGCCGGGATGCTGGATCGTTTTCCCACCCAGCCGGTCCTTCTCCTCCTTTTAAAAGATTCCCCTGCGGTTGTTAAAAAAGCCATCAATATTGGTATCAGCGACTGCCTCTACGCCCCGCTTCACATCGAAGAGATCGTGAAGACGGTGGAGAACAGCATTAAACGTGCTGACCGGATCGGGGATTGGACTCGCCGCGAGGTCAAGCGCACAACGGCTTCCCTTCAGCATCGCTTGGATGAGTTGCAAAAACTCGATACCATCATTGACCACATCGAGGATGGGGTGATCATCGTTGACGAACTGTCGAACCTCCTGTCGATCAACCCGGCCGCGCGCCGTGCGTTCGGGCTTTGGCAGGAAGAAGAGGTGAAGGGTAAACGGGTCACCGATGTGCTCCCCAACCCTGATTTGAAGATTCTTTTGAACGAAAGCATCCATAACCCCATGCCGCACAATGAGATCGCTTTCGAGGATGGGCGGGTGCTTTCAGCTCAATGCACTCCGGTACCAAAAATTGGCATGGCCATCACCATGCAGGATATTACTTACCTTAAGCAAATTGATCGCCTGAAGAACGAGTTTGTTCACACCGTTTCACACGACCTGCGTTCCCCCCTCACCGCCATCCTCGGTTATGTCGACTTGCTCGACCGGGTCGGTCCGGTCAACGACCAGCAGCGCGAATTCATTCACCGTGTTCAGAATAGTGTGCAGAGTATTACCGCCCTGGTCAATGACCTCCTGGAATTGGGCCGCATCGAAGCCGGCTTCGACAGCCAGAAGGAAGTCGTACCGTTGGATGGCATTATCCGCTTCACCTTGGAAACCCTCGGCGGACAGATTTCAGATAAAAAATTGAATCTCCATCTCAATCTGCCGGATGAGATTCCCCAGATGCGCGGCAACCCCATCCGCTTGCGCCAGATGCTCGATAACCTGATCGGGAATGCCATTAAATACACCCCGGAAAACGGCGAAATAACCATTGACTTGGAAGTGCGCAACGACCAGGTGATTTTCCGTATCTCCGATACCGGTCCCGGCATTCCCCCCGGCGACCAGCCTCATATATTCGAGAAATTTTATCGTGCCAGTAATGTTCCCAAGGGGGTGGGGGGTTCCGGGCTGGGGCTGGCGATCGTCAAATCCATTGTGGACAACCACCAGGGTCGCATTTGGGTCGATTCCCTGCTCGGGCAGGGTTCCACGTTCACGGTGGTTTTGCCCATTTACATGCAGGCAACCGCCCCGCACGTATAGGTTTTTGAGTCTTTAACAAGGATCGCAGAGAAAATCTCTGCGATTTTTTGTTTTTCTACCCTTGCTTGAGAAAACCCGGCTGATACTGGGTTAAAACAGCCTCCGCAGATGGAGCTATCTGCGGAGGCGTTCGCCAAAGGAGGAGACAGTGGTTGCTAGATTGGAGTTGTTATGCATCCGTCTCCGTCCAGAATAATAGTACAACCGCTGATCCGGGGCTAGGGCGGAAAGTCATGTTAAATAGTGATTAACTTCACAATTCAATTTCCACTGTCAGGAACCCGCGGATAAG
>JADGQC010000102.1 GCA_017882125.1 Anaerolineales bacterium
GTGACTGATTTTGAGGCATTAAATTTAGATCATGCACGTATGTAACAGTTTAGCCTGGTGCCTACCATCGACGCCCCTTGGCGTCGACACCTGCACTGCACCGCACTGCGTTTGGTGCAGTGTGTGGCCGCCCACCAGGTGGATGCTTCGCGAACGGCGGCTTGAGGCCGCCTCGGCTCAAAACGAGTGACTGATTTTGAGGCACTTTTTTTTAGAGTCGGCAAAGGTGGTAAGAATTAAGCGGCAGGGCATTTTGGGGTTGTGTGTAAAATGTGCCATTTTTGTGCAAACCGGGAGAGGTACGTGAGAGCGATTGGGCGACCCGGCGGGTCGCCCCTACACGTGCGAGGCGGCCACCGTACATCCAAAAGCAGGAAAACTGGGCGCGGGTTGTTTGTTAAAGAGGAACAAACAACCTACCCCTAAAACCCATTTTCACATCGAGGGCTTCTTCATTGTTAAGTATGCCTGGGGCGAGGCGAAAAAGCAAACAGGTTGATTTTTGCAAATCAAACAACCTCAGGGGTGAAGAGAGGTTGATATCCCTTAAACTGGGCACGATATATCGTGCCCCTACAAGTTCGGGTTCAATTTTTAAGGTACAGGGCACCGCAGATTCATATCTGCGGTGTGGCTGACGGCGGCACGAAGCCGCCTCATCTCATGGAAAGGCAATCAACACCAGTAAAGGTATATTGCCATCATTATAATAGAACAAATTTTCTGTTAAGTCAAGGGGGAAAAATAAAAAAGGGCGAGGACATCCTTTACAGGACAAAGTGCCTCGCCCCTACAAAACCGGAGCCCATATGGAAAAATATGTCACCTGGCACGGACGTGACGTCCGCGAGGCAAGCGGGCAGCAGCCAGCGCGAGGCGACGCGCCTCACGTTTTTTCAGCCCGAGAAGCGCCAGCCAGAAGACGGTGAGGAAAATCACCACCACCCCGGTCCCTTCGTAAAGTAACATGACAGTGGGGAGAGCGGAATCAGTCCCGGAATAAATCCCGTGGAAGGTGGCACCCACATACCCGAGCAAACTCAGGATGTGGATGATACGGAAGGTGCGCATCCCAATCCGCTTCTTAATGTAAAAGGTAATGGTGACCAGGAGAATGAGGTAAAAGGCGATCACGCCCACGCCGACCCAGAAGGGACGATATGGCGATATGAACGGGACCAGGATCTGCCAAACCGAATATGGGAGGTAACGGTCGAGCAATAAGACGGCGACATGCAAGACAACAAAGGCAATCGAAAGAAGTGAAATAAACTGGTGGAAGTCGTAAGTAAAGACACGGTCGAGCATTTGATCAAAAAATTTACTGGTGACACCCAGCCCGAGCACCATGGAAAACCATAATAGCAGATATGCAACCATCCCGCTGGCGCGGGTGACATACCACCAGAGCTGGACACTATCCAAAGCAAACGCCCAGCCAACCCACTTCCCCACTGCCTGCCCGGAGGGAGTCAATGAAAAGAGGGCACCAAATAGAATAACAACCAAAACGAACAGGGTGGCAAACACACTGACGATCACCCGCCATGAAGACGGCGGTTCGGACCCATCAGGTTTCTTTAGACGATCATCCGGCCCCTTAAAGCGTACGGTTGACATATAAACCCTCCAAACTATTTTGATTTCCCCAGATCTTCAGATCATGATCGACCGCCAAGTAAGAAAACCGGGCAGCTCCCCGGCGGGAAAGCTCTTCCAATTCCTGCGGACCACCAATGAGGAGCGCCTTGGCAAATACCTCAGCCTGATAGGCATGCGGTGCAATAACGGTCACACTCAACCATTCGGTCTGGGCCGGTTCACGGGTGCGGGGGTCAATAAGATGATGGCGTTGTTTTTCACCCTGTTTCCAGACGCGTTTCGTCACAGCGGAGGTGGCGACCGCACCAGGGTCAACCTGGATGGTGGTGAGATCATTTTCAGGCTGGAGCGGATCTTCGATAGCAACCGGCCAGTGAGTCTCCCCCTCGGGGAGACCGATCAGGAACATATCCCCCCCGGCGTTTACAGCGCAAGCCGAAGAGAAATCGGAAAGGAGCGTGGCAGCTTGTTCAGCGATCCAGCCCTTGGCGATCCCGCCCAGGTCGAGAGACATCCCGGGAGGAAGAAGGATCATGCCGCGAGTTTCATCAAGATCCATTTCGCTGAAAGAGGGATGCTCTTCGACCAGAAGGGATTCGAACAACGGAGCTGGTCCATCTGCGCGAAGGAAGTCCATGCTGCGGTCGTAACCGATCCGTTTCAGATCTGGCAGGATGGAAGGGTCGAAGAGGCCGCGAGTCTGGTGAAAAAAATGCTGTGCCAGGGCGACAACCGCAAACAGATCGGGGGAGGCCTGGAATGGCGTCCCCGCTGAGCGGTTGAGAGCCGAGAGTTCGCTTTCCTCAGAAAAGCGGGTAAAACGATTTTCACACGCCTGGATGAAGCGCCGGGTCTCTTCGAACCCCTCCGAAGTGCGGGCAGGGGTGCCCAGAGCAGCCAACAAAATATCGCTATTCATGGCGCGAAAAGCAAAGGTTTCCATAATCTACGAACCACCCGAGCGAAGCCTTGGAAATACAGATACAGGTGGGGGGTTATTGGGGACGGATAAATTCAGTCCACTGCCGCTGTTATTCCCGGTAAGACCTCCAAAGGCCTGGATGGGCGGCAAAGCCGGCAAAGAGACGGTATTTTGGGTAGATGTCTGGGAAGAAGCCTGGACGGGTTTGAGGGAATGAGCAAGCATGCCCCATCCGACCAGGAAACTCAATACACTGACGATCGCAATCCAATAATGGAGTGCCGTTTTGATAATTTTCATAATGCCCTCCTAACGACCATTAACGTAGATATTCCCCTGGCTGTCAATCGTGATTATGCCACGCTGCTGGAGATAGGTAAGCAATTGCTGGATCATCTGCTTCTGAGAAGCAGCCTGGGTCAATTGCTGGTTATCAGTATTCAATGCAGCCTGATACTGCTGATCGCGGGTCTGATACTGGGCGACCTGAGCCTGTAATTGGGCGATCAGGGCCTGGTCGGACGTGGATGAGGAAGAGGCTGTCGTTGAGGCGGCCGCGGCTGCGGCAACGGGTGAATTCGAGACAGGCGTCCCATTTTTATTGGTCATGGCATTTGCACCGACCACAAACATGGATAGGACAATCGCACCGGTAATCAGAATAGCTGCCAACAAGGCACCAAATTGTTTACTCATAATATATTTCTCCTCTGTTAGGTTGGGGCGAGTATACAGAACGAAGATGAATAGAAGATGAATTGTCATAATTGGTATTTTTCCATGATTTCCACGGGAATCCAGGATATACCATCCGGAATTATATATATTTCACCCCACCCCCTGCCCCTCCCCGGTCCGGGGAGGGGGTATTAATACGAAAAAAGGGGTGAGAGGCGCTGCGCGCCTCTCACCCCTTTTTTCTTAACATACTAATCCATCGAAGAATCAAATCCCCCTGGGGCGTTCATCGCACAGTCATGTTTGCGTGCTACAATTTGCTCTGAAAAGAAGCATGCGGAGGATTAAGATGCGGATCCTGCTAGTAGAAGACAACCGCCGCCTGAGCGAAAGCCTGCGGATCACCCTTGAAGAAGATGGCTATGCCGTCGATTCAGCTTATGATGGGCTGGATGGCGAAGAAATGGGGCTCATTTCAAGCTACGACGTCATCATCCTGGACATCATGCTGCCCGGTAAAGACGGATTGGAAGTCTGCCGGGAACTACGCAACCGGCGGATCACCACACCCATCCTCATGCTGACGGCGAGGGATGCGCTGGACGACAGGGTGCGCGGCCTGGACAGCGGGGCTGACGATTACCTTGTCAAACCATTCGAAGTGGATGAACTGCGCGCCCGCATCCGGGCTTTACTGCGCCGTGACAGCCCCAGCAAATCGGGATCGCTGAAAGTGGCGGACCTGGTGCTGGACCCGGCCACCCACACTGTCGAACGTGACGGGCAGCAAATCGAGCTGACCGCCAAGGAATTCTCCCTGCTCGAGTATCTTATGCGCCATCCCAACCACCTGGTCACGCGCGAGATGGCTGAAGAACATTTATGGAGCTACGATCACGTCATCGCCTCCAACGTGGTGGACGTGTACATCCGGCGGCTGCGTGCCAAGATCGACGACCCCAGCGAGATCAAACTGCTGGAAACCATGCGGGGGGCCGGGTACCGCCTGCGCGTGCCGGAGGAGAAATGAGATTCAAGTGGGTCCCAGCTTTTTTTGAAAAGCTTGGGAGGCTGGTGCGCAGCATCCGGTTCAAGATCGTCCTGTGGTTCACAGTCATATTAGCCATTATTTTATGTGCCTTCAGCGGTTTCCTTTATTACAGCCAGTCGAGCAACCTGCAAGCAGAAGCCATCCGGGAATTGAACCGGAGAATCACGGGCGTGGTGGATAACGTCCAAACCATACTGGCGACGGGAGGCGAGCAAATCTCGATCCCGAAAGGGATATTGCTGGACACAGACGTTTTTACCCTGGTAGGCCCAACAGGGCAGGTAGTCACCAGCCAGGGACCCATTGCGCCATCGCAAGTAATCCAAATCGCATCGGCGGGGCTGCAAACCACACCTCGGACAAACGAGTCGCCTGCTTTCTACTGGACCAGCCCGACCGGTCAGAATTACGTATTCATCATCACCCCGGTGCAAAATCAAAGTGGAATTAATTACCTGCTGATATTTGGCGGGATCCTCGACCCGAATGCATTAATCCGCCGGTTCCTGCTGACCCTGGTCTTAGGAAGCCTGCTGACAATCGCCGTTGCCCTGGCAGGCGGATTCTGGCTGGCAGACCGGGCGATGCGACCAGTGAAAACCATCACCCAGGCGGCGCGTACCATCGGTGAAACGGACCTGAGCCGAAGAATCAATTCGAAAAGCAAGGATGAACTGGGAGAACTGGCAAATACATTCGATGCGATGCTGGCACGTTTGCAGGCAGCCTTTGAGCGCCAACGCCAATTCGTGGCAGATGCGAGTCACGAACTGCGGACTCCACTCACCATCGTCAACCTGGAAACCAGCCGGGCGATTGCCTCGCGACGGTCGCCACAAGAATACAAGCACGCGTTGAGCATCATCCACAGCGAGAACGATTTCATGACCAGCCTGGTGAACGACCTGCTGACTCTGGCACGGATGGATGCGGGGCAAACGACGATCGAGAAAAAAGACCTGGATCTCAGCGACGTGGTGGTGGATACCCTGGAAAGACTGACTCCCCTGGCGACGCGAAATGAGGTCACCCTGGAAGCAGGGAACCTGCCAGAGACACACATCCTGGGCGACCGCCAGTATTTACTGCAAATGCTAAGCAACCTGGTTGAGAATGCGATCAAGTATACGACCGGCGAAAATAAACAGGTATGCGTGGAAACTGGGGCTTCAGATGGGAGTGCCTGGGTGCGGGTTTCAGACAACGGTCCGGGGATCGCGGCCGAGCACATCCCACACCTGTTCGACCGTTTCTACCGGGTGGACAAGGCACGCACCCGCGAACCCGGGACAGACGGCGATGGTAATTCGCCCAGCGGCAGCGGGCTGGGGCTTTCCATCGTGCAATGGATCGCCCAGGTCCACGAGGGCAAGGTGATGGTGGAAAGCAAGCCGGGAAACGGAACCACATTTGAAGTAAGATTTAATCGGGGATAATCAACTTGATTTTCAGAATACAAGGATATTGCTTCCAAAAGCAATATCCTTGTATTTTTTAACGTTCCTTAATTATCAATTAGAAATTCCAGGATGAAATCCAACATAGCGTGATATTGCCCCCTTAAGTTCATGATCAATTCATCTTGAAGTCCTAGAATACACACATAGCATAAATAATATTCAATTATTTCCAGAAACAAGGAGTTCGCCATGATCAGGAACCGAATCGTATATATGGTTTTAGTGGTAATGCTGGCCGGGGTTGCAGCCCTTTCGGGTGCGGCCGTAGGCGGGGTGGTGGTATACCGGACAGTCAGCCTGAACCAGCCAGCCAGCGTGATGGCACCCTCACCTGCACAACAGGTGATCCAAGCCAGTAACAGTCCAGCGCAAGCCCCACTCACATTGAACACAACCGACATTCAAACGACCATAACACAGGCCGTGAAGCTGGTCGGCCCGGCAGTCGTGACGGTGTCGGGTACCATCCCAAGCCAGATGTCGCAATTTGGACAGAGCGGAGCGCAAACGGTCAGCGGCAGCGGGGTGTTCATTTCTGATAAAGGTTACATCCTGACCAATAACCACGTGATAGACGGCGTAACCGGGATAACCATCACCCTGGCAGATGGGACAACGGAAGCTGCCACCCTGGTAGGCGCGGATATGTATTCGGATATTGCAGTGTTGAAGGTAACCGGGAAGATACCAGCCGTTGCAACCCTGGGCAATTCAGATGTCCTGAATCCCGGTGATACTGCGATTGCAATCGGTTCTCCCCTGGGCGACTTCAAGAATACCGTGACCGTGGGTGTGGTCAGCGCGACCGGACGATCGATCGATACCGGGAACGGGTATTCGATCGACGGCCTGATCCAAACGGATGCCGCGATCAACCAGGGCAATTCAGGCGGACCACTGGTCAACCTGGCAGGCCAGGTGATCGGCATTAACTCGATGATCGTGCGCAACAGCGGTTCCGGCACCGTGGCGGAGGGACTGGGGTTTGCCATCCCGATCAATACTGCAGCAGCAGTCGCGAATCAAATCATACAGAGCGGTTATATCAGCCGCCCGTACATGGGTGTCAACATCCAACCCATCACCCCTGACATTGCGAATGCTTATAACCTGCCCGTGCAATACGGGGCCTACGTAACCAGCGTGGCATCCAGCAGCCCTGCGAGCCAGGCCGGTATTCAAACCGGTGACATCATCACCAGTATTGGCGGTGTTGCACTCGATGGGACCCATTCGTTCATCAACATCCTGTTCAGCTTCAAACCAGGCGACCAGGTGATCGTCGTATTCAACCGGAACGGGAGCACACAGCAAGTAACATTGACTGTGACACAAACGACGCATGGCTAGGATCACGAGATACCCATCCTAATATAAAGAAAACGAGTTAACCCAAGAAGCTGCCTTTCCAGGCAGCTTCTTTTTTTAAGAGGGGATTCGGCAGCACGAACCGCCCCGCAGAGGAAATCGGCTATACTTGCCAAATGCCGCGCGACGATATCCCAATCCTGTTTACCACCCGGATCATCCGCCTTTTCGCTTACGGCTTCCTCTCGGTTATCCTCGTCTTTTATCTCATCGAGGTAGGGCTGGACGAGCGGGCCGTGGGGCTATTGTTCACGCTAACCCTGGCAGGTGATGCAGGGATATCCCTGTGGCTGACCACCTCTGCCGACCGGCTGGGCCGGCGCTGGATGCTGATCCTGGGCGCGGTGCTGATGGTGATGGCCGGAGTAGTCTTTTTACTGACCCGCAACCCGCTCCTGCTGACCGCGGCCGCCATCATCGGCGTGATCAGCCCGAGCGGCAACGAGATCGGGCCATTCCTGTCAATCGAACAGGCCGCCCTGACGCAATTGATCCCGGACAATCGACGCACGAATGTTTTTGCCTGGTATAACCTGGCAGGCTCCTTCGCGACTGCGACTGGCGCCCTGGGAGGAGGGTGGCTGGCAACCTTCCTGCAATCCAGAGGCTGGAGCGCCCTGGCTTCTTATCGGACCATCCTGACCGGTTACGCGATTGCGGGGGGATTGCTCATTCTCCTGTTTTTAATCTTGTCGCCCAAGGTGGAAGCGGTGCAAGAGCTGAAACCAATCCACCGGACGCTCGGGCTGCACCAGTCGCGGGGAGTGGTGGCGAAACTCTCAGCCCTGTTCGCGGTGGATGCCTTCGCCGGCGGGCTGGTGATCCAGAGCCTGATGGCCTACTGGTTCCGGGTCCGCTTTGGAGTGGACGAGGGTGTGCTGGGCAGCATTTTCTTCGGGGCAAACATACTGGCAGGGATATCTGCATTGCTGGCAGCACGGATCGCGGCCAAATTCGGGCTGATCAATACGATGGTTGCCACCCACATCCCATCCAGTATTTTCCTGATGCTGGTACCCCTGATGCCAAATCTGCCGCTGGCGATCGTGGTGCTGCTGGCGCGCTTCTCCATTTCACAGATGGATGTGCCGACAAGACAGTCCTATACGATGGCAGTGGTGGCGCCGGACGAAAGGTCGGCGGCATCGGGGGTGACCACGATCGCCCGGTCAGTGGGCGCGGCGCTATCGCCTTCGCTGAGCGGGCTGCTGCTTTCCATCCCAAGCCTGATCAGCGTGCCCTTTTACCTGTGCGGAGGATTGAAGATCGTGTATGACCTGGTGTTGTATCGTAATTTCAAGGCGCTCAAACCGCCGGAAGAAAATGAATTAGCCAGGGGAGCATGAGGAGAGGTAACTTATTCAATTTGATGAGATCGCTTCCCGGAAGAGCGCCAGCGGCTCCCCCAAAGAACGGGGGATGATATCCCCTTCGGGGATGGTATCGCAATGACATATGTAAAAGGAGAACACCATGAAATGGATCACCCGTTCGCACGTGCACGTTGACCGCGTTGCCTGTCCCTGGCTGATCGCCCGATTTATCGACAACGACGCTGAATTCCTGTTCGTCCCATCCAGCCAGATCGAGAAGGTAGTCAAGGAGACCGGCGCCATTCCGTTCGATGCGCCCGGCGTGGAGCTGGGTCACAAGGACGGAAAGTGCTCGTTCGAGTCCATTATCCTGAAGTATGGGCTGAAGGAACCGGGGCTGCTGCGGCTGGCGAAGATCGTCCACTCGGCGGACGTTTCAGAAGATATCGA
>JADGQC010000103.1 GCA_017882125.1 Anaerolineales bacterium
GGGAACGGCCATAGGGGATCATCGTTTACATGGTCAGAGCCGTGATCGGGACGCAATTTACTCCGGAAACGAACAATTAAAATCGGGGTTAAAGAGAGATCCAGGAGTTGAATGGCCGGATTTTGCCTCCCGCCCTGCATCGGTTAACGGTTGGTTGCGGCAGACGGCGATCTCTAAAAATAATAACCTCGGATGATATCTTTTATGCCAGTGGAATAATATTCTCATTTGACCGAATAAATCGCACCCATCATTCGTTAATATGTATGAATGAAACGGTCGATATCGTTTCAAAAAGAAAATAATAAATAGGAGAAGAAATGACCACAGAATCGTACCCTTCAGCGCAAAAGCCTCAGAAACCAAGAGTGATCCGCCAGGCCGGCGCCTCGGAAGCCGTCTACGGATTTGGCCTGATCGGCGCCTGGATATACTACTTCACCCACGCCGCCACCTTGCTGCTTGGCGTGCTTGGATTTTTTAAAGGCATCGTCTGGCCCGCCATGCTGGTCTACGAAGCGCTGAAGTACCTGCATATGTAATGGATCGTCCATCCCATTGAAAGATATCCACGATTGACTCCTTCCCGGCCTGGTGGTTGACCAAGCCGGGTTGTATGGTTTGCAAAAAAGTGCGTAATTTGGGGTTGATAGGCCCCGGTCAGGCGTATTCACCCGTACAGGTAGATGCTAAAAGGTTTATACTGTCAAACCCGATGGATGGTTGTTCATAATAATCGTTTAAAAAAGAGAGAATATTATGAAAGCAATTGTGTTCACAAAATACGGATCCCCGGATGTCCTTCAGCTCCTGGAGGTGGAAAAACCCGTTCCCAATGACGACGATGTACTCGTAAAAGTCCGCGCGGCCTCCATAAATGCAGCCGACTACCATTCCCTGAGCGCCGACATAATCCTGGTTCGCCTGGTGGGCGGAGGACTATTCAAACCCAGGGACACCCGCCTGGGGATCGATGAGGCCGGGCAGGTGGAGGCAGTCGGTAAAAACATCAAACAGTTCAAGCCAGGTGACGAGGTATACGGCGGGGGACGCGGCTCCCTGGCCGAGTATGCCTGTTCCCGGGAAACTTCACTGGTACTGAAGCCGGGTAACCTCACCTTCGAGCAGGCCGCGGCTGTACCCGTGGCAGCCCTGACTGCCCTGCAGGGTCTGCGCGACAAGGGGCAGATTCGGTCCGGGCAAAAGGTGTTGATCCAGGGTGCGTCCGGGGGTGTGGGGATGTTTGCGGTGCAGATCGCCAAATCGTTCGGGGCTGACGTCACGGCCGTATGCAGCACCCGCAACCTGGAAATGGCGCGCTCGCTGGGTGCGGAGCAGGTCATCGATTACACCCACGAGGATTTCACCAAAAATGGACAGCAGTACGACCTGATCCTGGCTGTAAACGGTTACCATCCGCTTTCCGCTTACAAACGCGCCTTAACCCCCAGGGGAAGGTATGTCATGGCCGGAGGTTTCCTGTCGCAAATGCTGCAGGCCATGCTCCTGGGACGGTGGATGTCCAGCAGCGGGGGGCAGACAATGGGTTTCATGGGGATCGCGAAAATCAACCAGCAGGATTTGACCACATTGAAAGAGCTGCTGGAAACCGGAAAGGTCGTACCGGTGATCGATGGAAGTTACCCGTTAAGTGAGACGGCGGAGGCCTTCCGCTATGTCGAAGACGTACACCCGCGCGGGAAAGTAGTCGTCACGATGGCGCAATCGTAAAACCAGTTCAGACGTCCAGCAACTGTGGCAGTCCCGCGGCCCAGGAGCGGATCGCATTCCAGTCGCGGTGATCGCCCTCCTTCCACGCCCCGAAGAGCACGCTCACGCGGAACTTGAAGCGGTCGCTGGCAGAGGGCACCTTTTTGATATCGAGCACGCCTGCAAAGAACCCCTCGCTGACCGGTTTCACCACCTGGCGCACCGGGGCAAGGAATTCCGAAACGAAGCCGCGGTATTGGTCCGCGTGCTTCATCGCCAGGGTCATGCAGACCAGGAAAGTGGCAAATGGTTTTGCAGAAAGAGCCGCCCGGTTGACCTTCAGGAATCGCACAGCCTCCGGCAGCCATTGACTGTTCTGGATGGCACTGCCGGCCACCACCGCCTTGTAAGGGGCCAGGTCGTGCACGTCCTGCATGGGCAGCACGTCCACCTGCGCCCCGCTTTCGGCGAGCGTCTTGCCGATGGCTTCGGCCACCCCCACCGTGGACCCGGTCCGGCTGGCGTAGGTGACGAGAATTTTGTCTGGCATATTCCTTCCTCCAATTAAAATTCCCCCTGGCAGGGTCGCAGTCCCGTAAATACGGCCGCGTACCCGGGGAGTTGTTTTTTATTTGATCGGGACGAGCGCTTGCTTATGGCGGCTCATCACCAGCACGTAAGGTGCTTTCAACTGCCCAAGCTGCGCCCCGGGGATCAGGCACTTGATCTCTGCATTTTGAACCGGGAAACCGGTATAGCCTTCGAACACCCTCAGGGAACCGTCCGGGCTGAGCACCTCGCCGCGGATAACGTATGGACCAGCGTAAACTTCGGCCTTCACCGCCACCTTGAAGGCTGCGTTCATCTGCCGGGCGGCTGCCTGGCTGGCTTCATCCTTTGGGATGATCGCCACCAGCTGGTCCCCGTAGATGAGCACCCAGGGGATTGCGGGCGGCGGAGAGACGGAAAGCGCTCCCGCCACGCGGAACCGCGCCGAGGTCAGGGGCAGCGGGCTGACGTCATGTCCCTGCAGGCGGAAGGAATTTTTGTCCCTGTCGGCGTCCAGGCTGCCGTCGATGAGATAGTCGAGCGTGAGCACCTGGATGGCCCACTGGGCGGAGGGAATTTCCAAATTAAACATGGTTCGTCCTCTGCGAAAATTCCTGCGTTTGAGTGCACGACACGAACGATGCATTATAGCATCGCGGTGAAATAAACGATAATTTTAAGGGACCTTAGAATCCTGCGCTTGCATTCGATCCAAATTTCTTATATAGTTAGCTCGGATATCCCATGTGGATATACGGGGGGCCGCTCAAGCTGCAGATGCGGGGCGGGCAGCCGGAGGTGATCAAAATGGAAAACAAAGGCGTTTTCACAAAAATTTTTGCAATTGCGGGGACCGTGCTGATCTGGTTCCCCCTCCTGGCCCCCATCGTATTTTTGCTGGCGGGTCTCGTAACGCGGGGCGTTTTCCGTTTCGACTATCTCATGCCCGCCGAGCTCTTTCCATCAGCGTTGGCAGGAGGAGCGCTTCTTTTCTGGGCGGCATTCCGGGCGAAGGCCCGCATAAGCCTCATCGGCTGGGGGCTGGGCAGCGCGGTCTTCCTGCTGGTGGGGAGCCAGACACTGGCGGTGGTCACCGGGCTTGCGAATGGGACCTCCAAAACGGTCAACTGGGCGTACGCGGTCGTCCTGGCGGCGCTGATCGGCTTCGTGCTGGCGCTGGTGGCGGTGGGGGTTGGCGGCGCGCTGCTGCTGAGGGATGTGTTCAAGAAAGACTCAAGCTAACGACTAACCCTAAAGGGTGCCGATCATCCAAGCGGGAATTTTTGCATCTTGTTGTTTTGATCAATTTGTAATATACTTTATATAGTACCAACTAAACGTACTGAATGAGAGATATAAACATGACCGGAGACATGGCTCGACTTAGACAGGATTTCATTTCAGGCTTGAGCAACATCAGCGGGTTTTGGGGCTTCCCCAAAGGCATGGGTGCCATTTTTGCGGTTTTGTATCTATCCCCCGCACCGCTCTCGCTGGACGAACTGGTCAGGCAGACCGGGTTGACCAAGGGTGCCATCAGCACGAATGTACGCGGGTTGGCCCGCCTGGGGTTGGTCCACCCCGCCGCCCAACTGGGCGACCGCAAGGATTACTACATTGCCGAGACGGATTTCTACCGGGCAGTGCGTGCCATCCTGCTTGAGCGGCGCAACAGTGACTTCGACCGGGCTGTCGCCACGGTGCGGGTCACGTTGGAAAAACTGGAGTCGGGTGATCAATCCGACCCGGAGCGTGCCTTTCTGCTGCAAAGGCTGCGGGCTATGAAAGACTTTTTCGATGCACTCGATTCCCTGGTCAATGCGGTAACCCGTTTGGACAGCCTGGGGTTGAAAACTGTCCAGACCGTTTTGAAAATCTTAAAGTAATCCGGAAGTGCAAGGCTGTCTTCCTATTTACCGGGACGAAAGTCACCGGTCTGGTTCAAGTACCTGTTTCGAAATGGAAAGGAAAGGATCCCATGATGAAAATCATCGTTACTGGAGCATTTTCTTATACGGGAAAGTACATAACCCAGCATTTACTGGACAAAGGCGAACAGGTCCTCACCCTCACGAATCATCCGCACCGTCCGGACCCATTCGGCGGCAGAGTCCAGGCATTTCCGCTGGATTTCGATCGTGAAAACGCCCTGGTCGACCATCTGGCAGGAGCGGATGTGCTGGTCAACACTTATTGGGTGCGTTTCGACCGCGGGACCGTTACGCAGCTGGGCGCAGTTGAAAATACGCGCCGGTTGGTCCGCGCAGCCAAATCTGCCGGTGTGCGCCGCATCATCCATATCAGCATCACGAACCCCTCGCTCGAATCGCATCTGCCTTATTTCAGCGGTAAAGCCGCCAACGAGAAGGTCATTGTTGATTCCGGGATGAGTTACTGCATCCTGCGCCCCACTTTGATATTCGGTCAGGAGGATATCCTGATCAGCAACATTGCCTGGATCTTGCGGCACTTCCCGTTTTTTGCCCAGATAGGAGACGGCCAATACAAGCTCCAGCCGGTTTTCGTGGACGACTTGGCGGAGATTGCCTGCCAATCGGTCTACCAGCAGAAGAATGTCATCCTCGACGTAACCGGCCCGGATATTTATTCCTTTGACGACCTAGTGCGCTTGATCGGTCAGAAGATAGGCTGTCCCAAGCCGATCCTGCATTTTCCGGCCGAACTGGCCTTGCTGGCAGCCCGGTTCATCAGTCTGTTCATCGGGGATGTATTGATCACCCGGGAAGAAGTACAGGGTTTGATGGCCGGCCTGTTGGTTTCGTCTGACCCGCCGCGCGGCACGACCAGGCTTTCGGACTGGCTGGAAGCCAACCGTGAAACCGTCGGAAGGAAGTATGCCTCAGAGATCGCCCGGCACTATCGCTGATCCAAGTATCGTTTCCGCCATATCCTATCATATGTGACTAAGCATTGCTATCGCGAGCGGTGAAGCCGCTGCCTGCATTGGGCAAAGCGAATGTGTCCGCCTGGAGCCGTTGGAGGGCAGCGTTGGTCTCGTCTTTGCAATTTCTTCAGGCCCACCCCCACGATGTCACGCTTGTATAGGCGCGCCAAGTAAAAACAGCAATAGCAGCTATCAGCACAAATGTCAACCACAGGGGGAATGCTACCCACGCTTGCACTCCTAGCATGGCTGACGTTAATACGAAGAACATGCATAGTGATGAGAGTTGTTTACGCCGTCCACGTAATGTACGAATTTGTGCCGCATCATCTTCCAGGAATTTTCCACCTGCATCGCGCTTGGCGAAAAGCGCATCAATACGTGGTTGTAGGCTGAAAGTCACAACGGATAGCAATCCTGCAATCGCCAGCAGCAGCAAGAATTTCAAACCAAGGACTGGAATTGTTACTAGCGTGACCAATCCCATCCCGCGCAGGAGAATAAGCGCAAGTCCTGTTACAAGCGCGGTTGCTTGAAAAATGTAACAGGGAAGCACACGGTTTTTAATCATGTTCTCTAACAACGTGTCTACTCGGTCACCCAGGGGTGGACCTAGCCGCATACGTTGGTTAACTGCCACTAGAGCATAGAACGGCCATGCCATCAAAACGGCGGTAATCACGTGAATCACTCTGAGAATTGAAATTATAGTGTCCATTTATTATTCCTTCTTAAGCAACTTGTCTTAAAATCTATTGTCCATCCGCCTGTTAGATGATTTTATTTTACATATTTTCACAAATATTACAATATTAGGAATGTTTTCACAAAGACCGCTTATAACCGCTTTGCTTTTTACCAAGCCGCCATTTAGCAGCGGCCAACAGCTTATGGATCTTTGTTGAAAGTTAAACATTTTAAATGAACTGTACAACAACCTCAATATCCCCATACCCTTGGATCAGATTCACTATTGGGAGCTGCCCCGAAGAAGGGACATCTCCAACCTTTTCCGATTCTTTGTGTCATTCCCGGAGGACAAGTTTATCTTTGAGACAGTGGACTCGAGCGCATTTTCCCGCATGCGCCTAACTAATAAATGACGGTTATACGGTCTTTCCCTTTCAATAATCTCAATAGGACAACCCAAACCCAAACGCATACAGCGGATTTTCCGAATCATATGGAAGATCTGCTTTTTGGTTCCGCACAGCTTCCATGGAGGATGGCAGCTCGAACGGCAATCTGCCTTCCGGGCGGGCTTTGCCAAACAGGACGTCCAGCACGGCTGTGTCGCTGTCCGCCGGAGGAAGGGTTGGGGGGAATAGCTCTTTGCTCCATTGGTGATATTCTGTTGCTGAACTGCGATGGTGTTCGTCGCTGATGCCTCTCACGGCGTTGGGCACCCACCAGAGCACTCGGGCGGAATGGCCGGCAGGCTGGAATCAACCCCCCACAGTCGCAGATTGCCATAGCCATCGTCGGCGGCAATGAACCTGCCATCTGGGCTGAGTATTTGCGGTTGAATGCCACGGCTCCCCATGTCGTACATATATTGAGGACCCGTACACTCGTCATACAGCTTCGGGGGGGAGAAGAAGGTCTGGCCGGATTCCATATCGGCCAGGGCAAAACCACAGGCCCAAAGGGGACCGCTTAAGCCGGTAGCCGCGGGCTGCGCCTCGGGCGCGGTGAGTTTGCCGTAGCGTGAGAGGAGGAAATATCCATCCGGTGTAAAACCGCCACTATTGAGAGAGTAGATAACACCGAAGCGATCATAGTCCCGCTTGAAATCAAACGTTGCAGCAAGAGATTTGCTCCCGAGATTCCAGAAATTTACCAGATATGAATTTGATCCGACTTCTACACTGGACATCCAACCGTTCTGAGGGTTAAAGGAGAACTCGGTTGGCGCGGACTGTCCGGCGAGGGGGATCTCATAAAAGCGGTCGTTTTGGCCAAGGTCGTAGACGCGGATCGCATCCGGTTCGTTTACCAGGTGGAGTGTTACCAGACTAAGGCCATCGGGGCTAATGCCGATGCCTATAACCCGGTCGATCGTTTTCAGCAGCACGGACGTGCGCCAATTCCACAACTGCAACTGGAAGCCGCCCCCAGAGATGAGCAAGTTCCCATCCAGGCTGAAAGCCAAAGGATAAGCGCCGACATATTTCGGACCACCTGTCAGCACGCGCGACCGCTTATTGCTCGACATGTCCCACAGCTCTATGTCGCTGTTGGCCAGACCAGCGGCCAGAAATGTTCCCTCCGGATTATAGGCTAACGACAATGGCAGCACCGCCGGGACTAGCCGCCCACGTTCTTCGCCCGTAGCGGAATTGAATAAAATAATGGAACTCTCACCGGTGCAGCCCCAGACATTCTGGTCGGGTTTGGATTTGTCCTCGGTTCGCGTACCCAAACAGACCGCGACAGCGAGTATATTCCCATCCCGGCTGAAGGCATAGCTGGAGATGTTGGTATAAAGATGACATTCTTGCACTTTCGAGTCGCAACTTGGATCAAGATTGTAATCGCCCGGAAAGTTGATGTTCCAGCGCAGACGAAGTTGGCCGAGGGTCGCTGGTGTTATCGCCAAGCTGGCCGGTTCCACAGTGGGTAGGAGAGTCTGGGTTAAAGTGGCAGCCGGGGCTGCAGTCGAGAAAGGGCTAACACTTGGTGGCACTGGCGTAGTTGTCGAGGACGGGGTAAATGTTGCCGACGGCGACAACCGCATCTGGCTTGCAGGACTGCAACCTGCCACCAGCAACATGATGATAACCAGATATGATAAACGAACCACATTTTTGTTCATTTTTCTGAACTCCAGAAAGACCGATGGTTTTCCTGTTCGGATCACGTTGCCAGGAATCGAAGACCAGGGTGTTCATTTCACAAAGCGTGCACGAACGCATCCAAGCAAACCAACCGCGCGAGGTATGCTGGTACGCGCTCAGCCACCCATGCTAACCTCCCTCCGAAGTCCAATACGAGAGCGAATTTCCATGGTGGGTACAAAAATCTCCCACAAAAACGGGGAGGTTTTTGTTGTTTTTATATTCAGGCAAAGATCATCCTGGGGGAGGCAGCCTCCCATTCGATCAGGGTGTAGGGGTAGGAACCGGCGCCTGAGTACTGCCCAGCTCGATAAGAACTTTCGTGCCTGCATCGCCAGAGGTGATGATAACAGTCATGGTCTGATCCCCTTGGGTAAAATCCAACAACGCGGTCGTATCATTAGTAGCGGGATCGCCGAGAAGCGTCCAGCCCAGGGGTGGAATCTGCTTCTGATAGAACGCGGCGGCGTCTGCCAGGCTGGAGGAAGTATCGTATGCCAGCAGGCCAGGCAGGTTCTGGATGTTGGTGGCACCCGGCAACAGCGGGGCATTCACCATCCCTGCCGGGCAGTCCGTGAGCAGGTCGAATACGACCGGCTGGTTGACACCGGTCAGCTCGTAGTCCCACGTGAGGGTGCCTTCGATCCCTTCGCCAAAGTAGTTCGCGTCACCCTGCGTCGTGAGGATATACTTGACGATGTAGCCTCCATCGGTCGCGACCCACATCTCGCCTGTCGATTTCGCGATACCCAACTGGGCGAAGGCGCGCTCATCGAAGCTGTAG
>JADGQC010000104.1 GCA_017882125.1 Anaerolineales bacterium
GGATGGAGTCCGCCCGGGTGTCAATCTGATAAAGGATTCGTTCCGCGATAATTGATGCAAAAGTGACTTTAATTCAAAAACCTTTCCCAAGTTCTTTGAGAAGTGTGCCCTTGATTTTCTTTGTGCCTTTGAGCCTTCGTGGTAAACGTTCTTCATTGCGTATCTGCACAACGAATAGGCATTATGAATCTTTCTTGAAAAAAATGTACAGGTTGTTTGATTTGTAAAAAACAACCAAAACGTAACTTGCATGTTCCTGTAGGCTATCTTTATAATGAAGAACCACACGTGGCAAATTGCGGATTTCGGAAGAGGTTGTTTGTTCCTCTTTAACAAACAACCAACGCGCTGAAATGTCGAGCGGAGCAGCATTTTGGTCTGCCTTGCAGGATGCGCTATAATAAAATCGGAAGGTACGGATTATGATCCAGATCAAGCGAGTCTACGAACCGGTTGCACCCCGGGATGGACAGCGTTTCCTGGTGGACCGTCTTTGGCCGCGTGGCATCAAAAAAGAAAAACTGGCCCTCACCGCCTGGCTGAAAGACGCGGCTCCCGGTAACGACCTGCGGCATTGGTACGCTCACGACCCTGCCAAATGGGATGAGTTCTGTCGCCGCTATTTTGCTTACCTGGATGCCAATCCTGGATCCTGGCAGGATCTCGCAGAGGCTGCCGCTCAGGGTGACATTACCCTGCTCTTCAGCTCGAAAGAATTAAAGCTCAATAATGCCGCCGCCCTGAAACTATATTTGGAAGCTCACCCCATGCGAAGAAAGGTCAGCGGGGGACGAAAATGACTGATCCAAGGGCAGACGCTCTGGCAGCAAGATTGGAAAAAGGCCGCCAAAAGACCTTTGAAATATTCGATGCACTCACGTCGGGACAATGGCAGCAGGTTCTGTATAAAGATCCCACCTGGCAGGTGCGCCAATTGCTGGTGCACTTCCTGTCATCTGAAGAACAACTGCTTGCCCTGGCGCAGAACGTTCCTGCAGGCGGTCCAGGCGCTCCTCAGGATTTTGACTACGATTCCTTTAATGCCCATGAACAAAGCCGGTTGGATGAGGTGTCAGTGATGGAGTTGCGCAGCATGCTCGACCAGGCCCGGCAGCGCACCATCGCCTGGGTCCGCACCCTGGATGCAGCCGGGTTGGATAAAATCGGTCACCATCCCGTCCTTGGGCAGGTGACCGTTGAGACCCTGGTACTTTCCATGTATGGTCATCAACTGCTCCACATGCGTGACCTGTCAAGGGTTTTGGGTAGTGTTGTATAATACCTGCGATTATTAGGATTTTCACAAGCTCCGGCAACGAAATTAAATTACAGGAGGATGTTGCATGAAAATTGTTGTCTGTATCAAACAAGTGCCCGACTCGACCGCCAAAATGACAGTCGAGGGGGGCAAGGTATCCTGGGGTGACGCGCCCCTGATCATGAACCCGTGGGACGAATATGCCGTGGAAGCCGCCCTCCAGCAGAAAGAAGCACTGGGGGGTACCGTCACGGCGATTTCCATTGGCGATGAAAGCACCAGGGAGGCCCTCAAGCGCGCCCTGGCCATGGGTGCGGATGATGCCATCCTGATCTCCGATCCCGCCCTCGGTTACCTGGATACCCAGGCCACCGCCGCGGTTCTTGCCGCAGCCATCAAAAAGATCGGCGCGGTGGACGCGGCCTTCTTCGGACGCCAGGCCATCGACGCCGACGCCGGGCTCGTCCCCGTGCAGACCGCCCGTCTGCTGGGTTGGCCCGCCCTCACCCTGGCCTCGGTCATCAAGATCGAGGGGGCGAACGTGCGGGTGGAACGCGGCATCGAAGAGGGACGCCAGATCGTCACCTCCAAACTTCCCGTGGTCTTCAGTCTCACCAAGGATTTTGGCGAGCCGCGCTACCCTTCCTTCATGGGTATCCGTAAAGCCGCCCGCGCCGAGATCCCCTCCTGGTCACTCTCCGGTCTGGGTATCCCCGCCCCGGTCTCGGTCATTGCCTGGTCTGAGATCACAAACCCGCCCGTAAAGGAAATCACCTGCGAGTTCATTACCGGTGCCAGCCCCGAAGAGATCGCCGAAACGCTTGCCACCAAAATATTGGCGGAGAAAGTCCTATGAACACCCTTGTATTTATCGATCACTTCAAAGGCAATGCCCTCCCCGCTTCCTGGGAAGCCGTCGGAGTTGGTAAGACGCTTGGAAATGTCACCGCCCTGATATGTGGCTCGGGCGTCGAAGCTCTGGCCAAAACCGCCTTCGAGTTCGGTGTGGATGAGGTCCTTCTGGCGGACGACCCCGCCCTGGCTGACTACCGCGCCGAGGCATTCGCTGCCACGCTAAGCAAGCTCGCTGCGGAACGGACTCCCGACCTGCTCCTGTTTCCCACCACCACCCGCGGCCGCGAGCTGGCTGGCATGGCTGCCATTGACCTGAAGACGGGTGTGATGGTCGACGTGACCGCCCTCGAGGCTGCCGGTGATAAGATCACCGTCACCCGCCCGATCTATGCCGGGAAGCTGCTCACCAAGGAAACCTGCTCAGCCAAACCGCAGATCATCACCCTGCGCGGGCGCGCCTTCCCGAAACCGCCTCAACAGGCCGGAAAATCCGGGACGCTCACCAAGGTCCCCGCCACTGCCGGTGATTTCCCCACCAAGGTGGAAGGTTATACCACCAGTGAATCCGGCGTCAGCCTGGCGGATGCGAACGTGATCGTTTCCGGCGGGCGCGGCGTCTCCAACAACCCCGCCCTCACCCCTCCCGCCGGCCTGGACGAGAAAGCCGCCGAGATCTGGCGCGCCCAGCAGGGATTTGCCCTGGTCAAGGGCTTGGCTGAATCGCTGGGGGCTGCCGTGGGTGCCTCGCGCGCCGCCGTGGACGGGGGCTACATTTCCTACGCCCACCAGGTTGGTCAGACCGGCAAGGTTGTCTCCCCGGACGTTTATATTGCACTCGGCATTTCCGGCGCCATCCAGCACCTCGCCGGGATGCGCACAAGCAAGGTCATCGTTGCCATCAACAAGGATCCCGAAGCGCCTATCTTCAAGCTGGCGCGCTATGGCGTGGTCGGCGACCTGTTCCAGCTCGTCCCCGCCCTGACTGCTGCCTTCAAAAAGAAAATGGGTAAATAACCTTCCTCACCCCCCTGGCCCCTTCCGATAATGGAAGGGGGCTTGATTTTTAACCATCTTTTCGCTCAATCCTGGGTTGCACGGTTGCAGGTGTAGGGTTGTATGACCATAAAATAAGAATATCCTGAGGATCCGGCGCGACCCTATTGACTCTGATTTCCAATTCTGGTATTCTTATTTTACCGACCGGTCGGTAGACTAATGAATCGTGAAATGATCCTGGAAGCCTCTGCACAGATCATCCGACAAAAAGGCTATCATGCTGCCTCGATGCAGGATATTGCCGACGCGGTCAACCTTCAAAAAGCCAGTCTCTACCACCATTTTTCGAGCAAACAGGATATCCTGCTTGCCCTTCTCGACCAGGCCCTCGACCTGCTGATCGAGCGAGTGTCGGTTGTCACTTCCGGGGACCTGCCTGCAGACGAAAAATTATGCCAGGCGATGCGTGTTTACCTTGGATGTTTGGAGGAGCACGCCGCGCTGGCATCCGTCCTTTTGCTGGAACATCGTTCGCTCAACCCGGAATACCATGACCGCCACATCCCGCGCCGCGACCGTTTCGAACGGTTGTGGCGCGACCTGATTCAGGAGGGGATGGACAGCGGCGTGTTCCACGCGGTCGATCCGGCGATGACGGCGCGTGCCCTCCTGGGTGTGATGAACTGGACGATCACCTGGTACCGTCCCGAGGGACGCTACTCAAGCGGGCAGATCTCGGACAACTTTGCATCTCTCTTCCTGGATGGGCTGCGAGGTAGTGGATGATGGCTGCCGTATCCGCCAGACCTGCCCCCACTTTTCAGTCCTTCGAGACTTCCGGCGGAGCAAGGATTTTCCGCATCCCGATGAAGGTTTTCCCGGACCTCTGGTCTTACGCTTACCTGGTACTTGTGGATGACTACATCGTGTTGATCGATACAGGGTCCGGCTTTGGTGATTCCAATGCCCACCTGGAAGCTGGGATCGCTCAAGCCGCGGCTGCAGCCGGGCGGACGATCCGAATGGAAGACCTGACGCATATCCTTATCACTCACGGTCACATCGACCATTTCGGCGGGCTGGTTTTCCTGCTTGAACGTACACATGCCATCGTTGGGATTCACGAACTCGACATGGGCAACCTGACCAACTACGAAGAACGCGTCGCCATCGCCGAGAACCGTCTCAAGGCGTACCTCGTGGAAGCCGGAGTCACCGAAGAGAAGCGCGAAGACACCTTGAATATGTACCGCGTAAACAAGATGCTTTTCCATTCGGTGCCGGTGGATTTCACCTACGAAGCCAAAGGGATGCGGCTGGGCGCTTTCGATTTTCTGCACGTCCCCGGGCACTGTGCCGGGCACGTGGTCATCCGCTTGCATAATTTCCTTTTCAGCGGTGACCACGTCCTTGGCAGGATCACCCCCCACCAGAGTCCCGAACGGCTGACCTATTCCACCGGGCTGGGGCATTACCTGGATTCGCTAACCCTGCTTGAAAGGTGGGCGGGTAATTTAGAAGTGACCCTGGCCGGTCACGATGACCCGATCCAAAACCTGCCTGCGCGGCTGGCTGAGATCCGTAAAAGCCATGCTGCCCGCTTGACCCTTACCCTGGAATTCCTCAGCGAGCCGCATACCATTGCCGAGGTCTCCCAGGAACTCTTTGGACGCGTGAATGGATACAACGTCCTGCTGGCGATCGAGGAGGCTGGTGCTCACGTGGAATACCTTCACCAGCGCGGCCAGTTACGCATTATTAACCTGGATGATTTCGATAAGAATGACGGCCCGGTGGTCACCCTCTACCAGCGGAATACTGGCATGGTTGGTAAGAAGATCGACTAAAGACATAATTCTCCCGATGTGCCGGTACTTTCCGGAGCGCACCAAGTGTTTAGAAGGAGCCCGGGAGTAATGGCAAGGTGATATCCTGATCAAGGAAAGATTTAGTCCATACCAAAAGGAGGAGCCATGTATTCTTTCGAACCTACAGAAGAACAAAAAATGCTGATCGATGCCGTCAGTCGCTATGCCACCAGCGACTTACGCACCGCAGCTCATGATGCGGAGGAGAATAAAGAACTCCCGCCCAAGCTGATCAGCAAAGGCTGGGAACTTGGCATTTTGCAAGCATCCATCCCTGAAACCTACGGAGGGTTTGGGGAGCGCTCCGCAGTGACGGGCGCGCTTGCTGCCGAGGAACTGGCGTGCGGTGACCTGGCTGGAGCGCTGGCGGTGGGTACCCCCGGATTGTTCGCCCTGCCCGTCCTGCTGGCTGGCAGCGAAGAGCAGAAGAAGCAGTATTTGCCCCCGATCATCGCAGCGGACTGGAAACCCTACACAGCAGCCTTAATCGAACCCTACTTCGACTTTGATCCAAATGACATGAAAACTACTGCCAAGGCCGAAGGCAGCGATTACATTTTGACTGGGGAAAAGACCTTCGTACCATTTGCCGACAAAGCCGAGGGGATGATTGTCTATGCCCGGCTGGGGAATGAGACCAAAGCGTTCATCGTCCCGAAGGGTGCAGCCGGCTTGAAGGTGGGAGAGGAAAGAGAGAAATTCATGGGGTTGAATTCCGTCCCGTTCTTCAAGGTCACCCTGGAAGGGGTGAAGATTCCAAGCGCCAACCTGCTGCCCGGTGATTTCTCCCCGGTTTTAGCTGCCAGCCGCGTTGCCATCGCCGCCATGGCAGTCGGTGTAGCCAAGGCTGCTTTTGGCTATTCGCGTGATTATGCCAAGGACCGCGACGTATTCGGAGTGAAGGTGGGTCAAAAACAAGCCATCGCCTTCATGCTGGCGGAGATGGCAACCGAGATCGAAGCCATCCGGCTGCTGGTCTGGGAGGCGGGCTGGGCCATCGACACCAGGAAAGAGGATGCCAGCCAGAAAGCCTATCTCGCAGTGACGGGTGCCATCGATTTGGCTATGATGGTCACCGACCGGGCAGTACAGATCCTGGGCGGGCACGGGTACATTCGCGAGCACCCGGTCGAACTATGGATGCGGAATGGACGCGGGTTTGCCACTTTCACCGGGTTGGCGATGGTATAGCGCTGAAGGAGGATAACTATGATTGACTTTGAAATACCTGAAAAGATTGCCGGTACCCGCCTGGTCGTCGAAACGGTGGCGGTCAACATGATGCGCCCTGTCTCGCGCTACTTCGACGAGCACGAGCATGAAGTCCCCTGGGATTACATAAATTTCATGCATACGGCCACAAAGGCGATGGGTGGCGCTTCTATGGCTGCGGGGGATGGTAAAAAGGAAGGTCCGCACTTTGGATTTCAACGCCTGGCGGTGATGGTGGAGATGCTGTCGTGGGGAGACGCCGGGATATACTTGGATACACCCGGCGGCATGCTAGGTTCGGCGGCAGTTTCAGCTACCGGTTCTCCCGAACAGAAGGAGCGCTTTCTAAAGCGCTTCCGCGGCGATACGCCGGTCTTCGACGCCATGTGCATGACCGAACCGCAATGCGGGTCGGATACCTCCGCCATCCGCACCAGCGCAGTACTGGACAAGGCCAAAAATGAATGGGTGTTGAATGGCGAAAAGATCTTTGTCACTGCCGGGCATAAAGCCATGCTCGACTCGGAAGGCTTCATTGTCGTATGGGCAACGATCGATTCGGCGGCTGGACGCGCCGGGATGCGCCCGTTCGTGGTGGAGGCCAAAACAGCCGGCTGCCAGGTTACGAAGATGGAGCATAAGCTGGGTATCCGCGCCAGCGATACCGTTTCGATCGTCCTGCAGGACTGCCGTGTCCCGTTCGAGAATATCCTCGGCAGTGCTGAAGTTGTCACAACCGATAAAGCCACCACCGGCTTCAAGGGTGCCATGGCAACCTTCGATGCCACCCGTCCAATTGTAGCTGCACAGGCAATCGGCCTGGCACGCGCCACCCTGGAAATGCTTAAAGAGATGCTGGCGGAGCGCGGGGTGACCATTCGTTATGGATTACCGCGCCAAAAGCTTTCCTCAGTGGAAAAAGAAGTGATCGAAATGGAAATCCAGTTGAGGTCAGCGTGGTGGCTGGTTCTCAAAGCAGTCTGGATGATGGACAATGGGAAGCCGAATTCGCTCGAGTCATCCATGTCCAAGGTGCGCGCCGGCGATGTGGTCAACAGGATCACCCAGAAAGCCGTGGAGATCATGGGTCCGATCGGGTACAGCCGCGAGTTCCTTCTGGAGAAATGGTTCCGGGATGCCAAGATCAGCGACATTTATGAGGGCACCGGGCAGATCAACCGGCTGGTGGTGGCCCGCCAGATCCTGGGCTACCGCTCGAGTGAGTTGAGATAGATTTTCATTTGACCCAATCCTCTCTGCAAGGGAGGGGCGGGGAGATGGATTTGAGGAGGAAAAATGACCTACAAAATTCATTCAACAGTGGTTGTGGGGGCAGGGACGATGGGCGCGGCGCTTGCTGCGCAACTGGCCAATATCGGCGTTCCGGTGACGCTGCTTGACATTGTGCCCAATAAACTCAAGCCTGAAGAAGAGGCAGCCAAGCTGACATTGAATGATAAGGTGGTCCGCAACCGCATTGTTACCGAGGGCTGGGACCGCTGCGTTAAATCCCGGCCAGCCAACCTGATGTCTTCCGACCTGGCTACCCTCGTCAAGCTGGGCAATCTCGAAGACGATTTCGAGGCGATTGCCAAAGCAGATTGGGTGATTGAAGCCATCGTCGAAAACCTGAAAATCAAGCAGGACCTGATGAAACGCGTGGATGCTGTGCGTAAACCGGAAGCCATCATCACCACCAACACTTCCGGCATCCCGATTAAGGATGTAGCTGACGGGTGTTCGAAGGGTTTCAAGCAGCACTTCCTTGGAACGCATTTTTTCAACCCGCCCCGTTACTTGAAGTTGCTGGAGATCATCCCAACCGCAGATACTCTGCCGGCAGTGACAAAGTTCATGGCATGGTTCGGGGAGTACCGATTGGGCAAAGGGATCGTGCTTTGCAAGGACACGCCCAACTTCATTGGCAACCGGGTTGCCTTTGGGACGGGTGCGTTCGCCTTGAATTACATCCTCGAAAATGGATACAGTGTGGATGAGGTGGATGCCCTCACCGGACCCCTGATGGGTCATCCAAAAACGGCCACATTTCGCCTGATCGACCTGGTGGGGGTGGATGTTTGGGAGCACGTAGGAACCAACCTGAAGGAACTCATCCCTTACGATACATTTGCCATGCCATCCCTGGTTGCTGAAAAGCCGAACAAACTTGTGCATACCTTGATCGAAAGGGGTTGGCTGGGAAATAAAACGAAAGTCGGCTTCTACAAGGAAGTCCGCACCGAGGAAGGCAAAAAAGAATTCTGGTCACTAAACCTGAAAACCCTGGAACACGCCGCACCGTCCAAGCCGCGCTTCGACTCGGTGGGTAAGGCCAGGGATATCGATGGTCTTGGCGAAAGGTTGAAGGCGATCTTGGGCGAACCGGATCGGGGTGCAAAATTAATAAGAGACCTGACTTTCCAGGGCCTCCAGTATGCTTCGACCATCATCCCCGAGGTCGCCGATACTCCCAAGCCGATCGACGATGCTGTCCGCTGGGGATTCCAGCACGAAGCCGGGCCGTTCGAAATTTGGGATATGCTGGGAGTTAAGGAAACTGCCAGGCAAATGAAAGCTGCGGGTTTCGCC
>JADGQC010000105.1 GCA_017882125.1 Anaerolineales bacterium
TCCGGATCCGCAACTGACCTTTGCCCTATTGACCGATTTTGGGGATGCACCAGCAGAGCGGATGCCCGAAGATGAACCGCTGCTGGCGCTGGCAAAAGCCGGCATCGAAGCCCTCAATAAAAAGTACAACCAGTCCTGCCCCTTTTACCTGTTCCACCGGTCGCGCCAATGGAATCCATCCGAAGGGGTCTGGATGGGCTGGGAGCGCAAGCGCGGAAAGCTGGCGGATTTTAATCAACTGCTGTTAAACAAGGGTATTAGCTCCTATACCACCCAGGTCGGCAATGCAAGCATTTTTCAAGGAAATACCGATCCAGCAGGAGACACGGGACCCGTCATTAAATATGTCATCACGCTGGATGCGGACACCTCCCTGCCGCAGGGCAGCGCTAACCGGCTGGTTGCCACCTTGGCGCATCCGCTGAACCATGCCGAGTTTGCCGGGGACGGGCGCTCGGTCATTGCCGGTTATACCGTCCTGCAACCGCGCGTGGCGATCAAACCCACCAGCGCCAACCGTTCGCTTTTATCGCAAATATTCAGCGGGAACGCGGGATTTGACTTGTACTCGTTTGCCGTGTCGGATGTATACCAGGATCTATTTGGCGAGGGCAGTTATGTTGGCAAAGGGATCTACGATGTGGCCGCTTTCGAGCGCAGCCTGAAAGGTCAGATCCGTCAGAATACCCTGCTAAGCCACGACCTGTTTGAAGGGATTTATGGACGCGCAGCGCTGGTCACCGATATTGTCCTGTATGAGGAATATCCCTCCCGCTACCCGGTCTATGCCCGCCGCCTACGCCGCTGGATCCGCGGTGATTGGCAATTACTACCCTGGTTATTCCCCATCGTCCGTACGGAAAATGGAATGGCTCCCAACAGGTTGTCCACCATCAACAAGTGGAAAATATTCGACAACCTGCGGCGCAGCCTGCTGCCGCCCACGCTGTTGGCGATGTTCGCGGCGGGCTGGCTGTTCCTGCCCGGCGCAGCATGGGCCTGGACTCTCCTGGTACTGCTGCCTTCCGCCCTGCCGGTTGCAATGCAGACCGTTCAACAGGTCAGCCACAGTATCGGGCGGCTGACCCTTAAACAGATTTTCGAACCAACCCGGTTCCCATTAGTCCGCTGGATTCTGGGCGTCCTGTTTATGCCGTATGAAGCACTCCTTATGCTGGGTGCAATCAGCACGACGCTGATCCGCCTGTTGATCGAGCGAAGGAACCTTCTGCAATGGACAACTGCGGCGAATGCGGCACGTGCGCGGGGGTTGAACGCGCGTTACGAAACCTGGAACGAGATGGCGGGATCTTTGATCTTAACCATCCTGCTGGGGGCGACTGTCACGATCTTCAACCCGGGCGCTTTATGGGTGGCATTACCCCTGCTGGTTGGCTGGTTGATCGCACCCCAAATTGCCACCGTGATCAGCAGACCCATCACCCACACTCCCTCGCCGCTTACTGAGACACAGCGGAGACAGGTCCTGCGCCTGGCGCGTCGCACCTGGGCTTTTTTTGAGCAATTTGCAGGTCCCGATGACCACTGGCTGCCTCTGGATCATTTCCAGGAATCGCCGCGCGGCAATGTGGCGCACTACACCACACCAACCAATATTGGCCTGTACCTGTTGTCCACGTTATCTGCATACGATATGGGTTACCTGGGTTTGTCAGAACTGGCAGTCCGTTTACGCATAACCCTTGAAAGCATGGACAAGCTGGAGCATTACCGCGGGCACCTGCTTAACTGGTACGACTCGCAGACGCTGGCAGCTCTCCCACCGCGCTATATCTCCACGGTGGACGGCGGCAACCTGGCTGCCAGCCTGATCACGCTCAGGCAGGGATGCCTGTCGATGAAGGATGCGCCGGTACTGGGCGAAAAGGAGTGGCAGGGATTACTTGCCATCCTGGACATCCTGGCAGAAGCGCTGCAGGCGCTGGAAAAGAACAACCCGGATGCCTCCGTAGAGTCCTTCGAAGTGGAATTGACCAGCATATACGAGCGCCTTAGCAAGATCCAGGAGGAACCTGCGGAGTGGACAAATACGCTTGCCTGGCTCTCTGGCGAGGGATGGGAACGAGTCTCGCATCGGTTGTTGGAACTGCTTGAAAGCCATCCCAATCTCCAGGCAGAATCCCTATCAGAACTCCAGCTCTATCTCAATTTAATGCACCACCAACTGGAAGACATGCAGCGCAGTCTGGATTTATTCGCGCCCTGGCTCAGCCGCCTGCCTGATGCGCAAGGAGCCGGTACTCAACCCGGAACCACGCCGGGGTTTATGCAAACCCCTGCATGGCAGGAGTTCTGTACTAAACTGCCTATTAAGCTGCCCTCGCTGGGACAAGCTGCGGAGGTTTACGATCACATCCTGAAAGAATTAAAAATTTTCCAGGAAAAGCTGAAGGATGAGGTAATCCCGGTTCCGGCACGGGATGAGGTAATCCCGGTTCCGGCGAAGTACGAGGATGGGCGCACCTGGTGTCGAAAATTGAAGCTTGATCTATTATCGGCGAACACGGCAGTAACGCGCCTGTTGGATAATTATCAAGAAATTGCAGGGAAGGCGAATGCTGCGGTAACCGGGATGGATTTCCGCTTTTTATTCGACGAGCAACGGCAGGTGTTTCACATCGGCTATAACGCCAGCACAGAACAGCTCGACCCGAGTTACTATGACCTCCTGGCTTCCGAAGCCCGGGTTGCGAGCTTGATCGCGATCGCCAAGGGGGATGTTCCGCAGAGTCACTGGCTTCACCTGGGGCGACCGGTGACGATGGTAAACGGGAAACAGGTATTGCTTTCCTGGAGCGGCACCATGTTCGAATATCTCATGCCGGCGCTGTTCACAAAAAACTATGCTGGAACGTTCCTCTCAGACAGTTGTTACGCGGCCCTCGAGGCGCAGGTGCGTTACGGGCAGGAGAAGCAAGTACCCTGGGGTATTTCAGAATCGGGCTACTATGCGTTCGATGTAAATTTGAATTACCAGTACCGGGCTTTCGGTGTGCCTGAACTGGGCTTCAACCGCGATCTGCCAGGTGAGTTGGTCATCGCTCCCTATGCGTCGTTGTTGGGACTTTCACTGGATCCGCAGGCAGTTCTGGAAAACATGGAACACCTGGAGCATTTGAATATGCTTGGGCGGTACGGTTTTTATGAAGCTCTCGACTTCACCAAAACGCGCCTGCCAGCCGGCGAAGTACATGCCACCGTGCAATCATACATGGCACACCACCAGGGCATGATCCTTCTGGCAGCCTGCAACTACCTGTCAGATGATGTGATGGTACGGCGTTTTCACAGCGACGAGCATATCCAGAGCGTGGAACTTCTACTCCAGGAAAAGGTTCCGCTAAACCCGCCCCTTGAATTTCCCCGTTTCGATGAAGCGGTGGAACTCCCCGAGGGGGTGCATTCGGTGGACAGCGCCCCGTGGCGGGTGCCTGTGGACAGTCCCATTCCGCTGGTGCACTTCCTTTCCCAAGGCGACGCCAGCGTAATGATCACCAATGCCGGAAGCGGATACAGCCAATGGCGCGATCTTGCGCTGACGCGCTGGCAATCCGACACCACCCTGGACTCATGGGGAACGTGGATTTATTTACAGGATCGTGAGACCGGAGCGCTCTGGTCCGCAACCTGCCAGCCCATCGGAAGTATGCCGGAGCAAGGATCAAGCTCTGAGGTGGCACGGGATACGGATATACTTTTTTATCCGTACAAGGTGGAGTTCCCGCAATCGGAGCACGGCATTTCCCTGCGGACAGGAATCACAATCAGTCCGGATGGCGTCGAAATACGACGGGTGAACATATTGAACGACAGCGACCGTCCCCGGCGGTTGAAACTGACCAGTTACGGTGAAGTAGTGCTGGCGGAGCAGACAACCGACCGGCGGCACCTGGCCTTTAGCAAACTATTCATCGAGAGTGAATATCTACCCCGTGAGAACGCCCTTCTGTTCCAGCGGCGCCCGCGCTCTGTGGATGAAAAACCCGCAGTGATGGTACACGCAATGGTGATCGAAGCCGGGCGGAAAATGACCGGTGAATTCGAGACCGACCGCGCCAAATTCCTGGGCAGGGGCCGGACCACGCGCAATCCGCTGGCGTTGCAGGACGGAACCCTTCCGCTTCCCGGGTTAACCGGCGGAACGCTTGATCCAATCTTCTCGCTGGCACAAGAAATAGACTTGAAGCCGCATTCGAAAACCAGGGTCAGCTTCCTGATCTTCGCGGCTGTCTCCCGGGGCGAAGCGCTGGAAAAACTTTCCCATTATCAGACCGGGCAGGATATCTTCCGTGCTTTCGACAAGGCGCGCGTCCGCAACGAAGTTGAGCTGGTCGATATGGGGCTGAATACCAGCACCCTTGAAAAATACCAGCGGATATTATCAGCCCTGCTATATTCGAGCGGGATATTACGCCCCGCGCCGCACCTGCTGGCGCAGAACGAGAAGGGCCAGCCAGGATTATGGGCGTTCGGCATCTCCGGTGATTTCCCGATCTTGCTGCTGCGTATCCGGGACGGTGAATCGCCCCTGCTGCCCGAAGCCGTGCAAGCCTTCATATATTGGCGCAACCGCCATGTGACGGTCAACCTGGTCATCCTGAACGACCAGGATACGGGCTACTCGCTCGACCTGCATAACACCATCCTGCGCCAGATCCGGCGCCTGGGCGCAGAGACCTTACTGAACCAGCATGACGGTATTTTCGTGCTGCGTGCTGACCAGCTTCAGCCAGCCGAGAAAACCCTGCTTCAAACGGTGGCAGGAGTTGTCCTGGATGAAGCAGGCGGGAACCTGGCAGACCACGCGTTGCGATTAACCGTGAAGCCGACGCGCCTGCCAGAGTTCACACCCTCAGCGTCCCCGGCGCAGGAGCCCGAAGCGACGCCTGTACTAAAAGCACCAGGCGATCTGTTGATGGATAACGGTCTGGGCGGATTCAGCCGGGATGGCAGGGAATATATCATCCACCTGCAGCCGGGTGAGCATACACCCCACCCGTGGGTCAACGTCATCGCCAACCCGCAGTTCGGCTTCCTGGTCTCCGAAGCTGGTTCCGGGTGCACCTGGGCAGTGAACAGCGGCGAGAACCGTTTGACCCCCTGGGGCAACGACCCAACCAGCGACATGCCGGGTGAGGCACTTTACCTGAGGGATGAGGAATTCGGGCTGGTCTGGAGTCCGACGCCCATGCCCGCCGGTGCAGAAACAACACACGTGATTTACCATGGGGCAGGTTATTCGCGGTTCGAGAGCCAGAGCCACGGATTGAACCAAAACCTGCGCATGTTTACCGCGCCGGATGCGCCAGTCAAAATTGTGCATTTACGCCTGCAAAATCTCTGGGAGTGCCCGCGGCGTGTTACGGTCACATACTACGCCGAATGGGTGCTCGGCACAACGCGTGACACGCAGCAAGCCCATATCATGCCGGAGTTCGACCCGGATAGAAATGCCTTGCTGGCCAGCAACCGCTTTAACAGCGAGTTCGGTGAGCGGGTGGCGTTCCTGGCTGCCAATAAAAAACCGCATGGTGTGACTGCTGACCGGACCGAGTTTTTGGGACGGCTGGGAAGCCTGTCTAACCCGGCGGCGCTCGGGCGGATCGGCCTGGCAAGCGCGGTCAATGCAGGGCTGGACCCGTGCGCGGCAATCCAACTGCATGTTGACCTGGCGCCCGGCGCGGTGGAGGAGGTCTTTTTCCTACTCGGTGAAGGGGCCAACCGGGCAGAAAGCCTGGCGCTGATCGAAAAGATCCAGGCGGCGGGCGAGGTCGACTCCATTTGGAAGGCTGTGCAGAACCAGTGGGACGATATCCTGAATGCGATCACGGTTAAAACGCCCGACCCCGGCATGGATTTGATGCTCAACCGCTGGCTGCTGTACCAGACGCTCTCCTGCCGCTTGTGGGGGCGCACGGCGTTGTATCAATCGAGCGGGGCGTTTGGATTCCGCGACCAGCTCCAGGACGTGATGGCGGTCCTTTTATCCCGCCCAGACCTGGCACGTGCCCACATTTTGGAGGCGGCAAGCCATCAATTCGAGGCGGGGGATGTGCAGCACTGGTGGAATCCGCCTGCGGACCGTGGGATACGTACGCGAATTTCAGATGATCCGTTATGGCTGCCATACGTCACGGCAGAGTATGTTTCGGTCAGCGGTGACACTGCCATTTTGAGCGAGGCCATCCCGTTCCTGAAAGGTGAAGCACTTAAGCCCACTGAAATAGAACGATATGCCCTGTTTGAATCCACCGACAAGACGTTTTCATTATATGAACACTGCCGGCGGGCGATGGAAAAGAGCACAACCAGCGGGGTCAACGGCCTGCCACTGATGGGCACAGGGGATTGGAACGATGGGATGAACCGGGTGGGTGTGGAAGGGCGCGGCGAGAGCATCTGGCTGGGCTGGTTCCTGTACGCCACTCTCAAGCGTTTCAGCGCGCTGGTTGCGCAGATGAAGGATGACCCCGCCCCCTTCCTTCAGCAGGCGGAGAAGTTATCCCAGGCGCTCGAAGCCCATGCCTGGGATGGAGACTGGTACCTGCGCGCATATTATGATGACGGTAAACTGTTGGGATCGCACGAAAACAGCGAGTGCAGGATCGATTCGATCGCGCAATCGTGGTCAGTGCTATCGCAGGCGGGGGACCCGAAACGGGCGGCGCAGGCGATGGAATCCGTGAACAGACTACTGGTAAAGCAGGCCGAGCAGATGGTTTTGTTGTTTACTCCACCCTTCGACAAGACGGGAGACGACCCCGGTTACATCAAAGGTTACCTGCCGGGAGTGCGCGAAAACGGCGGACAGTATACGCATGCCGCGGTTTGGAGCGCATGGGCTTTTGCAGCGCTGGGTCAGGGAGACCGGGCCGGGGATTTGTTTCATATGTTGAACCCCACCAACCATGCGGATACGCCAGAGAAAATCAGGCGTTATAAGGTGGAACCATATGTCATGGCCGCCGATATTTACAGCCAGTTTCCGAATGGGGGGATGGGGGGCTGGACCTGGTACACCGGCTCCTCGGGCTGGATGTACCGCCTGGGAATCGAAGCCATCCTGGGCATCACCAGGACGGGCGCAGCGCTCACCATCAACCCTTGCATCCCCAGCAGTTGGCCGGAATTTAAAGTAGATTACCGTTTTGGAAACACCCATTACCGGATCAGCGTGGAGAACCCGCAAAACATTAACCGCGGTGTCAAGCAGGTGCTGCTGGATGGAAAACCACTACCCGGCAACCAGGTTCCGCTGGTGGAGGACAGGCTGCCGCACGAGGTGCAGGTGCTAATGGGATAGGGGGAACAGATGTGGAGAATTAAATGGAAATCGATGTTAGGCGACCGCATGGCTTGCCCGTGCGACCCTACTGCAAGACCTTGTTTAGATAATCCAGGAACGGCTTCATCGCCCGGCAAACAATAACCGCCCTGTCAAGAAAATCGCCCGCCAGGACTTCCCGGTCTGAGAAATAATGCGAGGCGGTCACTTCCTTTAGTTTAAGTAACTCGATCTCAGGATGGTCGCGGTCATAGCCTTTCGGCGCGGTCTTGAGTCGCTCACCTTCAATTTTTCCAAACTCTTCAACAAAGATTCTATTAGCTGTGATGACCTTAAAGGCAGTGGCGTCCCTGGCAACCACCTGACGGAACAGGCTTAATTGCTCCGGTGCAGGCATATGCAGCCCACCCGCGATTAAGGAATGTCCATCCGGTCCGATTGAAACATAATAGGCCTGCAGAATCGATTTTTTCCCGCCAGGCGCAATTATCGCCGAGAGGTGCGTATTGTAAGGTGATTTGTCTTTCGAGAAGCGGATGTCACGATAGATCCTTAAGACGCAATCCCTGGCAGAAAGACCCAGCAAATTGTCGGAGGCTCTTAATTCATCGACCAGGTAGTCGATGAATCCCGCAAAAGTGTCCCGGGCAAGCTCATAAGCCGGGCGGTTCATTTCAAACCAATCCCTGGAATTATGCAGGCTCAAATCGCCCAGGAAATTAACGATTGGATGGAAGTTGAAAGTTGATTTCATGGTCATTTCGCTTTCTGGTTACGGACACCGAAAGGAAACCGCCTGAGCGATTCACCGAGCTAAACAGCAGCCGTTGCTTCGATGAACTCAATGCGTCAGATTCCTTATTGCATTGAGATCATCATGAGAAGCGATTCTTAATGGTTTGGTTCAGCCGCTTCCCGCCAGGTGGTGTTGGGCTGCCTCATAATTGATTGATCAGGGTTATTGGTCACATTCTGTTATGCCTAAATAAACTGGACCGCCTACCTCTAAAGGCATGCCATCAGCAGCATTGATAGCTACGTATACACAGCCATGAAATGGCGGAGGGGGTGTTCCCATGGGTCTTGGACCGACCCGCCATAGATTATCAAAATATATGACAAGCCATACTTGCGTATCCGCTGGTCTATTGTTGGATGCGCCTACGAATTGGCTATATTCCCCAAAGCTCATTTGCTCCACTTTGACCACTTTCAGAGGCTCTGTGTAATCGAAGCTCGCTCTCAGCCCTAATTGAGCCGCAATTAGTGCGTTCGATTCGCTTTCAACAGGAACGCCAAAGCGAAAGGTCGGCGTTGTTTCATGGTGAACGGTAGGTGTACAGGATGCCAGCATCAGGACGATGATGATGAGAAAGAAATACTTCTTCATATCAAACCTCCTTTATTGATGATCTGGTTTT